>DASUZB010000086.1:0-19049 GCA_036377075.1 Actinomycetes bacterium | reverse complement strand
CCGTTGGGGGCAGGCCCGTCTGGCGCAGGATCCGCGCCAGCGCCTCGACCACGGCCTGCTCGTTGGGCCCCAGCACCGGGCGCGCGAACGACACCTGCGGCGCCCACGGGTGCCGCACGTAGAACCGCACCAGGCCGGTGGCCCACGAGGTCACCGCCGCGCGCCAGCCCTCCCCGAGGTCGTAGCGGCCGGGCAGCTCGGCGTGTGCCCCGTCGTACATCAGGTCGACCAGCTCGTTCTTGCCGGGCACGTAGGTGTACAGGGCCATGGCGGTGACGCCGAGCCGCTCCGCCACCGCCCGCATCGACAGCCCCGCCAGGCCGTCCGCGTCCGCCACCGCGATCGCCGCCGCCACGATGGCGTCCACGCTCAGCCCAGGCTTGGGGCCGGGTCCGGTGCGGTCGCTCGGCGTGCGCCACAGCAGGGCCATCGACCGGGCCGGGTCGCCCTGGCCGGCGAGCACGGGCATCCGATCGGGCAAGGACCACCCTCGCGGGTCGTCGCCGGGGTCGCGTTGCCTGCGCGGCATCCGCCAACTCCTTATGGCGTATACTATCTATTGGCTTACAGCGTATAGGGCCGCACGCCGGTCCACCAGGCGCGGACATGGAGGTCACATGCACGAGGCGAGGCTGCACGACGGCAGCGCCATCGAGGTGCAGGTCCACGGCGAGGGTCCGGCGCTGCTGCTGCCGGTGAACCCGCGGCCGGTCGAGGGCCCCGAGGCGGAGGTGCTGCGGCGCTGGGGCAACGACCCGGCGCTGGGCCGCTCGCTGGTCGACGGCCTGAAGGACGCCTTCCGCGTGGTGGCGTTCGACTACGAGGGCCACGTGCTCGCCAATCCCAAGCCGGACACCCTGGTCCCCGACAGCCTCGCCAGCGACTTCCTCGCCGTCGCCGACAGCGCCGGAGCCGACCGGTTCGCCTGGTACGGGTACTCCTGGCTGGCGCTGAGCGGGTTGCAGCTGGCGATCCGCACCGACCGGGTCTCCGCGCTGGTCCTGGGCGGCTACCCGCCGATCGACGGCCCCTACGCCGAGATGCTGGCGGTGACCACCGCGACCCACCGGTTGGCCACCGAGCCGCGCGACCGGGCCGCGCCGGCCACCGCCGCCGAGGCGGCCCCGGACGAGCTGGACTGGTCCTCGGTGGAGGTCACCCTCAGCGAAGCCCAGACCCGACAGTTCGTCACCCTCTACACGGCGCTGCGGGGCTTCGACGACCGTGCCGCCCAGGCGCGGCTGGCCTGCCCGCGGCTCTGCTTCGCGGGGTCGGCGGACGAGGTCGACTACGGCGAGCGCTGGGGCGGCGTGCGGGTGCGCATCGCACGGCCGCTGCTCGAGCGGCGCGCGGAGCTCGAAGGGAACGGGTGGGACGTCCGGGTGCTGGACGGTCTCGACCACACCCAGGCGATGCAGGCCGCCAGCGTGCTGCCGATCCTGCGACCCTGGCTCACCACCGCGCTGGCCACGTCGCCGTCCTGAACCGCCGCGCTTCTCCGGCGAGTCAGAGCGCCTCGTCGTCGGGGGGTGGCTGCTGGGACAGGAAGCGTTCCAGCTCGGCGGCGATCTCGTCGCCTGAGGGGATGCGGTCGTCGCCCTGCTCGACCAGGGCGCGGATCTGGTCGATGAACTCGCCGATCTGGGGGCGCTCGCGGATCGCCTGCTCGACCTGCTCCAGGTGCTCCTTGGTGGCCGCCTCCAGCTCGGTCGTGTCGACCTCGAGCTTCGCGAGCCGGGCCAGCGTGCGCACCAGGGCGAGGGCGGCGGGCGGATGGCCGCCCCCGGCGACGTAGGGAGGCACCCTTGCCCACAGGCCGGTGGCCGGGATGCCGGCCCGGTGCAGGCGCTCCTCGAGGACGCTCTGGATGCCGCCGTTCAGCTCCACGGTCATCGCCACGGTCTCCAGCCGCCCGGCCAGCTCCGGGTCGGCCGAGGTGCCGAGCACCGCGACCGGGTCGGTGTGCAGGCTGGGGGCGGGGAACGCGCCCAACCCGAACACCTCCTGGACGCCCAGCTCGCGGCAGACCCTGACCACCTCGTCGCCGAAGGCGCGCCAACGGAAGTCGGGCTCCGGCCCGGTGAGCAGCAGCGCGTCGCGGTCTCCCGCGTCGCCGAGCGAGAGCTCGACCGCCGACCAGCTCACCTGCGAGATGGTGCCGCCGGAGAGCCGCACCACGGGCCGCCTCGCCCGGTAGTCGATCAGCTCGTCGCTGTCGAACTCGGCCAGCGTCCGGGCGTCCCAGCGGGCGCGCAGGAACACGGCGCTGGTCTGGCCGGCAGCCCCGGCGTCCTGCCAGCCCGACAGGTGCACCACCAGGAACGGGTCCCGGAGCTCGGGGCGTTCGCTCAGCTCGACCAGAGGCGACATATGGGCAGGGTACCGGTTCCAGCGCCGAGCGTGAGCCGGGCGGGGCCGTACCCGCGCCGGGGGCCGGCTGGGGCCGTGTGCCGCATCGCGGCGCTGCCGGTAGCCTTGGTCGCGTGACCAGCACCAGCCGCCCCGCCGGGGCGTCTCCGCTGCGCCCCTTCCGCCATCGTGGCTTCGCCACCGTCTGGACCGGGTCGTTCGTCTCCAACATCGGCACCTGGATGGAGACCGTGGCCGTCGGCGTCTACGTCACCCAGACCACCGGCCAGGCGGCCTGGACCGGCACGGTCGCGGCGCTCACCTACGTGCCGACCGTCCTGCTCGGCCCGATCGGCGGCGCGCTCGCCGACCGCTTCGACCGGCGCCGGTTCCTCGCCGGCGTGACCCTGTTCCAGACGCTGCTCGCCGGCACCCTGGCGCTCCTGGCCGCCACCGGCTCGCTGTCACTGGCGGCGGTGGCCGTGATCGTGCTGCTGGCGGGCTGCGCCTTCGCCGTCTACATGCCGACCTTCTCGGCCATCACCCCAGACCTGGTGCCGGCCGAGGACCTGCTCGGGGCGATGAGCCTCGGCGCCGCCCAGTGGAACCTCGGCAGGGTGGTCGGGCCGGCGCTGGCAGGCATCGTCATCACCGCCGGCGGCCTGTCATGGGCGTTCGGGCTGAACACGGTCAGCTTCGCAGGCGTGCTGGTGGCGCTCGCGCTGGTCCGCGTCCCCGCCGTGCGCCGCCCGGAGGGGCCGAGGCCGCGCCTGTGGGCCAACATCGCCGTCGGCGCGCGCGCCGCCCGCCGGGACGAAGGCATCCGCACCGCCCTGCTGCTGCTGCTCGCCACGACGTTCCTGGTCTCGCCGTTCATCGGCCTGGTGCCCGCGGTGGCGATCAAGGTGTTCCACGCCGGCGCCGGCGGCACCTCGGCGCTGGTCACGGCCCAGGGGGTCGGTGCGGTGCTCTCCGCCCTCGCCGCCACCCCGCTGGCCGCCCGGCTCGGCAGGCGGCGCCTGCTGGTCTGCGCCCTGTTCGCGGTCGGCCCGGCGGCCGCGCTCTACGGCTTGGCGCCACGGTTCCCGCTGGCGGTCGCGGGCATCGGCGTACTCGGGTTCTGCTACCTGGCGGTCCTGTCCGGCACCTCGACGGTGTGCCAGGCGCGCGCGCCCCGCGAGCTCCGCGCCCGCATCGCCAGCCTGTTCATGCTCGCGGTCGGCGGCGGCCACGCCAGCGGCCTGGTCATCCAGGGCTGGCTCGGCGACCGCGTCGGCCTCCCCGTGGTCACCGCCGCCACCGGCCTCGCGCTGCTCGGCACCGTGACCGCCGTACGCCTGCTGCGCCCTGCCTGGATGCTGGCGATGGACACCTCCGCCGAGCCCCAGCCGACCGCCGAGCCGCCCGCGGACTCCCTGCTGCCGCCCGACATCGACCTGCAGTCGGCTCCCGCCGCCAGCCTCGACGGTGCCGCCGCCAGCCTGGGCGGTTCAGCCTCCGCCCTCGACGGTTCCGCCGCCAGGCAGGACGGGCGGCTGCGTCCGACCACGAACGACCAAGGCGGCCCGGCCCGGCCCGATCACCTCACCGAGCCGACCGACCACCCCAGCTGACCGACAACCTCAGCACCGCGCATCCCTCCCCAGCACGGTCAGCACCGAGCCAGCCGCCCGCCTGGCCTTCCGGTCGCCCTCCCTGCGGGGCATTCGCAGTTCATCGGACCAGAGAGGCGGCACCACCGTCCTCCGCCGCCCGCCGACGCGATGGTCGCCGCCCCGCGCGCTCACCGAGCCAGCCGCCCACCAAGCCATCCCAGCCGCCCTCCCTGCGGGGCAGTCACTTGACGTCCATGTGGCTGAGACGGCGGGCGGCGAGGGTCAGGGCGAGCAGGGTGACCGCGGCGGCGAGCACGGTGGCGCTGACCGGGCCGAGCCGGGCCGCGACGGTCGGGCCGTCGTGGGCGGTGATGGCGGCGAGCACGCCCTCCGCGTAGCCGCGCACCGCCAGCGACGAGGCCGACGGCGCCACGCTCACCAGGGCGCCCTCCCAGAGGACGACGTAGACCAGGCCGACCGCGAGCGCGCGCCCGATGAACAGGGAAAGGGCCAGGCCGAGGGCGCTGTAGGCGAGCGCGCCGACGGTGGTGGCCGCGAGCGTGCCGACCAGCAGGCTGGAGGTGGTCCCGGCGATCGCCTGGCTCAGCACCAGCAGCGGCAGCAGCACCACCAGGGTGGCGACCACGGCGGCGGCGAACTCCGCGGCCAGGATGGCCGCCCTGCCGATCGGCTTCAGCAGCAGGTTGGTGGCGGTGCCGTCGCGCACCTCGGAGCCGAGGGCCGCGGTGGCGAAGGCGAGGCTGACGACCGGCAGCAGGAACGGCAGCACCAGGTTGCGGAACAGGCCGAGGCTGAAGTCGACCGGGTCGGTGTTGCCCCTGGCGGCGAACAGCAGCGCCGGCGCGAGCAGCGGGATCGCGCTGAGCAGGACGGTCACGACCAGCCGGCGCCCCGCCAGGAGCTGGCCGAGGGCGTGGCGGCAGACCACCCAGGCGCGCCTCACCGGCGCCCCACCAGGTAGCGGAAGACCTGCTCGAGCGACTCGTCGGTGGTGCGGACCTCGCGCAGGCTCACGCCGAGGTCGTAGGCGAGCCGCGGCAGCTCGGTGGCGAACGCCTCCACCGAGCGGGTGCGGGCCTGCATGCGGTCGCCGTCGACCTCCACGGCGACCGTGGTCGGCATGGCGATCAGGCCGGTGGCCAGCTCGCGGGCGCCCTCCGCCCGGACCACCACCGTGCGGGGCTGGTCGGCCATCAGGTCGCGGATGGCGTGGAAGTCGCCGGACGCGGCCAGGCGGCCGCCGACCAGCACCAGGATCTGCGAGGCGAGCCGCTCCACCTCGCCGAGGATGTGGCTCGACACCAGCACGGTCACGCCGCCCTGGCCGAGCGCCCGCACCAGCTCGATGAAGCGCGCCCGCTGGCCGGGGTCCATGCCCGTCATGGGCTCGTCGAGGATCAGCAGCGAGGGCTTGTGGACGATCGCGCCGGCCACCTTGGCGCGCTGCCGCTCGCCCTTGGACAGGCCGCCGAGGCGCCGCCCGGCCAGCGCCTCCATCCCGACCTGGGCGATTGCCTCGTCGGCGGCGGTCGAGGGCCGCTCCAGCCCCTGCAGCTCCGCATGCAGCCGGGCGTAGGAGCGGACGGTCAGCCGCGGGTAGAGGCGGTCGCCGTCGGGCACCACCCCGATCGCCCGGTACAGCATCGGGTCGCCGGCCAGCGGCCGGCCGAACAGCAGCACCTCACCCTGGGAGGGCTGCAGCAGGCCGGTGATCGCCTTGAGCGTGGTGGTCTTGCCCGCCCCGTTCGGCCCGAGCAGGCCGGTCACGCCCGGGCGCAGCTCGAAGGAGAGGTCGGCGACCGCGACCACGTCCCCGTACCACTTGGAGAAGTGGCGCAGCTCGACCACCGGGCCGGTGGTCGACTCGCTCATGGCTGCAGCCTGGCGATGCGCCAGGCGAGCAAGGCCCCCGCGAGCAGGGTGAGGACGGCGAGGGCGATCAGGTAGGCGGGGCCGGTGAAGCCGGCCTGGCCGGCCAGGGAGCCGGCGGGGAACGGCTCGCCGAAGACCCAGTCCACGAAGCGCGTGGGCAGGCCGCCGAGGGAGACGAAGGTGAGCCAGCGGCGTCCTGGCGTGGTGGGCGGGGAGCTGAAGAACATCGCGTTGGCCAGGGCGCTGGATGCCAGGAAGGTACCGAGCAGGCCGGCCGTGGCCAGGCTGCGGCGTTCGGCGAGGCTCGCCACCGCCAGCGAGACGACCGCGTAGAAGACGGTCAGCACGCCGCCGGCGAACAGGATGCGGCCAAGGTCGCCGAGGTGGTGGCGGAGGTAGGTCGCGGCGCTCGGCGCGGTGAGCGCGTTGCCGGCGTACAGGATCACCAGCGGCAGCAGGGCGACCAGTCCGATGACCAGGAGCAGGGCTGCCAGCTTGGCGGCCAGGTAGTCGACCCGGGTCACCGGCCTGGTGAACACCAGGGCGAGCACGTGCTGGCGACGGTCGGGGCACAGCAGCTCGGGCGCTGCCGTGGCCGCGAAAAGCAGCAGCACGACCGCGACGAGCCCGAAGTAGTCGGGGTAGCCGAGGAACTGGCCGGCCGCCTCGCCGACCAGCAGGCGGATGCCGATGAACGCCAGCACCGGGCCGAACGCCGCGACGATCAGGGCGAACGGCACCACCTTGGTCTTCCAGTTGCGCTTCAGCCCGAGCACGCGGCGCACGCCCGCCACGACGATCGCCTTGATCCGGCGCGAGCGGCCCTCGCGGGGGCCGTCGTAGTGGCGGTAGCCCCGGTCGTAGATCGCGCCGGCGGCGGGCAGCTCGCTCACGACGCCCTCCACGCGGGCTCGGGCTTCGGCCCCTCTGGCACCGGAGCCTCTTCCTCGGCGGCGGCCGCGGCCTGCAGGCGCAGGAAGGTCTCCTCGAGGCTGGGGGCGCGGGGCACCAGCCGGCGCAGCGCCCAGCCTCGCTCCGCGGCGACGTCCCTGACCAGGTCGGCGGCGCCGTCGCGGCCGTGGACCTGCAGCTCCTCCCCGGCCGGCTTGACCTCGAGGCCGGCGGCGGCCAGGGCGGCCTGCACCTCGCCGCCGTTGTCGCCGAGCTGGACCCCGAAGCCAGGTGAGGCGGTGCCCGCGGCCTCGACGATCGAGGCCTGCAGCAGCACCCTGCCGGCGTGGACCATGGTGACGTGGTCGCAGACCCGCTCGACGTCGCCGAGCAGGTGGGTGGAGACGAGCACGTCGACGCCCAGCTCGGCGCGGATCCGCTTGATCAGGTCGAGCATGTCCTCGCGGCCCTGCGGGTCCATGCCGTCGGTGGGCTCGTCGAGCAGCAGCAGCTGCGGGTCGTGGACCAGCGCCGCGGCCAGCTTCACCCGCTGCTGCATGCCGGTGGAGAAGCCGCCGATGGCCCGGTACCGCTCCTCTTCCAGTCCGACCTGGTAGCAGATCTCACTGGCCCGCTCGCGGGCCTGCCTTGGCGGCAGGCCGCCGAGCTGGGCCATGAACGCCACGAAGTCGGCCGCGGTCACGTCGGCGGGCAGGCACTGGCCCTCGGGCAGGTAGCCGACCGCCTGCCGCACGGCGAGCGGGTCGACGGCAACGTCGTGGCCGAGCACCCGAGCCTGGCCGACGTCCGGCTTCAGCAGGCCGAGCAGCAGCTTGATGAGGGTGGACTTGCCGGCCCCGTTGGAGCCGACCAGCCCGGTGCAGCCGGACTGGACGGTCACGTCGACACCTCGCAGGGCCAGCACCGAGCCGTAGCGCTTGCTGAGGCGCTCAGCCTCCGCGACAGGCACCTGCGAGGAACCTCCGGCTTCCGGGACGGGTGGCGGTCGAACGGCCGTCACCTTTCCAGTCTCCCAGGAACTGGTCGAGCGGGACGAGTCGAGGCGTCTCGAATCGGTATCGAGTTGCCGAAATGGGATGCCTCGAGCACTGCTGGTCGGTCGAAGTTCCCGACAGTCGCTAAGCTGCCGACCGTCCCGTCCGATGAGTGTCCAGCAGCCGTCGCAGCCCTTCCGCCATGGAGGACCGATCGCGTGCGCCGTCTTGCGTCCCTGCTGGTTCCCGCCCTGCTTGCCGGCGCGCTGGCCGCCGCCGTGCCGTCGTCCCGCGCCGACGCCGCCTGCGCGGCCAGCAACCACCGGTCGATCTCCGGCAGCGTGCGCGGCTCGGACGGCTCGGTGGTCAACGTCTTCATCGGGCTCGACGTGCTCGACCGCTACGGCCGCCACATCAAGCTCGACGGCTGCCCCGGCGGCTCCGGCTACACGACCTACCTGCACCTGAACCGCACCCTGCCGCCGTCTGGCGGGAGCTCCGGCCAGGTCGCCTGGCGGGTCGGCCTGCCCGCCAACGCCGCCACGGCGTGGATCGAGACCTACCCGAAGAACCCCAGCGGCACCACCGACACCACCTACTTTGGCGGCTCGATGCGCCGCAAGGTCGCGATCGGCTCCGGGGTGAACCTGCGCCTGCCGGTCGTCTGCGGCCGCACCGGCGGCCTCACCGGTGGCGTGCACGGCTACGTCACCCTCCACGGGCAGCGCATCAAGGCCGACCGGGCGATCGCCTGGTCGATGTACCCGGACACCGACCCGCGCAACAAGATCCTCGGCTTCGCCATCGGCAGCGGCGCCGACAACGGCTTCTACAGCATCTACAAGCTGGCGCGGAACCAGCGCTACGACGTGCGCATCACGGTCACCAGCCCGACCAGCGGCCACCGGGCCACCAAGCGGATCGTCAACGTCCTGGTCGGCGGCACCTGCCACAACACCCCGCTGAACGTCGCGTTCTGACGGCGCCTCCCGCGTAGGGCGTAGCCTGGGTGGCCACAGCGCCACGACGACGTCCGGGAGGGGTTCGTGTCCGGTCCGGTGACCGTCGCCTGGGACGAGGAGCTGGCCGCCTACGACTTCGGCCCCGAGCACCCCCTGCGTCCGGAGCGGGTGCGCCTGACGATCTCGCTGGCGCGGGCGACCGGCCTGCTCGACCGGGCCAAGCTGGTCGCGCCCGCGGCGCCGTCAGGCGCCGACCTCGCCCGGGTCCACAGCCTCGAGTACCTCGCCGTGGTCAAGGCGTGCGGCCAGGACGGGCACGCCGCGCCCAGCTACGGGCTCGGGCCCGGCGACACGCCGTCGTTCCGCGGCATCCACGACGCCTCGGCCAGGGTCTGCGGCGCCACCCTCGCCGCCGCCGCCGCGGTCCTCGAGGCTCGATCCCAGCACGCGTTCTCGCCGGCGGGCGGCCTGCACCACGCCATGCCCGACCGCGCCTCCGGCTTCTGCGTCTACAACGACCCGGCCGTCGCCATCGCCTGGCTGCTCGAGCAGGGCGTCCGCAAGGTCGCCTACGTCGACGTCGACGTCCACCACGGCGACGGGGTCGAGGCGATCTTCGCCGACGACCCGCGCGTGCTCACCATCTCGCTGCACGAGTCCGGCCGCTACCTGTTCCCCGGGACCGGCTTCCCCGACGAGATCGGCGAGGGCGACGCCAAGGGGTCGATCGCCAACCTGCCCCTGCCGCCCTACACCACCGACGACCTCTACCTGGCGGCCTTCGACGCGCTGGTGCCCGCGCTGGTGCGCGCCTTCGAGCCCGAGATCCTGGTCAGCCAGCTCGGCTGCGACACCCACTACACCGACCCGCTGGCCCACCTGGCCCTCACCACCGGCGCCTACCGCCAGCTCGCCAGCCGCCTCCACGACCTCGCCCACACCGTCACCCAGGGCCGCTGGCTGGCCACCGGCGGCGGCGGCTACCAGTGGGCCGCGGTCGTCCCCCGCGCCTGGTGCGGCTACCTCGCCGAGATGGTCGGCGCCGACCTCCCCGACCACCTCCCCGAGGCCTACCGCGAGGAGGTCTCCAGCCTCGGCGCCGACGTCCCCCCGGAGATGGCCGACGACGTCGTCGCCCTCTCCTCCGACCACCGCGGCCGCGTGGAGGGCCAGGTCGCCGTCGCGCTCGACACCCTGCGCAACAACCTGTTCCCCCTGCACGGCCTGCGGGTCTGAGCGGGCTGGGCGGCCGCCGACCGGCACCGGTCGGGGAACACGACCTCTCCGCTACCATGAGGGTGCCCCAAACGTCCGATGATGGAGTTGGCATGCCCGCGATCCCTCGGGAGCATCTGCGCGAGCACCTGGTTGCGAGTCGTATCGCCGGGTCGGTGCGGACGCCGGTGGGGGACGTGCTGCGCAAGGCGGAGCTGGTGGCCGCCGGCGACCCGGAGCACTGCTTCGGGCTGTCGGGGATGAGCCGCTACAGCCGCGACGACGTGCTGGCCGAGGTGACCAGGCAGTTCGGCTGGACCCACACGCCGGGGGAGCCGGCGGGTGGGCCGACCTTCATCGAGCCGGAGCTGGTGCTCGACGAGCTCGACGTGGCGGCCGAGCGGCTCACCAGGGCGGCGCGGGACGGCGAGCACGTGCTGTTCGCCACCGGCCACCCGACCGGACCGCTGGGGATGTACCAGATCGTGGCGGCGGCCATGCGCGACGGCGGGGCCAAGGTGTCGCGGCCGGGCGACGGGATCGCCTTCATGCTCGGCGGCCAGCGGCGCATGATCCGCTACGTGCTGCAGGTGGCCACGCTCGCCTCGGCCTCCAAGCTGTACCACACCCACGACGCCCACCCGATGGAGCTGGTGCTCGACCAGGCTGGCGAGGTCGACCTGGTGGTCGGGGACCACGGCTTCGCCGGGGCGGCGGCCGAGCGCGGCATCGACGTGGTGTCGGTGGCCGACATCAACGACCCCGCGCTGCCGATGGCCAAGGCCGAGGGCCGCGCCGAGGTGGTCGTGGGCATGGACGACAACGTACTGCCAGCGCACTACGAGCCGCTGGCCGAGCACCTCACGGCCCGACTGTGAGCGACAAGCACGCCCGCCTGGTCGAGCAGGTCCTCGACGACCCGGGGACGGTGATCCTGCTCGGCTCGATGGACTCCGGCAAGACCACCTTCGCTCGCGCACTGCTCGCCGGCGCGGTCGAGCGCGGCATCCCCGCCGCCTACCTCGACACCGACGTCGGCCGCACCACGGTGGGGCCGCCGACCACCATCGGGCTGAAGCACGTGCTCGAGGCCAAGCACCTGAGCGACGACGAGCTGGCCCGGGCGGACGGGCTCTACTTCGTCGGCTGGGTGTCGGCCCAGTTCCACCTGCTGCCGCTGGTGGCCGGGACGGCGAAGCTGATGAACGAGGCCAGGGCCGGCGGGGCCGAGCTGGTGGTGGTCGACACCTCCAGCCTGATCAGCGGCGTCTACGGCCAGATCCTGAAGTACCACAAGCTCGAGGTGACCAGGCCCGACTACGTGATCGGCTTCCAGCGCGGCGAGGAGCTGGACCCGCTGCTCGGGATCGCCAGGCGCTTCACCCCCGCCCGGGTGGAGGCCTGGCCGGTCCATCCCGATGCCCACCCGACCTCGGCCTACGACCGCGCCGAGACGCGGCGGGCGCGCTTCGTCTCCTACTTCTCCGGACCGCTGCACCGCTGGCGGGTCAAGCCGGCGGTGTTCATGCCGAGCCTGCCGCCGGACGCGGACCTCCGCAGCCTGGCGGGGCTCCTGGTGGGCATGGAGGACGGCAAGGGCTCCTGCGTCGGCATCGGCTACCTGGAACTGGCCGAGGACCGCGGCCTGCGGATGATCTCGACCGTCTCGGAGGGTGCCAGGGCACTGCGGCTCGGCTCCACCCGCATCACCCCCGACTGGTCCTCCACCACCCGGGTCGACCTCCGCCACCTCTTCGGCACGGAATGAGCGTGGACCTGTGGCGAATCATGACTGGATCACCTTCCTGTCGGACTACGGGCTGGACGACAACTTCGTCGGCGTCTGCCGTGGAGTGATGGCCGGGATCGCGCCGCACGCGCGGGTGATCGACGTGAGCCACGCGGTCGCCCCCCAGGACGTGCGCCAGGGGGCGATCGTGCTCGCCCAGTCGGTGCCGTTCATGCCGCCGGCGGTCCACCTGGCCGTGGTCGACCCGGCGGTCGGCACCCCGCGCGGCGCGGTGGTGGTCGAGGCCGGCACGAGCCTGCTGGTCGGCCCGGACAACGGCCTGCTGGCCTGGGCCGCCGACGAGCTCGGCGGCGCCAAGCGGGTGCACGCCATCGCCAACCCGGAGTACCAGCTCCAGCACGTCTCCAAGACGTTCCACGGGCGGGACGTGTTCGCCCCGGCCGCCGCCCACCTCGCCGCCGGGGTCGACCCGGCGGCGCTCGGCCCCGAACTGGACCCGGAGGGCCTCCAGCGGCTCACGCCGCCGCGCTCCCGGGTCGACGACGACCACATCCACGGCGAGGTGGTGCTGGTCGACCACTTCGGCAACGTCGCCCTGAACGTCAGCCGGGCCGAGCTGGAGAGCGTGGGCGCGCTGCTCGGCGACCGGGTTCAGGTCCGGCTCGGCGGGCAGACCTGGCGCATGCCCTTCGCAGAGACCTTCGCCTCGGTCCCCGCCGGCCGCATGGTCCTCCACGAGGACTCGTTCCGCCTCTTGACCGTGGCCGTCAACCAGGGCAGGGCCGCCGAGCGCCTGCGGGCGCGGACCGGCGACCCGGTGGTGGTCAGCCGGGTGGTGGACTGATGGCCGAGGCGGCCCGCCGCATCCTGGTCACCGGCGCCGCCCGGTCGACCGGCCGGCGCGTGGCGGCGGCGCTGGCCGACGATCCCTCGGTGGCCAGCGTGGTCGCGGTCGACGACGCGCCCGCGTTCGAGCTGTTCGACGAGAAGGTCGAGGTCCTCCAGGTGAACCTCGGCAGCCCGGCGCTGGTGCGGGTGCTGCGCGAGACCGGGGTCGACACCGTGGTGCACCTCGGCGTGGGCGCCGAGCCTGAGGCGATGGGCGGTCGGTCCGCCATGAAGGAGCACAACGTGCTCGGCACGATGCAGCTCCTCGCCGGCGCCTACCACGCTCCCGACCTGCGGCGGCTGGTGCTCAAGTCGACCACGGCGGTGTACGGGTCGGCGCCGGGCGACCCGGCGGTGTGGACCGAGTCGATGGAGCCGGGGACGCCGCGCCACGGCTTCGCCAGGGACTCGATGCAGGTGGAGGACTACGTCCGCTCGTTCTACCGGCGCCGGCCGGACGTGACCGTCACGGTGCTGCGCATGGCCAACCAGGTCGGGCCGACGGTGGAGAACCCGCTCACGCGCTACTTCGCGCTGCCGGTCTGCCCGGTGGTGTTCGGCTTCGACCCGCGGCTGCAATTCCTGCACGAGCAGGACGCGGAGGCGGCGCTGCTGCGGGCCGTGCTCGGCCCGGCGACGCGCGGCACCTTCAACGTCGCCGGCGGCGGCGTGGTCCTGCTCAGCCAGGCGATCCGCATCGCGGGCAAGCCCCCGCTGCCGCTCCCCGAGCCGCTGGTGCCGTACGCGACCGAGCTGCTGCGCCGCACCGTCGACGTCTCCCCCGAGCAGGTCAGCTTCCTGCAGTTCGGCCGCGTGGCGGACACCACCGCGGCAAGGGTGGAGCTCGGCTTCGCGCCGGCGCGCTCGTCGCTGGAGGCGTTCGAGGACTTCGCCGCCGCCCGGCTCCGCGGCGTGGTCAGCGAGCAGCGCGTGGCCCGCCTCGAGCACGACGTGCTCGGCGCGCTGCGCCGGGCCGCGTCCTGGCTCTCCGGGGAGGTGCGGACGTGAGCCCCGCGCCGCCGGAGCGCCCGCGCTGCGCCGCGCGCACCGCCAAGGGCGAGCGCTGCCGCAACCCGGCGGGGCCGTCGGGGCTGTGCGCGCGCCACGAGCGCGCCCTGGCCGGGGCGACGGCGGCAGGCGGCGGGGGGTCCGGGGGGCTCGAGAGCGAGGCCCCGACCCAAGCGGCGGGCGGCCACGCAGGGCCGAGCGGTAGCCCCCCGGTGGATCAAGCGGAGGACCCCCGAGGGTCGTTCCTGGACTGGGCGGAGGAGGCGCTGGAGTTCCTGCGCCGGCGGCTGGTCGGCGAGTACCAGGTGGACGACTTCGGCCACGACCCCGACCTGGTCGAGCACGTGCTGGCGCCGCTGCTGCGGCCGCTCTACCGGCACTGGTGGCGGGTGGAGACCCGTGGCCTCGAGCACGTCCCGGAGAAGGGCGCCGCCCTGGTGGTCGGCAACCACGCCGGCACGCTGCCGTTCGACGCGATGATGGTCGGCCTGGCGATCCTCGACGAGCACCCTGCCCACCGGACGCTGCGGATGCTCGCCGCGGACCTGGCCTTCACCCTGCCGGTGGTGGCGCCGCTCGCGCGCAAGTCGGGCAACACGCTGGCCTGCCAGGAGGACGCCGAGCGGCTGCTGCGCACCGGCGAGGTGGTAGGCGTCTGGCCGGAGGGCTACAAGGGCCTCGGCAAGCCGTTCCGGGAGCGCTACCGCCTGCAGCGCTTCGGCCGCGGCGGCTTCGTCGAGCTCGCCCTGCGCACCGGCACCCCGATCGTCCCGGTCGCGGTGGTCGGCAGCGAGGAGATCTACCCGATGATCGGCAACCTGCGCCGCCTCGCCCGCCTGCTCGGGCTGCCGTACTTCCCCGTCACCCCGACCTTCCCGCTGCTCGGGCCGCTCGGCATGGTGCCGCTGCCGAGCCGGTGGGTGATCGAGTTCTGCCCGCCGATCGCGACCGACCACTTCGGCCCCGAGGCCCTGCTCGACCCGATGGCCGTCTTCGACCTCACCGACCAGGTACGGGACACCATCCAGCAGGCGATCTACCGCATCCTGGGGGAGCGCGGCGGCGTGTTCAGGTAGCCGGCCCTACCCGCCGAGCAGGTCGAGGATCCCGGCGAGCAGACCGGGAGCGGGGGGTGGGGTGGTGGTCGTCGTGGTAGTGGGCGGCTCGGTCGTGGTGGTGGTCGGCTTCGCCGTGGTGGTGGTCGCCCGCCGGGTGGTGGTCGGCTTCGCGGTCGTATCCGGCGCGCCGGTGGTCACCGAGGCGCGGGCACGGGTGGTGGGTGGCGCCGTGGCCGCCGTCGTGGAGCTGCCCGCGCTGGTCGAGCTCGAGGCGACGAACGGCAGGGCCTGGGTCGGTGTCGGGGTGCCGCCGAGGACCGCCGAGGGCCCCGTCCCGGTGGTGGCCGAGGCCAGGCAGCCGCCGCTGCCGCACTTCGAGCGCGGGCCGGACAGGCTCGCGGAGACCACCACGGCGGCGGTCACGCCCACCACCAGGGCGGCGAGCACCGCGACGAGCTGCAGGCGGCGGGTGCTGGCGAGCATGGCGAGGAAGCCGCCGCGCGTGTGGGAGCCCTCCTTGCGGGCCGCCCGCGTCGGCACCGGCGAGCTGGGCTCCGGGCTCGCCTGGCCGCCGACGTCGGCCATCAGCTCCGCCCGCACCCGGTTCAGGAACGCCGGGTCGGGCGGGGCGACCACGTTCGGAGCGGCCAGCCGCAGGGTGGACGCGACCGTCATGGCGTTGTCCAGCTCCGGGTCGCCCTTGGCCGCGCTCGCGCCCCAGGGCTCGTTGAGGCGCTGCTCGAACTCGTCGGCGCGGCGGCGGTCGTGCTTGGGGTCGAGGTAGTAGGGCGGCGGGTCGGCCCCGTCACGGGACTGGGCGGCCGCCCACTCGCCCGAGGCGGCGGCCGCCGCCGAGGCGGCGGCCGGGTCGACGCTGTTGCGCCACAGCGTCGAGCAGGCGATGAACTGCAGCGCCTTGGCGACCCGCGGTCGGTACCCGGCGAGGTGGGCGCTGTGCAGCAGCGAGTGGCCCAGCAGCAGGCGGAAGACCACCACCTCGCGCTCGGGGTCGTCGAGCAGCGAGATCGCCTGGGCCGCGTCGGTCGCGTCGATGCTGGCCGGGCGCGCGTGGGGTCCGTGCGCGACGGCGTCGCGGGCCATGGCGATCAGCCAGGCGGCCAGCTCCCCGTCGCCCTGCTGCATCACCGGCAGCCAGCCCAGCACGTCGTGGAAGACCCGCTCGGTGAGCTGCTCGGCCACCTCGACCTCGCGGGTCCAGGCGAGCACGTAGCCGTAGACGTCCTCGGCGTAGCGGTCGAACAGCTCGCCGACCGCGACCGGGTCGCGCTCGATCGCCCGCTCGACCAGCTGGCGCTGGATGGCGAGGCTGGCCGCGGGGTCGCCGTTGCGACACCCGCAGGCGGTCGGGGCGGCCTCGGCCTCCCCGGTGACGGTCGCGTGCTGGTTGGTGGTCATCGTTGCAACACCAGGAGCTGGACACCCGCGGCGGCGACGATGATCAAGAGCAGCAGCGCGACCATGACGGCGGTCCCTGTGCGCATCTCGTGCTCGCTTCCGCGGTCCTCAGAACACGGACAGCGGGGCATCTTAGCCGCCACCCATCACGGGACGGTAACCCTCACGCCGCAGCTGTGGACGACCTGGGGTGCATCCCGGGTGAATCGACGCTGGTCAGGGCCGGAAACGCAGGTAAACTGGCCGACTTTGGCTAGCCAATCTTCATGAGGCGACGGGCCCTTGATCCACCGGGGGGCTACCGCTCGGCTCCAGGTGGCCGTCCGCCGCCTGGGTTCCGGCCTCGCTCTTGAGCCCCCCGGACCCCCCGCCCTCGGCGCGCTCTGCCCCCGCCGCCAGGTGCTTACGGGCCGTCTCCAGGTTGTCGCGCAGCATGCCGACCAGGCCGGCGCGGTCCTCCCACCAGGGCCGGATGTCGAGCTCCAGGGTGACGGCACCGGCGAAACGGGTCTGGCCGAGCCGCTCCAGGAACTCGCGCACGGGCAGGACGCCCTGGTCGAGGGGGGCGTGGGTGTCGCGGCCGCGGCCCGCGTTGTTGGAGGCGTGCACGTGCACCAGCCGGTCGCCGAGCCGTGCCTGCGCCTCGAACAGGTCGATGCCGCTCACCGCCAGGTGGCTCAGGTCCAGCGTCACGTACGGCCAACGCTCCAGCTCGTCGAGCTCGATGCCGCTCTGGAAGGGCAGCGGACGGCCACCCGCCCAGACCGGGAACATGTTCTCCACCGCGATGGTGACGCCGGTGTCCTGCCTGGCCGTGGCGATGCGCTCCTCCAGCCAGGCGGCGTAGCGGGCCTGCCAGCGGTAGGGCGGGTGGATGACGATGGTCGAGGCCCCGCCCGCCTCCGCGAACCTGAGGCAGCGCTCGATCTTGCCGCGCGGGTCGGTGCCCCACACCAGCCAGGTGGCGAGCAGGAAGGGGCCGTGGATGGCCGGCACGGGTAGCTGGTAACGGGCGGCGAGCGCGGCCACACGGTGCGGGTCCTGGCTGAGCCGGTCCTGGGTGATCATCAGCTCGACGCCGTCGAAGCCCGCCTCGGCGAGGACCTCGAACGTCTCCTCCAGGGAGTACAGGTAGAACGGGCCGGTGGAGGCGAGCACGGGCAGGGACGGGGTCACGATCGCTCCTCGAAGCGGGGCTGCGCATGGAGGATAACAAGCCTTGATGACCGCTCGCTGACGCAGTGGTGCTAGCTTCATAACGTGTCCGTGCACTGGGTGCTGCCGTCGGTCGCCACCGCCGCCGCGGCGGCGTTCTCGCTGGCCGTGCTGCGCCAGTTCGGGCGGCGTCGCCGCCCCTACCAGCTCGCCTGGGGCGTGGCGCTGGCGATGTTCGCGCTCGCGTCGCTCACCCTGACCATCGGGGTCACGGCCGGGTGGTCGCCGCTCGGCTTCAAGCTCTACTACCTGTTCGGCGCGATCCTCAACGTGCCGTGGCTGGCCCTGGGGACGGTGCTGCTGCTCGCCCACGGCCGCGCCGCCCGCATCGCCTACCTGGTCGGGCTGGTGCTGTTCAGCCTCGCGAGCACCGTCGCGATCACGCTGGTCGAGGTGCCGGCGGCCGGGCTGGCCGGGCGGGTGGTGCCCGAGGGCCACGACCTGCTGCCGGTCGGCGTCCGCGCCCTGGCGGTCGGCGGCAACGTGGTCGGCACCCTGGTGGTGGTCGGCGGCGCGGTCGTCAGCGGGCTCGCCCTGCGTGGACGGCGCGAGCTGCGCCCCCGCTTCGAGGGCAACCTGCTGATCGCCGCCGGCGTGCTGCTGGCCGCGGCCGGCGGGGTGTTCGCCTTCGCCAGCGCCAGCGACAAGCTGGCGACCGGGCTCGCCCTCGGGGCGACGGTGATGTACGTGGGCTTCCGCCGCGCCTCGGTGCCGCTGCCCAGCCAGCGGCCGGCACCCGGGCCGCCCCGCCTGCGCCACCCATGAGCCGGGTCACCCTCTACACCCGGGCCGGATGCCACCTCTGCGAGGCGGCCGCGGCGGTGCTGGCGGCCGAGCGCGAGCGGACCTGGTTCGCCCTCGAGGTGGTGGACGTCGACCGCGACCCGGAGCTCGCCGGCCGCTACGGCGTGCGCGTCCCGGTGGTGGCGGTCGACGGGGTGGAGGTGTTCGAGTACGAGGTCCCCGCGGACCTCCTGCGTGCTCGGCTCGCTACAGACGGTACCGTTTGAGAACATGGTCACAAGGGCCTAGACTCGACTCGCCCCAGGTGACAAGAGGGAGAGATCTGAGCATCGTGCGTGACCGCAGCATCCCCGAGGCAACCGTCGCCCGGCTGCCCGTCTACCTCCGCTGCCTGACCGAGATCGCCGAACGCGGCACCCACACGGTCTCCTCCGAGCAGCTCGCGGAGGCCGCCGGCGTGAACGCCGCAAAGGTCCGCAAGGACCTGTCCTACCTTGGCTCCTACGGCACCCGCGGCGTCGGCTACGACGTCGAGTACCTGATCTACCAGGTCCGCCGCGAGCTCGGGCTGGAGCAGGCCTGGCCGGTCGTGATCGTCGGGGCCGGCAACCTCGGGCGCGCCCTGGCCAACTACGGCGGCTTCGAGTCGCGCGGCTTCCGCATCGCGGCCATGGTCGACGCCAACCCCGAGGTGGTCGGGACCAGCGTCGGCACCATGACGGTCGAGCACATCGACGACCTGGACACCGTGGTCAAGGAGCACCAGATCGCCATCGGCGTGATCACGACCCCGGCCACCGCCGCCCAGGAGGTCTGCGACCGGCTCGTGGCCGCCGGCATCGGCTCGATCCTCAACTTCGCCCCCGCCCTGCTCCAGGTCCCGGCCGGGGTCTCGCTGCGCAAGGTGGACCTGTCCACCGAGCTGCAGATCCTGTCCTTCCACGAGCAGCGCCGCTCGGCGGTCGACCTGGTCAAGCGCTCCCGCGACCGCGACCGCGACCCCGCCGGCGAGAACTGACCAGGGCACGCCCGTTGCCGCCCGGCTACCCGATCGTGCTCGACCTGGCCGG
>DASUZB010000085.1:0-14078 GCA_036377075.1 Actinomycetes bacterium | reverse complement strand
AGGAGCTACCGCCATGGTCCTCGTTGCACGCGGTTCACCTCTGCCGCCACGCTCCCAGCGTCGGCGACCACGCGCCAGTATGGCCGGCCTGCGTCCCGGGAACGTTACGAATGACACGACGGCAGAGAACCAGGGTTTGTGCAACACGCTGTTACGCGTCAACGGCTCGCGTGCCTTGACGCTTACCAGGGGGTTTCATGAACCCTTCCCGCTCCTGTGCCAGCTCGCGGCGGTTCGGCCCATCCGGGCATGATGCCTGCTGAGAAGGACTCAGCGGTCAGCCGCCAAGCCTGGGGCGTGCAACGACCCTGTTACCGCTGGCCAAGGCTAGACCCGTTGCCGGCCCGTGCCTCCCGGGCGTTCTCCGCAGCCGCCTTCTGCTCGCAGGCCGCCTTGCGCTGTGTGCCGTCAAGTCGCTCTACGAGGCGATCGCTGCTCGGTGATGTGGTTGGCTACAGAAGTACCTCGACGCCGGTCGTGGCTGGATGCCGCTCAGCCGGTGGCGGCCGGGATGATCGCCTCGCCGACCAGCTGCTGGGCGTCGCCGCGCTGGCTGGCGGCGTCGGAGGTGATCACCACGACCAGGTCCAGGTCGGGGACGACCTGGACGAACTGGCCCCCGAAGCCCATGGCGAGGAAGCTCGGGTGGCCGTGCTCGTCGGTCACCCACCACTGGTAGCCGTAGCCGCGCAATCCGGCGCTGGGCGGCGGCTGGCTCTGGCGCTGGGTGGCGGCGCGAACGTAGCCGGCGGGGATGACCTGCACGCCGTCCCAGCGGCCGCCGTTGAGGTACAGGTACCCCAGCTTGGCCAGGTCACGGGCGGGCAGCTTCAGCCCGGACCAGCCGGTCTGGTAGCCCTGCGGGTCGGTGTTCCAGGCCACCGCGGCCCGGTCGTAGGCCTGCTCCTCGGCCCGGGTCGCGTGGTCGATGTCGACCGGCTGGAGGGCATGCTCGGCGTGGATGCCGAGGGGGGCGAACAGCTTCGCGCGGGCGAACGCCAGCGTGCTGCGCCCGGTGGCGTCGGCCACGATCGCCGACAGCAGGTGCGAGCCAGCGTTGCTGTAGGCGAAGGTGGTCCCCGGCGTGGTGACCAGCCCGCGGTCCAGGATGTGACGCACCCAGTCCCGGCTTTGGAGCAGGCGGAGCAGCAGGTCCAGGTCGCCGCCCAGTGACCCGTCGTCGCCGGCCAGCCCGGAGGTCATGGTCAGCAGCTGCGCGACGGTGACCTTGGCGAGCCGCGGGTCGGCGTCGGCTGGCAGGTGGCGGCCGAGTAGCTCGCCGACGGTCTGGTCCAAGCCCTCGAGCTTGTGGTCGCGCAGGGCGATGCCGACCAGGGCGCCGACGAAGCTCTTGGTCACCGAGAACGCCTCCTGGCCGGTGCCGGCGTCGCCGTGCCAGTAGCGCTCGTAGGCCAGGTAGCCGTGGCGAACCACCAGCAGGCTGCGCAGCTGGGGGTGGTAAGCGGCCCTGGCGTCCAGGTCGGCCACCAGCTTGGCGTCCATGCCGACCTGGGCGGGCGGGGCGGTGCGCCAACCGGTGGTGGGCCAGTAGTCGCGCTGGGCCGGCACGCCAGCCGGCCGGCTGGTGCCCGTCGGCTGCTCGCGTTGCCGGCTGCTGCACGCGACCGCCACCAGGCAGGCCACCACGACCACCAGCAACCGGCGCCACCCCCGTCCGCGGGCTCCGGCCGTCGGGCTGGCCGCGGCGTGCGGGCGGCGCCGCGCCACCACAGGCCAGCGAGCGCTCGGGCTCGTCCCTCTCGTGGGCGTCCGCGCCGTCGGGACCCAGCTGGCGCGTGGGGGCCGCCCGGTCCGCCTCGGCAGTCCGTGCTGCCGCGGGCTGCTCGGTGGTCGGTCGCCGCCATGGGGCTCCGCCGCCTGCCCAACCGCCTCGAGCAACGGCACCACCTCCCCGGGCGCGGTGCCTGTGCGTGAACCAGCGCCCACTGTGCTCCGATCACCAGGAGCCGACAAGGGCAGCACGCGACGCCGTTACCCAGATGCTGGCCAGTTCCACGCCGGGCCGGTCCAGCCGTTCCAGCAGCTTGAAGAGCTGGCGGGCGACGGCCAGCGCGGACCGGCCCACGGGCCGCCGTCGATCCCCGCCGGCGGCTGGGCTAGACTCGGAGGTTGCGGCCGCCGCATGGAAAGGACGTGGTCGGCATGCTGGTGCGCGGGCTGTGGGGCAGGGCCAGCCGGGCGTGGCGTTGGCTGCGGAACGGGCCCACCTGGGACGGCGAGGACGTCGAGGACCTCTACGGCAAGCAGGCCAACCGTGGCTATGGCTCCGGGATCGGCGACATGGTCAACCGCCACGACGACTGGGACCGGACGCGCCGGGCCGAGCGCCGCGCCCGCCGCCGCAGCCACGGCTGAGCGGCGCGCGGCCAGCGGGCTCACCGCCGCCCTCTGGCCGGTACCAGCCGCCAGCCACGCCGCCGCCAGGCCGGCACCCTGACCGGCTGCCGGGCGGGCCGCCGCCAGTGCCTGAAAGCCCGCTGTGCGGCGCGGCGGGCGGCGCAGGTGGTTCGGGCCACGGCCGCCGCGATCCGCCCGGCACCGGGCACGGTTGGGCTTCACGCCTCCCCCGCTCGCACCGAGCGACTTGCCGTGTCCCAGGTATTGGGGACATGACGCCGGAGCCGGTTCGGCGGACCCTGGCGGCGCCCTGTACGGGCGTATCCGCTCGGGTTTCGAGGAGGAACCGGATGGCGCTTCGCTTCCGCGCGGCACGGGCCGCGCTGCTGGTCCTGCCGCTGGCCGTCGGGCTCACCGTGGCGGCTCCCGCCGCGCCCGCGAGCGCGGCGACGTGGGTCTACGACTCCACCTACGGCACCCCCGAGCAGTGCAACCTGCACGGGATCGCCGGGCAGGTGAGTGGCTGGTGGTCGGACTGGCAGTGCGTCGAGTGGCACTGGAACGGGGAGCGGTTCTGGGACCTCTACGGCCTGGAGTGAGCGCGCCGCCGCGCCGGTCCGCGAGCAGACGCCCCGACGCCACCCGCTACCTGCCCTTCTGCGCCGCCGACCCCGACTTCTACGAACCGCTCGAGCGGCTGCCGGACCAGTCGGGCCGCTTCGCCCTCGCCGACCAACCGGTGCCCGCCGGGTGGGAGCGGCGGGAGCGGGGCGTCTGGGTCGGCCTGCGCCCTGCCGGCGCCGACCTGCCCGACCAGGGGTGGAAGCTGCACGTCAGCGCCACCCCGCAGGACGCGGAGGCGGTGCTGCGGACCGCCTGGGACTACTGCCTCGACCACTGGATCGCCTTCAAGTTCCTGCGCAGCTACGACGTGATGCTGCAGCTCAACGGCAAGTACGCCGACCGCGGCGCCAGCGGCAAGCTGGTCACCGTCTACCCCGCGGACGGCGGCACGCTGGAACGCGCGGCGACCGACCTGGCGGCTGCGCTCGACGGCGTCCCCGGCCCGTACGTCCTCAGCGACCTGCGCTTCGGCCACGGGCCCGTCTACCTGCGCTTCGGCGCCTTCCGCGAGCGCTACCTCCTGGGCGAGGACGGCAGGCAGGTCGCCGCGCTGCGCGCCCCGGACGGCCGCCTGGTCCCGGACGGCAGGCGCCCGGTGTTCCAGCTCCCGCCCTGGGTCGAGGTGCCCACCTTCCTCGCCCCGCACCTCGCGGCCAGGCAGCGGGACGGCCCCCAGGGCTTCCCGTACGACGTCGAAGGGGCGCTGCACTACTCCAACGGCGGCGGCGTCTACGTCGCCAGGGAGAAGCGCGGCGGCCGGCGGGTGGTGCTCAAGGAGGCGCGGCCGCTGGCCGGGCTCGACCCCGGCGGCCGCGACGCGGTCGCCCGCCTGCACCACGAAGGCGACGTGCTCGAACGGCTCGCCGGCCTCGACGCCGTGCCCCGCCTGCTCGACCGGCTGACCTACTGGGAGCACCACTACCTGGTGCAGGAGTACGTCGAGGGCGAGTCGCTGCACCGCTGGATCGCCGGCAGCTATCCCCTCACCCGCCCGGACCCGAGCGACCAGGAGCGGGCCGCGTACGCGGCGCAGGCGCTGGAGCTGCTGCGGCGGGTCGAGGACGCGTTGCGCGCCATGCACCGCAGGCGCGTCGTCTTCGGCGACCTGCACCCGCGCAACGTGCTGGTGCGGCCGGACGGGCGCGTCGTCCTGGTCGACTTCGAGCTGGCGTTCCAGCTCGGGGAGGCCCGCCTTCCCGTGCTCGGCGCGCCGGGGTTCGCGGCCCGACCGGGCACGGCCGGCGTCGAGATCGACCGGCACGCCCTCGACCGGCTGCGCCTGGCGATGTTCCTGCCGCTCACCGTGCTGGTCGACCGCGACCCGGGCAAGGGCGCCAGCTTCGCCCGCGCGGCCACCGAGCGGTTCCCCCTCCCGGCGCGGTTCGCCCGCCGGTTGCAGCGGTCCTTCCCCGCCGCCGAAGGTCCGGGTGCCGCCGACGGCGCAGGCGGCTGGCGCGCGCTGGCCGAGGCGCTCCGCGCCGGCATCCTCGCCAGCGCCACGCCGGAGCGGCCGGACCGGCTCTTCCCCGGCGACGTCGAGCAGTTCGGCGAGGGTGGGATCGGGCTCGCCCACGGCGCCGCCGGGGTGCTCTTCGCGCTGTCGCTCGGCGGCGCGGCGGTCGACCCGGACCAGGTCGACTGGCTGGCCAGCGCGACGCGCCAGGTCCGGCACCCGCGTCCGGGGCTGTACGACGGGCTGCACGGCGCCGCCCACGTGCTGTGGCGGCTCGGCCGCCGCGAGGCTGCCCTCGCGACGCTGGAGCGGGCGCTGGCGTGCGGCCAGGAGGTCAGGTCCGCGGGCCTGTCCGGCGGCCTGGCGGGGATCGCGCTGAACCTGCTGCACTTCGCGCGGCTGACCGGCGACCGGTCCCTGCGCGGCGCCGCCCTCGACGCGGCCGGGCGCCTCGGCCGCCGCCTCGGCGAGCGGGCGGGCGACCACTTTCCGCAGCCCGGCCTGCTGCACGGCGGCGCCGGCGTGGCGCTGCTCTTCGTCCACCTCTACGAACTGGACCGCGAGCCGGACCACCTGGACCTCGCCAAGGCCGCCCTGCGCCTCGACCTGGAGCGGTGCCGCTGGACCCCGGACGGGACGCTGCAGGTCGACGACGGCTCGAGGCTGCTGCCGTACCTGGCGACGGGCAGCGCCGGGATCGGCCTGGTGCTGTCCCGCTTCCTCCGCCACCGCCGCGACGACGAGCTGGTCGCCGCGGTGTCCGGGGTACGGCGTGCCTGCCAGGCCGAGTTCGTGCTGCAGGCCGGGCTGTTCGGCGGCCGCGCCGGGCTGATCGCCTGCCTGGCGGCGTTGCGGGACCTCGACGGCGCCGGGGACGGGGCGCTCGAGCTTCACCTCGCCCGCCTCGGGTGGCACGCCATGCCGTACGGGGACCACCTGGCGGTCCCCGGCGAGTTCCTGCTCCGCCTGTCCATGGACCTGGCGACGGGCTCCGCCGGGGTCCTGCTGGCGGTGCTCGCGGCCGGCGGCGACCCGGCCGCCCGGTTGCCGTTCCTCGATGGTGGCGTGGTCGCCGAGGCGCCCGCGCCGGACACCCGCGAAGGAGGTGACGGCGATGGCGTTCGTGCTGGAGTTGCAGGACCTCGAGGCTGAGACCTCGGAGGAGCTCTACCCGACCTACAGCACCTTCACCTGGGGCTGCTAGGGGCCCCACCATCCGAGGCGGGCCCCGCCTCGGGCAGGCGGCCGGCCCGGCGCGGCCGACCACCCAGGGCCCGGACTGCCCGGAAGCGGTCCGGCCGCGCCGGGCCGCCGCCGCGTCACCGTGGCGTGGCGGGCGGGCCGTCCACCCCCGCGCGGCCGAGCTCGAGGAGCCTGGCGGCGACCGCCAGCATGCCGGCGAGCGGGATGCTGACGAGGGCCCGCTGCGCGATCCCCGCCCACGGAGACAACGCCGGCGAGACGAACAGCGCCATCGCCACGGCGGTCGCCAGCACCGACCACAGCAACGGGCGGCGCAGCGCCACCCACTCGGCGTCGCCGCCGAAGCGCCGCGCCAGCAGCAGCGGCCCGACGATCGAGGCGCCGTAGGCGACCATGCTGGCGAGGTCGTGCAGGTGGTTGTGCCAGGAGGCCGCCAGCGCCACGCCCGGAGGGTCGAGCAGCATCCGGTCGCGGCGCAGCAGGCCCGCGGCGATCATGGCACCCCCTGAGGCGCGGATCACCTTGGGGGCGGGACCGGCACGGCCGCGCCCGCCGAGCGCCTGGTCCAGCGCGGAGCCGAAGGCGATCGCGCACCCGCCGAGGACGACGAAGCCGGCGATCATGATCCCCGGGTCGCGGGCGTCCGGCGCGGCCAGGCCGCTGAGCTGCACCTCGGCCATGGAGTGGCCGGACTGCCGCAGCGAGCCCGCGACCCAGGCGCCGGTGAAGGTGAGCGGCCCAAGGATGCCGCAGGCCGCCCGCAGCCGGAAGCTGTCGACCTCCATCTCCCCTCCTGCAAGCGTGCGACCGGCCCGACCGTGCCACCCTAACCGACGGCGCCGGCCCCGCCGTCACGGCGGGCGGCAGGGCGCCCACAGCTCGACGTAGGTGCCGGCGCCAGGGGAGCTCTGGATGCGGGCGGTCCCGGCGACCTGCCGCATCCGGTTGACCAGCGACTCGGGGATGCCGACGCGCCGCTCGACCTGGGCCTGGTCGAATCCGCGCCCGTGGTCGAGGACGGAGACGACCACGCCGTCCCGTGCCCGCGCGACGCGTACGACCGCGCTGGCCACGCCGGCGTGCTTGCGCACGTTGGTGAGCGCCTCGTCCGCCGCGCCGGCCAGGGCGTCGCCGGCGTCGTGGCAGGGCAGCTTGGCACCCGCCGCCACGCCCATCTCCGCGGTGTGCAGCTCGACCCGCAGGCCGGCGGCGCGCTGGCGCTGGACCACCGCCCGCACCGCCTCGACCAGGTCGTCGTCCCCGCGGTGGTCGAAGCTCGCCTCGATCCGTTCGCGCAGCCACGCCGCTTCGCCGGCGATGTGGTCACGGACCCGCGCGTCGCTGACCCAGGCGCCCCTGCCGAGGGTCTCGAGCGTCTGCAGCACCCGGTCGTGCAGGTCACGGAAGCTCCGGGCGCGCTCGCGCTCGATCTTCAGCTCCACCTCCCGCGCGACGGTCTGGTCGCGGGCCTGGTCGAGGTCGCGGCTGAGCTGGCGGAAGCTCCTGGCCAGCCCCCACGACACCAGGGAGAACGCCCAATAGGTCAGGCAGTTCTGCAGCAGCGGGCCGCCGGGCCCGAAGCGGGCCGCCGTGGTCGCCGCGTAGGTGCCCGCCACCACCAGCGTGAGCAGCAGCACGCCGGGCAGCCGTCGCAGCGACAGCCCGACGATCGACATCGACGCGACCGTGTACGGGTACAGGAAGTCGTCCATGTAGGGGTCGGCGGCCGGCCGCAGCGCCAGGCTGATCACGGTCAGCGCCGCCACGCTCGTGGCGACGTCGAGCGCGACCAGCGCGCCGCTGTCGAACACGCCGCGGCGGCGGCTGACCTCGACCACCACCACGCTCTCCGCGAGGCACACGGCCAGGATCGCCCCCGCCACGACCGGATGGCCGAAGTGCTCCCGGACGACCACCGCGGCGACCACGCTCTGGACGTAGATCGCCGCGCGCACCAGCGCGAACGCCCGGAGCAGCAGGCGCTCGCTGGTGCGTGCGGCGTCGCCGAGCGCCCGCGCCGAAGGCGCCGTCGCGGCGCGATCCCGCCCGGCACCCAGGCCAGCCCAGCCCCGAGCGGAAGCCGCCACACCACCCCCAACCACAGCGTCTCGACCCTTCATGGAGAACGACCAGGTCGCGTCGAGGGTTCCCGCGGGATGCGGCGCGGGAGCCCCCGACGGTGCACCTCCTCGGGCTCGGACCTGCACCGTATCCGCCGGGTGGGCGGCGGACATGTCACGTGTTCACGGGACAACGGTGCGCGACCGGATCGCCTACCAACGGTCAGGCGCCGCCCCGCTCGCGCCGGTGCAGCTCCATCGCCCTGCGGGTCAGGTCGGCCTTGTTGCCGAGCCCGAGCTTGGTGCGGATGCGCTTGACGTAGGTGTCCACGGTGGCGGGGCTCACCCCCATGCGCCTGGCCGTCTGCGCGTGGGTGAAGCCGTGGGCGATGTAGCGCAACGTCTCCTGCTCGCGCCGGGCGAGCCGCGGCTCCTGGTCGTCGACCCGCGCAAGGTCCGCCTGGAGCATGTCGGCCAGCCGCGCGGAGAGGTAGAACTCGCCGGCGGCGACCCGCCCGACGCCGCTGACGAACGCCTCCTCGCTGGCGTCCTTGGTGAGGTAGCCGCTGGCGCCCGCCCTGATCGCGGCGAGCACGTCGTCCAGGCGGCCGGAGGCCGACATCACCAGGACGCGGCAGCACGACGCGAGTGCTTCGATCGCCGCCAGCGCCGGACGGCCGCCACGCAGGTACAGGTCGAGGACGACCACCTGCGGCGCCGCGTCGAGCTCCTCGACGGCGGCGACCGAGCTGACCACCTGGATGTGGTCGTACGCCTCGAAGAGGTGCTCGACTCCCCAGCGCGCGACCGGATGGTCGTCGACGATGGCGACGCGGATGACAGTAGGTTCCATGCTCGTCTGGATAACGACCTACGGCCTACGAATGGTTCCTCGACCGTGGTAGCCGCCCGCGTCAGGCCGCCGAGCCGGCTCCCATCGGCGCGGGCGGCCCCGGCAGGTGGGCTGGAGGAGGTCGGCGCCACCGTCGGCGGCGGCCCGCTGCGGCCGCAAGGGGCGCTCCACTAGGCTGGGAGCCGATTCCCGACGCTGCCCAGGGCGGAAGGAGGCCGGCTCGGTGCGTCCCCACTCCACGGACGGCCCGGCCTCCAGGCCGCCCGAGGAGCCCGTGGCGGCCGCCGCCGGCGGAGGCATCTGGGCGCCGCAGCGCCGGGCGCTCACCTTCGGGCTGGTCACGACCATCACCCTGGTCGCCTTCGAGGCGCTGGCGGTCATCACCATCCTGCCCGTGGTCTCGCGGGAGCTGCACGGCCTGCGCCTGTACGGCTGGGTGACCAGCGCCTTCTTCCTCACGACCCTGCTCGCCACCGTGGTCGCGGGCGAGCGCGCCGACCGGCACGGGCCCGCACCGGTGTTCGTGACCGCGGTGGCGCTGTTCGCCGCCGGCCTGGCCATCGGCGGGCTCGCGCCCAGCATGCCGGTGCTGGTGTTCGCGCGCGCCCTCCAAGGGCTCGGCGCCGGGGCGGTGCCCGCGGTCATCTACTCCAGCGTCGGCCGCACCTACCCGGAGGTGCTGCGCCCGCGGCTGTTCGCGGTCACCTCGAGCGCCTGGGTGGTCCCCGGCATCATCGGCCCCGCCGTGAGCGCGCTGGTCGCCAGCCGCTTCGGCTGGCGCGCCGTGTTCCTCGGCCTGCTGCCGCTGGTGCTGGCCGCCGCCGCGCTCACCGTCCCCGCCCTGCGCCGCGTCGGCATCCCGCCTCCCGCCGAGCCCGACGGCGACGGGGCCGGGCACCGTGGCCACCGCGGGGTGCTCGCCAACGCGGTGCTGGTCGCGGCCGGGACCGGGCTGGTGCTCGCCGGGCTCACCGAGCGCGTCCCGCTGGTCGCCGTCGCGCTGTTCGCGGCCGGGCTGGCGGTCGGCGTCCGGCCGCTGGTGCGCGTGCTGCCGGCGGGGACCCTGCGCGCCCGCCGCGGGTTGCCCGTCGCCGTGCTGATGCGGGGGCTGCTCACGTTCACCTTCTTCGGCGCCGACACCTACGTGCCGCTCGCGATCACCTCGGCACGGGGACGCAGCACGGCGGTCGCCAGCCTGGCGGTGACCGCCGCCACGCTCGCCTGGACCGGCGCCGCCTGGGTGCAGGCGCGGCGCGCCACGGTCACCAGCGGCCGCCGCATGGTCACCACCGGGATGCTGGTGGTGATCGCCGGCATCGGCTGCTCGATCGTGGCGCTGCACCCGTCCGTGCCGGTGGCGCTCGCGGTGGCCGGCTGGGGCGTCGGCGGCTTCGGCATCGGACTGGCCTACTCCCCCATCTCCGTGCTGGTCCTGCGCCACGCGCCGGCCGGGCAGGAGGGCCGGGCCACCGGGTCGATGCAGCTCGCCGACAACCTCGGCGTGGCGCTGGGCGCAGGGATGGGCGGGGCGCTGGTGGCGGCGGGCGACGCGGCCGGCTGGCGACCGGCCGCCGGGATCGCGGCCGCGTTCGGCCTCGCCGCGGCCGTCGGCATCGGCGCGGCGCTGGTCGCCCGCCGGCTGCCCGGCGAGCCGCTGACCGGCGCGCCGAGCCGGGCGCCCGACGCCCGCACCGGGCGGCCCAGCGAGCCGGATGCCTCCCTGGAAGGACGCTGACCGTTCCCGGACGGACTCGTTGAGGTCGTCAACTATTCCTTGTAGGCTGCCAGCGCGATGAGCGAGACCGTCCGGCCACGGGCGAGCAGCGACAGCGAGGGCCGGGAGCTGTGGAGCCTGCTCGTGGAGCTGGGCGTCGCGCACGTCCGGACCCACTTCCACCGGGTCATCGCCGAGCTCGACCTCTCCCCGCCCCAGGCGTACGCCCTGCGCCGGCTCGAGCCGGAGCGGCCGCTGCCAATGCGCGACCTGGCCGACGGCCTCGCCTGCGACGCCTCCAACGTCACCGGCATCGTCGACCGGCTGGAACGCCGCGGCCTGGTCGAGCGCCAGGTGTCCGCCAGCGACCGGCGCGTCAAGACGCTGGTGGTGACGGCCGAGGGCGTGGCCGTGCGCGAGCGCCTGCTCAGCCGGCTTCACCAGGTACCCGACGCCGTCGCGGAGCTCGCGCCCCAGGAGCGGCGCCTGCTCTGCGACGTCCTGCGCCGCATCCTCGCCGAGCCCGGCGCCACGGACTGACGAGGCACGGGGCTCGCCCCGCCGCCGAGCCGCGGCGGGCGCTCAGGCCGGCTCCTCGCCGCCGACCAGCCGTTCGAGGACGAGCGCCACGCCGTCGTCGAGGTTCGACGCGGTCACCTCGTCGGCCGCCTCCCGCACCTCCGGCCGAGCGTTCGCGACCGCGACGGCGTGGCCGGCCCAGGCAAGCATCGGCAGGTCGTTGGGCATGTCGCCGAAGGCGACCACCGCGGCGGCGGGGATGCCGAGGCGGCGGCAGACCCAGTCGAGCGCGTAGGCCTTGGTCACCCCGGCGGCCGAGATCTCCACCAGGCTGTCCCCGGACCAGGTGACGACCGCCCGGTCGCTCGCCAGCTCGCGGACCCGCTCGACGAGCTCGGCCGGGGCAAGCTCCGGATGGCGCAGCAGCAGCTTGGCCACCGGCTCGGCGACCAGGTCGACGGGGTCGGCGCGGACCACCTCGTCGACCGCGTCGAGGCCGTGCCCCTCCCAGGCGGCCTCGCGCCGGAAGCCGCGCTCGTCCTCGGCCGCGAACAGCACCCCGGGCAGGGCGCGGCGCAGCTCGCGGACCAGCCGCCGGCCGACCCCGGAGGCCAGCGGCGTCGAGGTCAGCACCTGGCCGGCGTCGAGGTCGTAGACGAGCGCGCCGTTGGCGCAGATCGCCAGGCCGCCGAGTCCGGCCCTGGCGGCAACCTCGCGGACGCTGCGGGGCGGCCGCCCGGTGACCAGCAGGAAGGCGATGTCGGCCTGGCGCAGGCGTTCGATCGCGGCCAGGCTGCGCGCCGAGACGGTGGCGTCGGGGAGCAGCAGGGTGCCGTCGAGGTCGCAGGCGACCAGGCGCACCGCCTGGTGCGCGCGACCCTGCCCGTGCCCGTCTGCCACCACCCCACCGTACCGGTCCGAAACCCTGTGGCCCGAGCCGGGACGGCCGTGGGACCATACACGGTTCGTGCGCTCCTACCTCGCCCTGGCCTCGGCCGGTTTCCGGCGCCAGGCCACCTACCGGCTGGCGCTGGTCAGCGGCCTGCTCACCAACGTGTTCTTCGGGGTGGTGCGGACCTCGGTGTTCCTCGCCCTGTACCGGGCGCGGCCGGGCGCGGCGGTGAGCGGGCTCGGCGTGAGCGACGCGCTGACCTACGTGTGGATGATCCAGTCGCTGTTCGGGGTGGTCTGGGTGAGCTGGATCTGGGAGTTCCCGGAGGCGGTACGGACCGGCGACTTCGTGACCGAGCTGACCCGGCCAGGGGACCCGTGGCTGCGCCAGCTCGCCTTCGAGCTCGGCCGCACCGCGCAGCAGATGCTGATCCGCTCCACCCTGCCGCTGGCCGGCGCGGCGCTGGTGCTCCACCTGACCCTGCCGACGACCGCCACCGGCATCCTCGCCCTCATCGCCAGCATGCTGCTCGCGAGCCTGGTTGCCTTCGAGGTGCGCCACCTCTTCGGGCTGGCCGCCTTCTGGACGCCCGACTACCGGGTCCCGTTCGCCATCGCCTTTCCGGCGCTGTGGCTGGTCAGCGGCTTCGTGATCCCGGTGGACTACTTCCCCGGACCGCTGCGGGCGATGGCCTCCGGCAGCCCGCTGTCCGCCATGCTGATGGCGCCGGTCCACATCGCGGTCGGCAGGCCGGCCGGGACGATCCTGGCCGGCCAGCTGGCCTGGACGGTGGCGCTCGGGCTGGTAAGCCGCGGAGCGCTCGCGCTGGCCTGCAGGCGCATGGTGGTCCACGGTGGCTGAGCGGACCGGCCGCCTTCCCGCCGCCCGGCTCGGCCCGCGGGTCTACTGGCGGCTCGCCGCCGCCGGCCTGCGCGCGCGGGTGCGCCGGCCGTCCGCGCTGCTGCTGCGCCTGCTCGGCACGGGACTGATCATCCTCGCCGACGCGTTCGGGATCGCCCTGCTGGTGCAGCGCTTCGGCGGCCTGGCAGGCTGGAGCGCGCCCGAGGTGGTGCTGCTGGTCGGCCTCGGCGCCACCGGGCAGGGGCTCGGCCTGCTGTTCGGCGACCGGCTGGAGCCCACCTACTTCTCCGACCTGATCCGCCGCGGCACCTTCGACCAGGTGCTGGTACGGCCGGCCGCGCCGCTCGCCTGGCTGGTGGCGACCCAGGTGGAGGTCCGCTACCTCGGCCGGATCGTGGTCGGGGCGGGCATGGTCGCCTGGGCGGCCGACCGCGCCGGCGTCCACTGGAGCGCCGGCCGCGTGCTCGCCGCGCTGCTCGCGGTGACCTGCTGCGGGGTCCTGGTGCTGGCGGTCTGCGTGCTCGGGGCGGCGCTCACCTTCGCCACCGTGGAAGGCAGCGAGGTGGTCAACATCCTCGTCTACGGAGGGGTCTCGTTGAACGGCTTCCCGGTGCAGATCTACGGCTCGGTGCTGCGCTTCGTGTTCGTCTGGGTGGTGCCCTTCGCCCTGGCCGTCTACGTGCCGGCGCTGGTCCTGCTCGGCCGGGCCGGCCCACCCGGCCTGCCGGCGGGGCTGCTGTGGGCGACCCCCGTCGCGACCGCGGCGTTCGCCGGGCTGTCGGCCGTCCTCTGGCGGCTCGGCCTGCGCCACTACGTCGGGACGGGCTCGTGATCGAGGTCAGTGGGTTGCGCAAGGAGTTCCGCACGCGGCGGGGGCGCGTGCCGGCCGTCGCCGGGATCGACTTCCGCGTCGAGCCGGGCGAGTTCGTCGGCTACGCCGGCCCCAATGGCGCCGGCAAGTCCACCACCGTGAAGATGATGAGCGGCGTGCTGCTGCCATCGGCCGGCAAGGTGCTGGTCGACGGCCTGGTTCCCTGGCGCGAGCGGCGCCGGCTGGCCCGCCGCATGGGCGTGGTCTTCGGCCAGCGCACGCAACTTTGGTGGGACCTACCGCTACGGGAGTCGTTCGACCTGGTGCGGCACCTGTACCGCATTCCGGCAGCGAGGTGGCACGAGCGGCTGGACGAGCTGGCCGGCATGCTCGACTTGGGCCCGCTGCTTCCTGAGCCGGTGCGCGAGCTGTCCCTCGGCCAGCGGATGCGCGCCGAGCTGGCCGCAGCGGTGCTGCCGGGGCCACGCATCCTCTTCCTGGACGAGCCGACCATCGGCCTGGACGTCGAGGCCAAGGCGGCGGTGCGGGCGTTCCTACGCCGCCTCAACGCCGAGCAGGGTACGACCGTCGTCCTGACCACGCACGACCTGGACGACATCACGGAGCTGTGCAGCCGGCTGATGATCATCGACCACGGCCGGATCGTCTACGACGGCACCATCGACCAGCTGCACACCGCCTACGGCAGCACCCGCATGCTGGTGGTCGA
>DASUZB010000084.1:0-8317 GCA_036377075.1 Actinomycetes bacterium | reverse complement strand
TCGCCAACACCCTGGCCCTGGCGGTGGCCGAGCGGACCCGGGAGTTCGGGCTGCTGCGCGCGGTCGGTATGACCGCCAGGCAGCTCGGCGCCATGATCCGGTGGGAGTCGGTGATCGTCGCGGTCGCCGGCGCGCCGCGCGGCTCGACCTGCGCACGGCCATCGGCGTGGAGTGACCGCCGTGGCCGCCGTGCGGGCCGACCGGCGACCCTCCGGCGGCGAAACCCCCTTGCCGCCGCGGCGCGGCGGGGGCACCCTCTCACGGCATGGAGCAGCCAGCGGAGGTCCTCAGCCACGGCCAGGCGCGCCTGCGCCGCTGGCGCGCCGGCGACGTCGACGAGCTCTACCGCGTGGTCAGCGACTGCCTCGACCACCTGCGCCCGTGGATGCCGTGGGCTTCCGGCTACGACCGCCCCCGCGCGGTCCAGTTCCTGGTCACCTGCGAGCACGACTGGGACGCCGGCCTGGCCTACAACTACGCCATCCTCGGCGACGGCGCGATCGCCGGGAGCTGCGGGCTCATCAGCCGCATCGGGCCGGGAGGCCTCGACATCGGCTACTGGCTGCACCCCGCGTACACCGGCCGCGGCCTCGCCACCGCCGCCGCCGCCGCCCTGGTCGAGCAGGCGTTCGCCCTGCCCGGCGTCGACTTCGTGACGATCCGGCACGACCTGGCCAACACCGCCAGCGGCGCGATCCCGCGCCGCCTCGGCTTCGACCAGGTGGGCCGGCGCGAGGGCGCGCAGCCGGAGGCGCCCGGCGAGGCCGGCGTCCTGGTGGTGTGGCGGCTGACCCGCGAGCAGGCGGCGCGGCGCGGGCTGGTCCACGCCGGCTGACGGCCGCCCCGCGCGAGCCTGCTCAGGTGGATTGCCTCGCGCGAGGGCGTACACCCTCCCGCGCTACCGAGCGCAGCTGCTCCGGCTGGTCCCGGCAGGAGGCGTCCAGCCGGCTATCCGGTGACGGCCGGGATGATCGTCTCACCGACCAGGTCGCCGGCATCCCCGCGCTGCCGGGCAGGATCGGTGGTGATGACCACGACCAGGTCCAGGTCGGGGAGCACCTCCACCAGCTGCCCGCCCAGCCCGACCGCGGCGAAGCCGCGACGGCCCCGCTCGGTGGTGGTCCACCACTGGTAGCCGTAGCCCGGCGTCAGGCGGTTGCCGGTCGGGACGTGGGCCTGGGTGGAGGCGCGCACGTAGGCGGCCGGGACCACCTGGGCGGTGTCCCAGCGGCCACCGTTGAGGTACAGGTAGCCCAACTTGGCCAGGTCGCGGGCGGGCAGCTTGGCCTCGCCGAAGCCGAACTGGTAGCCCTGCGGGTCCCTGGGCCAGGCCACCGCGGCCTGCTGGTAGGCCTGCACCTGGGCGGGTGTGGGCCGCTGGCCAACGATCGGCTGGTACACGTGGTCGCTGTGGATGCCCAACGGGTTGAACAACTTGGCGCGGGCGAACGCCAGGGTGGACTGGCCGGTGGTGGTGGTCACGATCACCGACAACAGGTGGGAGCTGGCGTTGCTGTAGGCAAACGTGGTGCCCGGGGTGGCGGCCAGGTGCCGGCCGAGGATCTCGCGGAGCCAGTCGCGGCTTTGGAACAGGCGCCTGCTCAGGCGCTCATCGCCGCCTTGTGACTGCTCGTCGCCGGCCAGCCCGCCGGTCATGGTCAGCAGCTGCCGGACGGTGACCTTGCCCCACCGCGGGTCGGCGTCCTTGGGCAGGTGGGCGGCCAGTAGCGCTCCGACGGTCTGGTCCAGGCTCTTCAGGTGCCGCTCGGCGAGGGCGATGCCGACCAGCGCCGAGATGATGCTCTTGGTGACCGAGTGCACCTCGTGGCCGTCGGCGGCGCCGAACCCGTGCCAGTAGCGCTCGTAGACCAGGTAGCCGTGGCGCACCACCAGCAGGCTGCGCACCTGGGAGTGGTAGGCCGGCACCTTGGTGTCGAGGTCGTCAAGGACCGCCGGGTCCATGCCCTGGTCGGCGGGCGCGGCGGTCCGCCAGCCGCTGGTGGGCCAGTAGTCCTGCCGGGCCGGGCCGAGCGGGCGTGGCCGGCTGGTGACGGTGGACCGCCGACCAGCGGAGCTGGTACACGCGGCGACCAGCACGCAGGCCAGCAGCACGCCCAACAGGCGCGGCCACCCGCGCCGAGCGACCTGGCCGCATCGGCCACCAGCGCCCCGAGCATGGCCGTGTCGCCCCCGCAGCGCCCTGCGCCCGGCGGCGCCCGGCGCCGTCTGGGGCGGCCACCGCGACGGCGGGCAGCTGGAGGGCCCGACTGGTCGCCTGGCGTGCACCCGCCCCTGTCCGGCCGCGCGCAGAACGGCGCTCGCCTCCCTCGAGGACGTCGAGACGGTGGTGCCTCCGCGACCGTAGGGTGCGCCTTACCCGAGGCGCCGACAAGGGTGGGACCCAAGCCGGGGCTGGCCGATCCCCAGTGGCAGAAGCACGCAAATCGACAGTCCAGGCCGTGCATATCTCGGAGGGCGCGCCAGTAGGCGGTTGGAGTGGGTGGTGCAGCCGCGCTCGCGTGCAAGCGTGCTCCGTGAGCTGCGCTGCTAGGAGCTGGCGATGTCCGTGCGTCGGGGTGCGCGGCTACTGGATGACGACCCGGTACAGCGCCGGGTGTGCCCGCACGTTCATGCCGCTGACGCGCTGCTGGAACTCAGGAGCGGCTGCAGCCTTGCGGAAGTGCTCGGCGGACTCCCACTCGGCGACGTTGACGTAGCGGAACTCCGCCGCCGGGTCGAGGCTCTGGTGCAGCCTGCTGGACACGAACCCGGGCTGCTGGCGCATCCAGTCGGCGGCGTGCTGCCAGTCGGCGAGGAACTGCTCCTCCTGGCCGTCGGGGACCTCGAAGGCGTTGACCAGCACGACGCTCACCGACTGCTCCTTGCCGTGGTCGCTCCAGCGCCTCCATGGTAGGGCCACCAGGGCGCGGTCGTCGGTGGCCGCGGTGGTGGCGCCACCTCACGCCAGGCTGAGGGCCCGCGCGAGGTCCTGGTGGTTGAGGTAGAACACCACCCGCAGCTGGTCGGCGTCCCGGCGCAGGATGAACGTGGAGGACAACCGGACCGGGGTCGACGCCGTGCTGCGCTCGCCTTGCCAGTCGGTCCTGGCCAGGACGTAGGTGTCGTCCAGCGCGTGGTGCTGGAGGTCGACCAGGACGACGCGGGTGATGCCGGCGGCGCGAAACAGCTCGGCCCGCCGTGGCAGGGCCTGCAGGAACGCCTGCCGGGGGACGGGGCGCGCCCCGGCGGGGTCGGCGGCAAGGAACGTCTCGGCGAACAGCGCGGCGAGCTGGTCGACGTCGAGCTGGTCGCCGGCGGCGGCGAAGGTGTCGAAGAATGCCCCGACCTGGGCGTCGAGGTGCAGCTCGGACACGGCGGCTCCGTTCGGGGTCGTGCTGGTCACAGGAGGTCGGCGAGGCGTTCCAGCAGCGGCGCGGCCGCGGCCAGCTGCCGGCGTTCGGCGGCGGTGTAGCCCGACGCCACTGCCTGGACCAGGCGGTCGAGGACGGCCTGTTGGCGGACGGTGAACGCCGACCGGCCCGGGTCGGTGAGCGACACGATCGCCTTGCGACGGTCCCGCGGGTCGGGCGTCCGTTCGACGAGCCCTCGCTGGTGCAGTGCCCCGATCGCGGCGCCGACGGCCTGGGCAGTGACCCGCTCGCCGTTGGCGAGCTGGCTGGCCGAGGCGGGGCCGTCGCGGTGCAGCCGGGACAAGACGGCCAGCTCGGCGAAGGTCAGCTGGTCGCCGCGGCGGGCGGCGTAGAGCTGGCGCAGGCGCCGCGCGAGCCGGCCGACGGCCAGTCGCAGGTCGTGGGCAACCGTGGTGGCATCGGCGTCGGACACGACAAACAACCTAGGTTGTTCAACCTGGATTGTCAACTGTGGTCGGGGAGATGGCCGGGATACACGCCGGACCACCTCGTGGCCGGCGCGAGCGGCAGGAGCCACCTGGCCCTGCCGGGGGGTGGGCAGCAGCACGGCGACCTGTACTGGCGCAGGCCCTTAGCGGCTTTGTCCACTTGTGTTACCCCGACGACCAGCCCATGCTGCTCATAAGGGGCATCATCGTGGGGGGACGTGATGATACTGCGGCAACGCCGGCGCCGCCCCGCGACGAGCCGGCTACCCCGACCGCCGGCGCCGCCACGCGAGGGGTCACCTACCGTCGAGGTTCCACCGGTCGGCGGGCCCGTGTGGGTCGCCTGGCGCGAAGGTACCCTGACGCGGGCCGAGGAGCTCGAAGCGTTGTGCGCCTGGGTCAGGGTGAAATCGAGGGACACACCCGAGGACGACGAGGTCCTGGCGAGGGCGATCCAGCGTCACCTCGAAGCGGCCAGGGAGGCGGCTCGGGTCGTGCCGCTGGACCCGCACAGACGGTTCCGCTTCTTCCGTAACGGGCCACTCATCGAGCGGGCGCAGAGCAACCTCGACGCCGCCGAGGCCCACCTCCTCAACCTCGCGCCGGCCAGCTACCTACTTGGCCAAATGTCCTGCTTGCTCAGGCACGTGCAGTGCCACCTCCCACCGACCGACCCGCGACGACAGGAATTCGAGCGGATCGCCCGAAGGCTCGCCATCAAGGACCCGGACCATCCGTTGCTCCAGAACGCCAAGGAGCCGGGCGTCACCGAGAAGGAGGCGACGGTCAGCGAGGAGCGTCGCAAGATCATCACCATCGTCCGAGCGGCAAGCTCGGCGGCACTGCGCGAGCACGTACGGCTGCGCAGCTTCCGGAACATCGTGGTCGTCACGACGGTGCTCATGACGCTGCTGGCGATCGGGGTGGCGCTCACGGGCTTCTTCCGTCCGACCTTGATCCCCTTGTGCTTCGCTCCTGAGGAAGCCGGCAAGGCGACGGTCGTGTGCCCGACCGCTCAGTCCGAACCGTTCATTCCTGCTGGTGGGGAACCACAGACCGGGGTACCAACAAAGGACATCGACGCCGTCGTCGAGGACACCGCCAAACCGCTGGACCTCACGGTGGTCGAGCTCGTCGGGCTCACCGCCGCCGCCATCGCGACCGCCGCCACCATCCGCCGCATCAAGGGCTCATCCGAACGGTATGGCCTGCCCGTCGCGCTCGCCGCGCTCAAGCTCCCAACCGGAGCGATCACCGCCTTCCTCGGCCTGCTGCTCATGCGCGGCCAGTTCGTCCCCGGCCTCAGCGCTCTGGACACGTCCGCGCAGATCCTTGCCTGGGCGCTGGTCTTCGGGTACGCGCAACAGCTGTTCACCCGCCTCGTCGATCAGCAGGGCCAGACCGTGCTCGACAACGTGCGCGGCGCCGACAGGCCGCAACCGGCTCCAAGCCCGGAGTGAGGCCGTCACCCACCATGCCGCCGCGGGGAGCAGGCGCGGCGTGCGTCACGGCAGCCGCGAGCCGCGGCGTAGCGGCTTCGTAGCAGTTCGTACGGGGGCACGTCGCTCCCTCGCCCGCTCGCGGTGGTCTCCCGGCAGTCTCGTGCCGCCACCCCACGGCGACAATGGAAACGGTTCCCATCACCCGCCAGGACATGGGGGTGGTAGGGCTGACTACCGGGCGGTGCCGGGGCGTGCGGCGGACCCCAGGGGGAGCGAGGCGGTGTGCGCCGTCGTCCTGCCGGCGCGGCGGGCGAGCAGCCGGTGGACGACCACGCCGTCGGGCAGGCGCACCGAGACCAGGCCCACGTTGTTGTCACCGACGACCACCCGGGTGCGGTGAGCGTCTGGGCGCACGTAGCTGCGGGTCTCCTCGAAGCGGGGTGGCTGCTCGGCGGCGATCCGCTCGGCCAGGGCCGGGGTCAGGAACACCGGGGCGTCCTCGGCCCACGCGTCGGTGTTGACCGCCCGGCGCCGCAGCCGGTCGAGCAACCGGCCGGCGCGGCCGGGCTCGGGCACCGCCGGTGGGGTCTCCCACCCGAGCCTGGCGTGGTCGGGCCGGACGCCGGCGCCGAGCAGGTGCAGGGCGGTACGGGCGAGCGTGCCGCTGTGCTTGAGCCCGCTGCTGACGAGCTGGGCGATCGACAGGACGTGGCCGTCGCGTGCGAAGGTCGCCCGCACGCTGAGGCCGTAGTGGACGTCGCCGGAGAGGACCACGCAGCTGCGCAGCCCGAGCTCGTCGACGACCAGCCGCATGAAGTCGCACAGTCCCTGCAGGTTGGAGTGCCACGACTCGAAGTCGATCTCGTAGGGACCGACCTTGCCGGCCAGGAACTTCTGGCGTCGCTCCTGCAGTTCCAGACCGTAGACCGGGGTCGCGGACACCAGGATCACCGGCCCGGGGGCGCGGACGCCCGCCCCGCGGGCGAGCTCGCGCACGCGGTCCAGCTCGCCGTCGCCGAGGAGCCGGGCGGCGCCCCGGTCGCTGTCGAAGGTGCGCTGCGTGCGGGTGTCCAGGACCAGCATCGGCGGATCGGTCGGTGCGTGGTAGCTCCAGCGGCCGAACGACCACATCGCCCGGTCGAAGCGCTCGTCGCTGGGACCGGCCTCCACGACCGCGAGGAACTGCTCGTCGAAGGCTTCGGGGGCGTTGCCCCATCCCTGGAACGCCCAGTAGGCGGCCAGCGCGTCGGCGACCACCCGCCGCCCACCGGGCGACCGCCAGACCTGGTCGTGCCATTCGCGGGTGAGGTTCCAGTCGTCGCTGACGTCGTGGTCGTCGAAGATCATGTAGGTGGGAACGTTGGCCAGCACCCGCCGGACCGCTGGCAGCGCGCGCCTGGTCTCGTCGAGGTCGGCCAGCTCGTTGGCATACCGGCGCCGCCGCCTGGCCGCCGTGCGGCGGCCGTCCCCGCCGGAGGAAGGCGCCTCGGCGCTCTCGGGCAGGTGCTCGGGCCAGTTCGCCTCGTCCCAGGCGAGCAGGTACATGGCGGCGAACTCGCCGAGGCTGAGCAGGTGGTTGGTGGCCTTGCCGGAGGTGAACCCCAGCTCGCGGCTGAGCTCCTGTCGGCCGTAGGGCGGCAGCCGGTCGAGTGCGGGGACACCCGGGACCGAGGTGGTGTCGCCCGCACCCAGCAGCTCGGCGCCAAGCCGGGTGAGGTGGCCGATCAACGGGCCGGCGACCTCGTCGCCGTAGATCTGGTCGCCGGTCAGCACCAGCGCGCTCGGCCGGCGCCCGAGGTCGCGGGCGCTCTCGGCCAGCAGCTCGTCCGCGGCCAGCAGGGCGTCCTCCCCGTGGCCGTGCAACAGCCGGCACGAGCCGTGCAGCAGGTTCAGCGCGGGCGATCCGGCGGGCAGGAAGAAGCTCGGCAGCGGCAGGTCGCCCAGCGTGACCGTCCGCGGTCCCGCCAGCAGCCCCAGGTCGCCCAGGCGGCGGGGCGGCTGCCGGCCGGCGTCGTCGCCAACCACGAGGTCGTAGCCGAGCAGGTGGTTGCCGGGAAACGCGCCGACGGCGGGGTCGGGCAGGACGCTGACCAGGTGGACGAACAGGCGCGGTCCGAGCTGGACGCGCCGCGCGCCACCCCGGCCGAGCCGCTCCGGGCCTTCACCGCCGCGCCGCGGCTCCAGGCTCACGACCTCGCCGTGGACCGTGAGGGGTCGGCTGGTCGCGAGCCATAGCAGCACCCTGCCAGTCTCCGCGCGGCGGAGCAGGGGGCCGGCGAGGACGTCTGGCAGGCGCACGGGCACGTCCTCAGGCGGCCGGGGCGGCGGGGACGAGCAGCGACCAGGCTCCAGCCAGGACCGTCGGCAGGTAGCGGCGCATGCGCCCAAGCGTAGCCGAGTGCGGCGCCGCAGCGTGAACGCGACCGGTCAGGCGCCCAGGTAGCGCAGGACCGCGAGCACGCGGCGGTTGTCCTCCTGGTCGGGCGGCAGCCCGAGCTTGCCGAAGATGGCGGCCACGTGCTTCTCGACCACGCCGGGCGTGATCACCAGGGCGCCGGCGATGCCGGCGTTGGAGCGGCCCTCGGCCATCAGCGACAGCACCTCGCGCTCGCGCGGGGTGAGCGCGGCCAGGCCGTGGCTGTGCCTGCCGGCGCCGAGGAGCTGGCTGACCACCTCGGGGTCCAGCGCGGTGCCGCCGGCCGCGACCCGGGCCAGCGCGTCGGCGAACTCGGCCACGTCGGCGACCCGGTCCTTGAGCAGGTAGCCGACACCGGCCGCGTTGCCTTCCAGCAGCCGCGCCGCGTACCTGGTCTCGATGTACTGGGAGAACACCAGCACCCCGGTGCCCGGAAGCCGGCGGCGCAGCTCGAGGGCGGCGCGCAGCCCCTCGTCGGTGTGCGTCGGCGGCATGCGGATGTCGACCACCGCGACGTCGGGCCGCGCCTCGGTCGCGGCCGCGATCAGCTCGTCGTAGTCGCCGGCCAGCCCGACGACCTCGATGCCGGAGGCCTCCAGC
>DASUZB010000083.1:0-9252 GCA_036377075.1 Actinomycetes bacterium | reverse complement strand
AGGAGGCGACCGCCTCGACGCGCCGATCCGCAGCGCGCGGGCCGTGGGCCGGTGGCTAGCGCGGCGGCGGGTAGGGGCGGTGGTCGAGGCCGACCGGGCAGCTGAGGTCGTCGACCGTGCCGGTGACGCGGGCGGGGTTGCCGCCGGCCACCGCCCGGGCGGGCACGTCGCGCGTCACCACCGAGCCGGCGCCGACCAGCGCGTCCTCGCCGATCACCACGCCGGGCAGCACGGTGACGTTGGCGCCGAGCTTGGCGCGGCGGCCGACGCGCACGCCGCGCATGCACGCGCTCACGTCCGGGCAGCGGGGCAGCGGGGCGTTGGTCAGCACCACCCTGGGGCCGAGCCAGCAGTCGTCCTCCAGCACCGACAGCTCCGGCACGAACACCCCGGTGTGCATCCGTACCCGGTGGCCGATGCGGACGTGGTGCTCCAGCACCGACCCCGACCCGACGGAGACGTCGTCGCCGATCTCGTTGTCCTCGCGCAGCAGCACGCCGTGGCCGGTCTGGAAGCGGTCGCCGATGCGGTTGCCCGCGTAGATCACGGTGTGCGAGCGCAGCAGCGCGTCGACCCCGATCACGGTCGCGGCCGGGTCGCCGGTCGTGCCGGCGGGTACCTCGCCGAGCAGGCAGAACTCGCCGACGCGCGCGCCGGCGCCGAGGCGCACTCCCGGCAGGACGCGGGCGCTGGCGGCCACGCCCTCCTCAGCGCGTTGCCCCATCACCACCACGGTCCCAGTCGCCCGGCACGGCGACCTGCTGGCCGCCCTTGTCGAGCGACTGCTGGGCCGCCTCGAGGGTGGCCACCACGCGCACGCCGTTCCAGGCGTCGGTGCGGGGCCTCGCCCCGGTGGCCACGCAGTCCAGGAAGTGGTCGAGCTCCAGCGCCAGCGGCTCGGTCAGGTCGGTGCGGGGCACGTGCAGGTCGCCGGCGCGCAGCCGGAACTGGTACTCGCCGAACTCACCGACCCCCACCGGGTCGGCGCCCTTGTCGTAGACCCGCAGCTTGGCCTCGGAGTCCAGGTCGTCGAAGACCACCATGCGGCGCGAGCCGACCACGGTGGTGCGCCGCAGCTTGGACGGGTCCAGCCAGGAGACGTGCAGGTGCGCCAGGACGCCGTCGTCGTAGCCGAGGGTGGCGAAGACCACGTCCTCCACGTCGGTGTGCAGGTAGCGGGCGCCCCTGGCGGCGACCCAGCGGGGCGCCGCGCCGACCAGGTAGTTGGCGATGGAGACGTCGTGCGGGCCGATCGACCACAGCGCGTTGATGTCGCGCTGGATGCGGCCGAGGTTCACCCGCTGGGAGTGCAGGTAGTACAGCTCGCCGAGGTCGCCGGCCTGCAGCAGGGCGCGCATCTTGGCCACCGCCGGGTTGTACTCGAAGGTGTGCCCGACCAGCAGCACCAGCCCGCTTCCGTCGGCCTGCTCGGCGAGGGCGACCGCGTCCGCCGTCGTCAGCGCCAGCGGCTTCTCCACCAGCACGTGCTTGCCGGCGCGCAGCGCCCGCCCGGCCAGGTCCGCATGGGTGCGGGCGGGCGAGGCGATCACCAGCGCGTCGATCGCCTCGTCCGCCAGCACCTCGTCGGCGTCGCGGCAGGTCCGCACCCAGGGGTAGCGGTGGCCGACCTCGGCGAGCCGGGCGGGGTCGGGGTCGACGCACGCCGTCCACCCCACGCCGACCCGCAGGTGCAGGTTGCGGGCCAGGTTCGGGCCCCAATAGCCGTAGCCCAGCAGGGCGACCCGCACGCCCCCGGCCGGCGTCGCCGTCCCTCCGCGCTCGCTCATGGCGCAATCCTAGTTGAAACGGTCGGTGGCCCTGCGCCGCTCCATGCGCTGGCTTCCCTCGTCGCTCCTCGGTCGCCCAGGGGCGCCCTCGTCGCTCCTCGGTCAGCCCAGCGCGCGGCCACGGGCCACCTCCCTAAACCAAACCGAGGTGGTCACGCCGTGCTGACGAGGTCGCGGCGGCGGAACCCGGTCAGGCCGGCGGCGGCGAGCACGATGGCGATGCCGAGCAGCCAGGCCAATGGCGTGGCGGAGACGTGGGCGCCCGGGACCTTGGGGATGTGGCTGAACGGCGCGACGTCCAGGATCACCTGGTCGAGCTGCATCAGCGGGCCGATCAGGACGAGGAACGCGAACACCGCGAGCGCCGCCCACGCGGCGGACGCGAGGCGGGGCAGCAGGCCGAACAGCGCCATGGCGATGCCGGACAGCACCAGGACCGCGGGGAGCTGCACCAGCGCGCCGGCGAGCACGCGCGGCACCTCGCCCCCCACGTCGCCGGTGCTCAGCCCGTAGGCCAGCCCCTCGGCCAGTCCGGCGGCGAACAGCGCCACCGCCGGGCCGAGCAGCCCGAAGAGCAGGTGGCTCGCGGCCCACCGCACCCGTCCGACCGAGGTGGCCAGGACCGGCTCGGCGCGCTGCCCCTCCTCCTCGGCGCGCAGCCGCAGGGTGGCCTGGATCGCGTACCCGGCGGCCGCCAGCGCGAAGATCACCATCGCCCCGGAGATGTAGGCGTCCGACAGCACCTTCTCGCCGCCGAGCCGCTCGAGCATGTCCTTGAGCTGCGAGCTCTCCTTGGCCATGTCGCCGACGCTGTTGGCGACGCTGCCGATCAGCGCGCCCATCAGGGCGAGCCCGGCGGTCCAGGACACCAGGGTGACGCGGTGCAGCCGCCAGGCGAGGGCGACCGGGCTGCGCAGCGATGGCGCCGCGCTGGCCGGGCCGAGCCGGGCCGCCAGGACGCCGGCGCCGACGTCCCGCCGCGCCAGCAGCGCGTAGGCCGCCGAGACCAGCACCACCACCAGCGCCAGCGCCAGCGCGAAGACCCACCAGCGCTCGCCGGCGTAGGGGCGGGTCTGCTGCGCCCAGCCGATCGGGGACAGCCAGGACAGCCACCCGAAGCCGCTGTCGCTGCCACCGGTGTCGCCGGCGGCCCGCAGCGCGTAGGCGGCTCCGAGGGTGCCGAGCGCGAGGCCCCGGGCGCCGCCGGCTCCCTCGGTCAACTGGGCGGCCACGGCCCCCACCGCGGCGAACATCCACCCGGCGGCCGCCATGGACAGGCCGTAGGTGAGCGAGCCGGTGGCCGGAAGCCCGGCGCCGACCATCGCGGCCGCGAGCACCGCACCGAGCACCAGGTCGGCGGCGAACGTGACCAGCAGCGCCGCGGTCAGCGGCGCGTGGCGGCCGACGACGGTGGAGCCGAGCAGCTCGCGCCGTCCCGCCTCCTCGTCGGTGCGGGTGTGGCGGATGACGGTGAGCAGGCTCGCCAGGGCCACGATGGTGAAGTAGAGCCCGGCCCGCCAGACGGTGATCGCGCCGAGGGTGGCGCCGAACACCGGCCCGAGCATGGCGCGCAGCCCCGGCGTGGTCACGATCGTCCCGTAGAGGTCCCGGAGCTTCGCCGGGGTGTCGTAGAACTGGTCGATGGCCACCGCGGTCTGGGCCGGCAGGAGCCCCAGCACCAGGACCCAGAGCGGCAGCAGGAAGCGGTCCCGCCGCAGGATCAGGCGGACCAGCGCGCGGGTGCCTGCCAGGGAGGTCATCGGGCGGCCTCCTCCTGGCGCCGGCCGTTGCCGGCCGGCAGCTCGCTCTGGTAGTGGCGCAGGAACAGCTCCTCCAGGGTGGGCGGCTGGCTGGTCAGGCTGCGCACCCCCGCCGCGGACAGGTGGCGCAGCACCTCGTCGAGGCTGGCGCTGTCCACCTGGCAGTGCACCCGGGTGCCGTCGACGTGCAGGTCGTGCACGCCTTGCAGCCCGGTCAGCCCGTCGGGCGGCGCGGCCAGCTCGGCCGAGATCGAGGTGCGGGTGAGGTGGCGCAGCTCGGCCAGGGTGCCGGACTCGACCACGCGGCCGGCGCGGATGATGCTGACCCGGTCGCACAGCGCCTCGACCTCGGAGAGGATGTGGCTGGACAGCAGGACGGTGCGGCCCTCGTGCTCCTCCTGGCTGATGACCTCACGGAAGGCGGCCTCCATCAGCGGGTCGAGGCCGGCGGTCGGCTCGTCGAGCAGCAGCAGCTCCACGTCGGAGGCGAGCGCGGCGATCAGGGCGACCTTCTGGCGGTTGCCCTTGGAGTAGGTACGGGCCTTCTTGCGCGGGTCGAGGTCGAAGCGCTCCAGCAGCTCGGCGCGGCGCTTGGGGTCGAGCCCGCCGCGCAGGCGCCCGAGCAGGTCGATCACCTCGCCGCCGGAGAGGCTCGGCCACAGGGTGACGTCACCGGGCACGTAGGCCAGGCGGCGGTGCAGCGCGGTGGCGTCGCGCCAGGGGTCGCCGCCGAGCAGCCGGGCCTCGCCGGCGTCGGCGCGCAGCAGGCCGAGCAGGATGCGGATGGTCGTGGTCTTCCCGGCGCCGTTGGGCCCGAGGAAGCCGTGGACCTCGCCGGTGTTGACGGTCAGGTCGAGACCGTCGAGCGCGCGCGTCGGGCCGAACGTCTTGACCAGGCCCGACACTGCGATGGCAGGTGTAGCTGTCATAGTGCTTCACACGCTACACTCGTTTCACAGAGTTGTGAAGGCCAAGACATGTATAAACTACCTACCGGTGCACGAACGGCGAAAGGACGGGGCGCGTGGCTCAGGGGGACCATCGCGGGCGCGACGACGACGCGGTGCGGCGGTTCGTCGAGCGGTTCGCGCTCGACCTGGTGGAGGCGGGGATGCCCCGCATGCCCGCGCGGGTGTTCGCCGCGGTCATCATCGCCGACGACGGCAGGCTCACCGCCGCCGAGCTGGCCGAGCGGCTGCACGTCAGCCCGGCGGCGATCTCCGGCGCGGTGCGCTACCTGACGCAGGTCCGCATGCTCGCGCGCGACCGCGAGCCGGGGGAGCGCCGCGACCACTACCGGGTCACCACCGAGACCTGGTACGAGGCGATCGCCCAGCGCGACCAGTTCGTCGCCCGCTGGGAGGACGACCTGGCGGAGGGGGTCAAGGCCGTCGGGCCCGACTCGCCGGCGGGCATGCGGCTGGAGGAGACCCGCCAGTTCTTCGAGTTCCTCCGGCACGAGATCCCGCTGATCATGGCCAAGTGGCGCAAGCAGCGCGCCGCCGACCAGGCCGGCTGACAGCCCGCGCGCCGTCAGCCGGACGTGGTGGCGACCGCCCGCCAGCGCTCGGGCACGCCGGCGGAGCGGCTCACGTTGCCGCGGCGCTCCAGCACGATCAGGTGGGCCTGGGCCTCGCCGAGGGCGGCGCGGCGCAGCCACCCGGCCAGCTCCCGCCACGGCCGCGACCAGTGCAGCCGCGCGGCCACCTCCCAGACGGTGTCCGCCCCGGCCGCCACCACCTCGAGGGTCTCGGCGAGCCGCTCCTCGTGGTGGGCGGCGAGCGCGTCGAGGCGGCCGGCGAGGTCGTCGAAGCGCCACTCGTGCCCCGGCAGGGCCGCCGCGCCCGCGTACGCCTGCAGCTGCTTGAGCGAGGCGAGGTAGTCGCCGAGCGGGTCCTCGGTCGACTGCGGGTGGAACGAGATGTTCGGGCTGATCCGGGGAAGCACGTGGTCGCCGGTGAGCAGCACCCCGGCGCGCTCCTCGTGGAAGCAGAGGTGCCCGGGCGTGTGGCCCGGCGTGTGCACCGCGACCAGCTCCCAGCCCGGCACCTCCGGCCGGTCGCCGTGCTCCAGCAGCACGTCGGGCCGGGCCGCGACCACGAAGCGGCGCATCAGCATGCTCACGCCCTGCAGCTCCTCGACCGCGGCGTCGGGCGCGCCGGCGGCCCGCAGCCACGCGCCGGTGCGCTCCAGCAGCTCGTCCACGTCCTCGTAGCGGTCGGGGATCAGCGCCGCGTCGGCCGGGTGCAGCGCGATCCACGCGCCCGACGCCTCGCGCACCCGCCCGGCCAGCCCGTAGTGGTCCGGGTGGATGTGGGTCACCAGCACGCCGCGCACGTCGGCGAGGCGGGCGCCGAGCCGGCCCAGCCCGGCCTCCAGGGCGGCCTGCGACTCGGGCGCGTACCACCCCGGGTCGACCAGCACCACCCCACCGGAGACCTCGAAGGCGTAGCAGAGCACGTGCGGCAGCGGGCTGGACGGGATCGGCACCGGCAGGCTCCACAGGCCCGGCCGCACCTCCTCGACCGTGGCCGCGGCGGCCGCCGGCCGCTCCGCACCGGACATCCGTCCTCCTCCCTGCCTCCGCCCCCGGTGGCAAGCCTACCTGGCCTGGCGCGCCGCCGGCTTTCGTAGAATGACCGTGCCGCGCCGCCGTGGGTGCAGGCCTCGCGCGCTTGCCAGGCAAGCGGGTAGGCCTCGCGCGCTTCAGGCAGGCCATCCGGCGGTCGCGGCCGACGCACCGAGGAGGCGCCCGGCATGAGCGACGCGTACACGCTGACCGAGGACCAGAGGCTGCTGCGCAAGGAATGGCGGCGGCTGTTCGAGGACAAGTTCACCGAGCGGGCGGTCGAGATCGACCGCACCGGAGAGTTCCCCTGGGACAACCTCCAGGTCCTCAGGGAGGGCGGCCTGCTCGGCATCAACATCCCGGAGGAGTACGGCGGCGGCGGGGCCGACGCCATCACCCACTGCCTGCTGGTCGAGGAGGTCGCCCGCGTCTGCGCCAGCACCTCCCTGATCCCGGCGGTCAACAAGCTCGGCACCCTGCCGATCCTGTTCGCCGGCGACGAGGAGCAGAAGCGGCGCTTCCTCGGCCGGGTCGCCGACGGCAGCGCGCTCATCTCCTACTGCCTCAGCGAGCCCGGCTCCGGCTCGGACGCCGCCGCGATGGCCTCCCGCGCGGTGCGCGACGGCGACGACTACGTCATCAACGGCACCAAGCGCTTCATCACCGGCGGCGGCGTGAGCAAGCTCTACGTCTACTACGCCGTCACCGACCCGGACGCCGGCTCCCGCGGCATCAGCGCCTTCGTCCTCGAGGACACCATGCCCGGCTTCCAGATCGGCAAGCACGAGGACAAGCTCGGCATCCGCGGCTCGCCCACCACCGAGGTGATCTGCAACGACGTGCGCGTCCCCGCCGCCAACCGCCTCGGCGAGGAGGGCAGCGGCTTCAAGCTCGCCCTGCGCGCGCTCGACCACAGCCGCGTCACCATCGGCGCGCAGGCGGTCGGCATCGCCCAGGGCGCGCTGGACTACGCCCTCGGCTACACCAAGGAGCGCCAGCAGTTCGGCAGCCGCATCGCCGACTTCCAGGGCATCCGGTTCATGCTCGCCGACATGGCCATGCACGTCGAGGCCGCCCGCGGCCTGGTCTACGCGGCCGCCGCCAAGGCCGACCGCGGCGACCCCGACCTGACCTTCTCCTCGGCCGCGGCCAAGTGCTTCGCCTCCGACACCGCCATGCGCGTCACCACCGACGCCGTCCAGCTCCTCGGCGGCTACGGCTACGTGAAGGAGTTCCCCGTCGAGCGCATGATGCGGGACAGCAAGATCACCCAAATCTATGAGGGCACGAATCAAATATTGAGGGTCGTGATGGCTCGGCAGCTCCTCGGGCCTACGCGGTGAGCTCGGGGCCGGCGGAACCTCCCGGCGACCGCCTCCTCGGCCTGCGCGAGCAGGTCCACGAGGCGGCCCGGGAGGCCGCCGAGGGCGAGGTGCCGGCCAGGCACCCGCGCGAGTCGGCGGTGACCCTCTCCCAGGCGATGGGACCAACCCACGCGAACGTGATGGGCAACGTGCACGGTGGCGAGATCATGAAGCTGATCGACACCGCCGCCGGGATCGCCGCCAGCCGCCACGCCGGCGGTCCCGTGGTCACCGCCGCGCTGGACGAGATGAGCTTCCTCCACCCCGTCCACGTCGGCGACGTGGTGTTCGTCCACGCCGCCGTCAACGACGTCGGCCGCACCTCGATGGAGGTCGGCGTGCGGGTCGAGGCCGAGGAGGTGGTCAGCGGCCGCCGCACCCACACCTCCTCCGCCTACCTGGTGTTCGTCGCCCTCGACGAGCACGGCCACCCACGACCGGTGCCGCCCCTGGAGCCGGAGTCCGCCGTCGAGCGCCACCGCCAGGCCGAGGCGAGGATCCGCCGCGAGTCCCGCCTCGCCCGCGAGGAGGCCATCCGCCGCCGCCGCGAGACCACCTGACCTCCGAGAAGTCCACCCTCTCGCCCGCGATGCGGTATCGAGTCTCGCTTTCAGCCGTGGCCACGAGGCGAAGCCGTGCTCGCGGGCGAGGGCGAGCTGCGCCGTGGCGAGGGTGGTGCGCCGCTCCGGCGGCGCGACCGCGTAACATCGCCCGCGCTGGCAGGCACGGCCTGGTTTGCGTAACCATCATCGAGGTATTGATAGTGATGGAGGCGGACCGGCCGCCGGGCAGTGGGAGGCAAACGTGTGGGTCGTCGACGGCAGGCTGCTGGCCTCCTACCTGGCCCTGGTCACGGTGCTGATGCTCACGCCAGGCCCCGACATGCTGTTCGTGCTCGCCAGCGGGATCCGCAGCGGGTCGCGGGCGGGGTTCGTCGCCGCCCTCGGCGTCGCGGTCGGCGAGACCGTCCACCTGCTGGCCGCCGCGGCCGGCCTGGCGGCCGTGTTCCGGGCCGCCCCCGCCCTGTACCACGTGGTGCGCTTCGCCGGCGCGGCCTACCTGCTGTGGCTCGGCGTCCGCACCCTGCGTGCCCGCGGCGGCGGCATGGCCGAGGGCCGCAGCGGGGCGGCGAGCACCTGGCGGGCGTTCTGGCGCGGCATGGTCACCAACGTGCTGAACCCGAAGATGGCGCTGTTCACCGTGGCCTTGCTGCCGCAGTTCGTGGACCCGTCCAGGGGGCGGGTGCCCGCCCAGTTGCTGCTGCTAGGCGCGTGCTTCCTCGCCCTGGAGGTCCTGGTCGACGGCACCGTCGGCCTGGCCGCCGGCCGGGTGCGCCGGGTCCTGCTGCGCCGCCCCCGCGCGGCGCGCGGCGTCGAGCTCGCCAGCGGCTCGATCTACCTCGGGCTCGGCGCCAGGCTCGCCGTCACCCGCTGAGCCGCGCCGTGAGCGCCGCGACCGGGGTGGAGGGCCTGCTGCGGGAGCTGGCGCCACGGGTCCTCGGCGTCCTGGTGCGGCGCTACGGCGGCTTCGAGGTCTGCGAGGACGCCGTGCAGGAGGCGTTGCTCGCCGCGGCGGTGCAGTGGCCCGCCGAGGGCGTGCCCGCCAACCCGACCGGCTGGCTGGTCACGGTGGCGTCGCGCCGCCGCGCCGAGCTGTGGCGCAACGAGGCGGCGCGCCGCCGCCGGGAGCGGACCGCGGCCGCGATCCAGCCGCCCGACCCCGAGCCCGGTGCGGCCGTCGACGACACGCTCATGCTGCTGCTGCTCTGCTGC
>DASUZB010000082.1:0-2940 GCA_036377075.1 Actinomycetes bacterium | reverse complement strand
CGGTACAGCGCGGTGGCCCGCCGCCGCTCAGCAGGCGACAGGTAGGCGTTGCGGGAGGAGACGGCCAGCCCGTCCGGCTCCCGCACCGTCGGGCAGGCGACGACCTGGTTGGGGAAGGCCAGGTCGTCGACCATGCGCCGGATCACGGCGAGCTGCTGGGCGTCCTTCTGGCCGAAGTACGCCCGGCACGGCCCGACCAGGTTGAGCAGCTTGGCCACCACGGTGGCGACGCCGTCGAAGTGGCCAGGGCGGTGCGCCCCCTCCAACCGCTCGGCGACCTCGCCGACGCACAGCCGCACGCCGGGCGGCCGCGGCCACAGCTCCCGCTCTTCGGGCGTGAACACCAGGTCGACCCCTTCGGCGGCGCAGACCTCCAGGTCGGCGTCGAGGTCGCGCGGGTAGGCGGCGAAGTCCTCGCCCGGCCCGAACTGCAACGGGTTGACGAAGATGGAGCCGACCAGGAAGTCGTTCTCGCGCCTGGCGCGGGCGAAGTTCGCGCGGTGGCCGGCGTGGAGGGCGCCCATGGTCGGATGGAAGCCGATCCGCTGGCCGGCTTGGCGGGCAGCCGCGGTCGAGGCGGCCAGCTCAGCGCTGCTCGCGACCGCGCGCACGGCGCCTCAGCCGCCGCAGCAGCTCGCGGCGCTCCTGCGTGTCCTCACCGTTGTCGAGCTGGCCGCCGAGCGCGGCCTCCACCCGGCGGCGCGCGTCGGGGTCGAGCCGGCCGGCGGCGGCCGCCCGGTTGGCGACCAGCCTGGCGAGGGCGACGTACACGTTGACGACCTTCTCCTTGCGGGCGAGGGCCTCGGCGTGCATGGCGACGGTGCGGCCGTCGCCCCTGACCCATGGCCCGGACATGCCCGCCTGCCCGGTGTTCAGGGCCGCGTCGACGCTGGCGTGGATCAGGTTGCGCAACAGCGCCGCCGGGTCGATCACCCCACCGGCACGGAGGATGTCGGCGGCCTGGGCCGCCAGCCCCGCCGTGCCGTTGGCCGCCAGCACGAGCGCGGCATGGTAGCGCACGCGGCCCTGCTCGGGCACGTCCATGGGGCGGCCACCGAGGGCGCCGACCACCTCGCGGCCGGCCTCGTCGCCGGTCACGCCCCAGACCGTGCCGGGCAGGCGGGCGACGGTCGCCTCCAGGTCGTCGTTGAAGATCTGCACCGGGTGGCAGGCGGCGGTGCGGGCGCCGGCGGCCTGCGCCGGCGCGAGCAGCGCCGGGCCGTCCACCCCGGCGGTGTGCACCACCACCTGGTCCGCGGCGAACAGGCCCTCGGCGGCGAGCTGGGTGACCAGGGCGGGCAGCTCGTCGTCCTGCACCGCGATCAGGATCAGCCTGGCCCCCTTGGCCGCCTCGACGGAGGGGGCGGTCGTGAGGCCGAGCTCCGCTGCGTGCTGCCTGCCCTGGTCGGAGCGGACCCCGACGGTGACCTCGACCCCGGCGCGTTCCAGGTAGGTGGCCAGGACGAGGCCGACGCGGCCGGGGCCGATCACGGTGGCAGGCGAGAACTGCTGTGGGGGTGCTTCAGGCAAGAGATTCCCCGATCCAGATCGCAGGAGCTACGTAGTATATCTAGCCAACTTGGGACAAAGGGGTCTGCCGTCTGCCGATCAGGTGCAGGGTGTGGGCGCTGGACCGGTACGGTTCGCGGCCGGCGACGCGGCGCTCCAGCTCGGCGAGGCCGGCGAGCGCGGCACGGTCGAGGTCGTCGGAGGCGCCGGCCGCGAAGACCCCGACGCCGAGCACCTCGACCTGCTCGAACCCGGCCTGGTCGAGCCAGGGGAGGACCTCGGCGGCGATGCGGCCACGGTCCTGCTCGAGCAGGCGCAGCGCCTCGGCGAAGTCGCCGCGGCGGCCGGCCCGCAGGGTGAGCCAGTCGCGGTTGAGGAAGGTCAGCGAGAGCACCCCGCCCGGGTGGAGCACCTCGCCGAGGGCGGCGAGCAGCCCGGCCGGCTCGGCCACGTCGCCGAGCAGGTCGTGGCAGAGGACCGCGTCCTGGCTGGCCGGGCCGAGCAGCGCGGCCACCTCGGCGGCGTCGCCCTGGACCAGGGCGAGCGTGGCGCCGCCCTCCTCGGCCGCGCGCTCGGCGCAGGTGGCCAGCATGGCCGGGGAGGTGTCGACAACGGTCACCTCGTAGCCGAGGCCGGCGAGGGGCACGGCCACCTGGCCGGTGCCGCCGCCGGCGTCGACCACCCGCGCGGGCGGCGGCGGCAGCGCGGTCCGTACCTGGTCCATCAGCAGCTCGAAGCGGAGCAGCCCCCGGCCTCCCAAGGTCACACCTCCAGGTCGCTGACCGGGACCACCCCGGTGACCGGCGCGAGCTTTGCCAGCGCCTCCACCGCCGCCTCGCCGTCGGGGAAGCGGGCGAACGGGTCGGCGTCGACGAGCGGCACCAGCACGAAGGCGCGCTCCTTGGCGCGCGGGTGGGGCACGGTGAGCTCCGGCGAGTCGATCGGCGGGCCGTCGTAGAGGAGCAGGTCCAGGTCGAGGGTGCGGGGGCCCCAGCGCTCGCCGCGCTCGCGCCCCAGCCCCCTCTCGGTGGCGAGCAACAGGCCGAGCAGGTCGCGGGGGTCGCGGTCGGTCTCGAGCACGGCCACCGCGTTGAGGTACCTGCCCTGCGCCGGGCCACCGACCGGGTCGGTCTCGTAGACCCGCGAGACCGCCATCACGTGGGTGTGGCGGTCGGCGTCGAGCGCCCGGACGGCCGCGTCGATCGTCGCGAGCCGGTCGCCCAGGTTCGAGCCGAGCCCGACGTGCGCCCTCACGACAGCCCCTTGTTCACCGGGGGGCTACCGCTCGGCTCCAGGTGGTCGTCCGCCGCCTGGGTTCCGGCCTCGCTCTCGAGCCCCCCGGACCCCTTGTTGACCGGGGGGCTACCGCTCGGCTCTGCGTGGTCGTCCGCCGCCTGGGTTCCGGCCTCGCTCTCGAGCCCCCCGGACCCC
>DASUZB010000081.1:0-23761 GCA_036377075.1 Actinomycetes bacterium | reverse complement strand
GACCTGTTCGACGTCACCCAGCTGGTGCGGGAGGGCCTCGACGACCGCAAGGTGAGCGCCCTGCCGGTGATCGTGCAGCGCTCGGGAAGCGACCAGCCCCCCGCCGGGCTCGGCGCCCGCGCCGCCGGCCAGACCCGGGCGCTCGACAGCGTCGGCGGCTTCGCCATGCGGCTGCGCAAGGACGCCGGGCTCGCCCCGGCGCTCGCCGGCCTGGCCCGCGCGGGCCGGGCCGGCGGGCGCCGGCCGGCCGGCAGCGGCCCGCTGGCCGGGGTGACCCGCATCTGGCTCGACCACAGGGTGCGCGCCACCGCCCTGGATCCCAACCTCACCCAGATCGGCGCGCCCAGCGCCTGGAAGGCGGGGGCGACCGGCAAGGGCGTGCGGGTCGCCGTGCTCGACACCGGCATCGACGCCAGCCACCCCGACCTGGCGGGCAAGGTGGTCGCCGAGGCCAACTTCTCCGACGCCACCAGCACCACCGACAAGTTCGGCCACGGCACCCACGTGGCGTCGATCATCGCCGGCACCGGCGCGCGCGCCCGGGGCGCCCGCCGTGGCGTCGCCTTCGACGCCAGCCTGCTCAACGGCAAGGTGCTCGACGACTTCGGCTCCGGCCTCGAGTCGTGGATCCTCGCCGGCATGCAGTGGGCCGCCGAGCAGCAGAAGGCCAAGGTCGTCAACATGAGCCTCGGCTCCTTTCTCCCCAGCGACGGCCGCGACCCGATGAGCGTGGCCGTCGACCGGCTCACCGCCAGGTTCGGGACGCTGTTCGTGGTCGCCGCGGGCAACTCCGGCCCGGACGCGACCACCATCGGCAGCCCGGGCGCCGCCAGCTCGGCGCTCACCGTCGGCGCGGTCGACGTCCACGACCGGCTGGCCTTCTTCTCCAGCCGGGGACCCCGGGCCGGCGACTTCGCCCTCAAGCCCGACCTCACCGCCCCCGGGGTCGACATCGTCGCCGCCAGGGCGGCGGGGACCGACCTCGGCCCACGGGTCGGCCAGTGGTACACGCGCCTGTCCGGCACCTCGATGGCCACCCCGCACACGGCCGGCGCCGCGGCGGACCTCGCCCAGGAGCACCCCGACTGGCCGCCGGCCAAGCTGAAGGCGGCCCTGATGGCCACGGCCGTGCCGCGCGCGGGGCTGAGCCCCTACGGCCAGGGCGCCGGCCGCCTCGACGTCGGCCACGCCGTCAGCCAGCAGGTCACCGCCGACCAGGCCAGCCTCGACTTCGGCTACTTCCGCTGGCCGCACACGCACGACCGGCCGGTGACCCGCAAGCTCACCTGGCACAACCCGCTCGCCAGGACGGTCACCCTGAAGCTCGCGCTGGACCTGCGCGACCCGGCCGGCAAGCCGGCCGCCGCCGGGGTGGCGACCCTCTCGGCGGCCAGCGTCACCGTGCCGTCGGGCGGGTCCGCCTCGGTCTCGCTGACCCTGGACGTGCGCAAGGCCGCCCTGGGCCTGTACGGCGGCTACCTGGTGGCCAACGGCGGCTCGCTGCGCACCCCGGTCGCGTTCTACAACGAGCCGGAGCGCTACGACCTGGTCCTGCGCGGCACCGGCCGAACCGGCCGCCCGCCCACCGAGGGCCTGGTGACCGTGCTCAACCTCGACACCGGCGAGGTGCCCGGCTCCTTCTTCGGTCTCACGTTCCTCGACGAGCGCGGCCGCGCCACCCTGCGGGTCCCACCGGGGACCTACAGCGTGATGAGCACCCTGCTCGACATCGACGAGCACGACAACTGGCTCAGCCTGAGCGTCGCCGGCGACCCGCAGGTGATGGTGCGCCGCGACACCACCGTGCGGCTGGACGCCCGCAAGGGCAGGCCGCTCAGCAACCAGGTGGCGACCGAGCGCACCGAGCCCGCCTTCCTCCTGTTCGAGTACAGCCACCAGGCGGCCGGGAACGCGGTCGGCTCCGGCTTCATCCTGTTTCCCTGGCAGGTCCGCTGGCCGGTGTTCATGCAGCCCACCGAGAAGGTGACCAAGGGCACCTTCACCGCCGACAGCCAGTGGCGGCTGCGGCCGCCGCTGGCGGCCATGGAGGTGCTCGGCCCTGGCGCGCCCGCGCTCGACCCGCTGGTGCCCGCGTTCGCCACCGAACTCGACGGCCGCAGGGAGGTCGCCCTGGTCGACGTCGGCCACGGCCGCCCGGAGGACTACGCCGGCAAGGACGTGGCCGGCATGCTCGCCCTGGTGCACCGCAGCGACCTCGACTTCACCACGGTGGTCCGCAACGCCACCAACGCCAAGGCCGGGATGGTGGTGGTCGCCAACGACGCACCGGGCCCGTTCGTCGAAGCGGTCTTCGATGCCGGCACCATCCCCAGCTACACCATCTCCGGCCGGGAGGGCACGGCGCTCGAGCGCCGGCTCGCCCGTGGCCCGGTGACCGTGCGGGTGACCGGCGACCGCCACCCGGCCCACGTGTACGACATGCTGCTGCTGGAGCCCGACCGGATCCCGTCCTCGGTCGCGTACCGCTTCAGCGCCGACGACCTGGCCAGGCGCTTCGCCCGGGTGGGCACCGTGGTCCACGGCCTCAACCAGGACGCTGAGTACGAAGAGGGCCGCATGGCATGGAACCCGCGGACCAACAGCGGCTTCGGGCTGTTCTACAGCCAGCCGGTGCCGCTGCGGCGCACCGACCTGGTGCTGGCCGAGGGTGCCCGCTGGGAGCAGCACGTGATCGTGCCCGTCGGCGACGTGTTCGAGTCCCTGGAACTGTCCGAGCCCGACGTCGCCTACCACGGCGGCCAGAAGCTGACCAACCGCTGGCTGCGGGCGCCGCTGCGCCCCGGCTTCCCGGTCGTCGGCAAGAGCTGCTGCCCGCCGCTGCGCGACGCCACCCACCTGCAGGTCAGCCTCGACGACTTCATGGACGCGGAGCGCCACACCCAGTGGTTCGGCGGGTTCTTCATCTTCGACCCCAAGGTGAAGGTCGCCACCCGCTTCTACCGCGACGGCAAGCTGGTCAAGCGCGTGCGCGACTCGTTCGCCGAGCTGCCGGTGGTGCGGCGGGCGGCGAGCTACCGCCTGGTGCGCGACGTGGACGCGTCCGCCCTGCTGCCGCTGACGGCCCGCACGCAGACCGTGTGGAGCTTCCGCTCCAAGGCGCCGAAGCGGCCGTGGACGCCGGTGCGGCTCATGGAGGTCGACTGGAACCTGCAGGTCGACGAGCACAACCGGGCGCTGGTCCCGCCGGCCCGCACGGGCCCGCCGCTGGTCCGCTTCCGGGTCCGCTCGGTCAACGGGACCAGCCCGGTGGTGATCAGCGGGCTGCGCTTCCTTGCCTCGGCCGACGACGGCCGGACCTGGACCGAGGTCAAGGCCAGGCACCTCGGCCACGGCGTCTACCGGGCGGAGCTGCCGGCCCGGCTGCTGAAGCCGGGCGGCTACGTGTCGTTGCAGGTTCGCGCGCAGGAGCGCGGCGGCGGCCGGGTCGAGCAGCGCATCGTCCGCGCCTACGCCGTGCCGTAGGGAGCGGTGCGGTCGCGCTACGCGGGAGGGCGCGGCCGCCCCGGTCGGGGTGGGCTCCGGCGCGCGCTGGCCAGACCGGGTTCAGTGCGCCGGCTGCTCGTCGCCGGTGGCGCGCTCCTCCTCGGCGGCGTAGTGCGCCAGTGCCTCGTAGTACCAGGCCAGCGAGTCGTCCGGCCCGTTGGCGAAGCGGCGCTGCGCCTTCTGGATCGGGAAGGTGCAGTTGACCTTGCCGATGTCGAGCACCTCGGCGCTGCCGTCGGGGTTCCAGCGGCCGCCAAGCGTGCGGACCACGACCTCGCCGACGTAGCAGCCCACCCCGACCGCGAGGGACTCCGGCACGTACGAGGAGCCGGGCGGGTCGAACGAGTCGGCGATGAAGCCCTCGAGCGAGCGCACGCTGTCGGCGCTGTAGTCCAGCTCGAGCGCGGGAGCGATGTCACCGACGATCGCGACGAAGCTGGCGGCTTCCTTCTGGAAGGGCGACGTCTGCTCGCGAGGCGCTGGACCGGCGCGACGCCTACGGAACACAGGCACCTCCGGATTCTGCCGCCGCGTGCACGGGTGGGCGTCCGCCAGACGCCGTCGCCTGGGGAGTCGAGGGGGAAGCTGACCGGCTCACCTGGATACTGTCTCACTGCGCTTCTTCGTTGCCCACATCCGGCCGAATCAAACTATCCACTCGAAAAGCTTTAAAGAAACTCTCGCCGCCTACTGGACGCCGTCCTGGTGCCGTTCGTCCGGTGCGTGCTCCCGCTCCACCGTGGCCGCGTCGACCTCCTCCGCGCTGCGGAGCAGCAGCACGCGGCGCAGGCCCTCGCCCTGCAACCCACCGAGCCAGCGGCGCAGCGTGGCGTGCTGGCGGCGGACGGTGCGGGGTGGGACGCGGCGGTCGCCGCGCGCCGCGTTGCGCTCGACGCACAGCGCGGCGGGCAGGTCGAAGACGATCGCCAGCGGCTCGCTGCCGTGCTCGCGGGCGAGGGCGACCAGCGGGCGCCGCGACGCCGGCTCGACGTTGGTCGCGTCGACCACGGTGAGGCGGCCGGCGGCCAGCCGCCTGGCGGCGACCAGGTGCAGCATCTCGAAGGCGGCCACGGTGGCCGACATGTCGCGCTCGTCGCCGGCGACCATCGCCCGGTAGGCGTCCGAGGAGAGGACCTCCGCCGGGAGGAAGTGCCTCGCGGCGAAGGCCGACTTGCCCGAGCCGGACGCGCCCACCAGCAGCACCAGCGAGCCCGCTGGCACGAGGATGCGCGGCTCGGCGGGACGGTCCGGCAGCTCGGCCGCCTCCCCTCCTGGCCGGTCGCTCGGCCAGATCATACGGGCGAGCGCCGGGGGGTTGGAGCGGGGGCGCCTGAGCCCGCGGGTGAGGGGAGGTGCCCGCGGGCTCCGGCGTGGCTGACGGTGACCGGCCGGGCGCCCCGGACGCCGTCAGCTCGTCTGGCAGGCGTTGCTGGTATCGCCCCCGGTCAGGTCCGGGCAGCGGTTGTCGCCGGTGCCGCCCTCGTGGTGGTCGCGACCGGACCCGCCGCTGAGCGTGTCGTCGCCCGGGCCGCCAGAGAGCACGTCGGCGTCGTCGCCGCCGCTGAGCCGGTCGTCGCCGTCGCCCCCGTAGAGGGCGTCCTTGCCGCCGCCGCCCGAGAGGGTGTCCTCGCCGGCGTCGCCGAACACGACGTCGTCGCCGCCACCGCCCGCGATGGTGTCGTCGCCGCCCTCGCCGCAGATGACGTCGTCGCCCTGGGTGCCGGTGAGGTGGTCGTCGCCGGCGGTGCCCTCGACGGTGCAGCCGCGCGGGGAGGCGTTGAACTCCTCGACCGCGAGCGGCGGGCGCAGGGCGCGCTCGACGGCGTCGGTCACGAACAGCCTGCGCAGCATGTCGCCGGTCAGGGCGTTGCCGATGGCGCCCATGATCATGCCCTGGTCCAGCGCCAGGTAGGAGTCGGAGACGACGCCGGAGTCGACGTTCACCGAGTCGAGGAAGCCCCACTTGGTGTAGATGCGGAAGTTGCGCTCGAGCTTGGTCAGGTTGTCGACCGTCTGCTCGGGCGCCCAGCGCAGCGCGAGGAACGCCGCGTGCGGCGAGACCACGCCGTTGGTGTACGCCGACGGCGCCGGGTCCGGCTTGGGGTCACGGCCCGGGCAGCCCTCGAAGCCGTGGTCGACCAGGGTCTTGTCGTTGTTGGAGTAGTAGCCCTCCGGGTTCATGCCCAGCGCGTCGACCCCGTAGGCGTCGTAGCCACCCTCGGGGATGTTGGCGGGCGAGAAGCCCCAGTAGCCGTAGCCGGCGTCGTGCAGGCCGTGGTTGATCTGCGCCTTCACCCACAGGGGGTGGTTGACCCGCCAGCTCCCGCCCGCCCACTTCTCCTCGGGGACGAACAGGGTCGGCATCAGCGCCTCGAACATGCTGCCGCCCCAGGCCGGGGTGACCCGGGTGCCGTTGTACGCGTAGGCGCCATCGAACACGTCCACGCCGAAGTAGCTGCGGTGGAACCCGACCGGTCGGGTCTCCTGCCAACTCCAGTCGCAGGTGTCGGGGAAGCTGCGCCAGGTGCCGAAGTACTCCTTCTGCGGGATCTCGCCCTTGGCGATGCCGATGTAGCTGGCGATGCGGCTCTCGCTCACGGTGGTGTCGTAGCAGCAGGGCGCCGCGCCGGTGTCCGGGGCGTAGTGGAACAGGATGCGGTTGACGTCCGGGCGGTAGTAGAAGCCGAAGTTCATGCTGTCGAACAGCGCCCCCGCGCGCTGTGAAAGCTCCGGTACGCCGCGGCGCACCAACTGCAGCCCGGTGGCCAGCCAGCCGTTGTCCACCGACGACAGGATCGGGATGAGGGGCTCGCCGGTCGGCGGCCAGGTGGTCAGCTTCGCCCCGTTGCGGAAGTCGTACCAGTTGTAGAACTGGCCGGTGGAGCCGTAGCGCTCCATGTGCTCGAGCGTGGAGACGGTCTTGGACAGCCGCCCGACGACCTCGCTGTGGTCGACGAAGCCGAGCCGCTCGGCCACCAGGGCGCTCCACATGTACGCGCCGATGTTGGTGGTCGAGGTCTCGACGTCGCGGGTGCCGTCGGCCTTCAGCTTGTCGGTGGGCAGGCCGGAACGGTCGTCGACCATCGCCACGAACGACGCCCAGGTGTCGTGGGCGTAGCGCCGCAGCGTCTGCTCGGAGGAGCCGCCGGACGGCTGCGCCGGCGCAGCCGGCGCGAGCGCCCAGGCGAGCAGCGCGAGCGACCAGGCGATCACGACGACTCGCAGCAGCCTCCCCGGCCGCCGGCGGATGGGGGTGCGCATCGCTTCCTCCTTGACGCGGCGCTGCGGCACGAGGGCTCGGCTCTGTAAGCGCTTTCAGGCGCACGAGATCATTGCCCGATGCGGGCGGCGGCAAACCACCGCCGTTCGCGCCCGGTGGAGTGCCTACTGGCCGCGGGGGCCAGGACGAAGCGGTTGCCGTCGGGGTCGGAGAAGATCGACCACCAGCCGAAGGGGAGCTCGACCGGCGGCTGCGGGAACTCCACCCCGCGGGCGCTGAGCTCCTGGTGGGTGGCGTGCAGGTCGTCGCAGTAGAACCAGACGTTCGAGGTGGGCAGCATCGGGTCCGGCGGGGTCGGACAGCCGATCCTCACCCATCGGTGTGACAACGGTCATCACGAACCCTCGGCACGAGCGTAGTTCCGCGGATCTCGGACGGATTCGTAGTCGTGCCGGTCGAGGCGGTGGCACCACAGCGCATGCCCGTCGACCCGGAGGCGCTTCGCCAGCGGCGACCAGCACGTCACCTCGATACGCGGCGTCCCCCAGGCTCGCCGAAGCTCGCACACGGCCTCGAGTGCCGGGAGCAGGTCGGTATCGGTTGACGCGACGATGCCGACGTCGTAGCGGCGCCGAGCGGCGTTGAACACCAGGTCGACGGCCAAGGCGACGTCCACGCCCTTCTCCACAGCCCTCTGCGAAGGCCAGCCCTTCGGGTAGCGGAGCGGCCGCGCAACGACCTTGACACCCTGCTCCTCCCAGGCATGACGCTGCCGCTTGTGGGCGGCGTTCGTCTTCGGTTCCTTCGAAGAGGACGGCATCCCTGTGTAGATCCTGACTTCCTCCAAGCGGCGGGGCCGGGAGCTCCGGACCGGACCGCGCGCCGCGACGAGCAGACCGAAGCCCTGGGGGTCGACCTGCCCGAATGAGGAAGGGGCGTCGCGCGCGTGGAACGCGTCTCGGGTGTCACGGTAGAGGTTCTGCGCGTCGATGAAGACCCAGACCCGAAGCGGCTCTACACCCACCTCGGATCCTCACAAAAACAAGCCCCGCCAGTACGCCGAAGCGGACGGCGGGGAGCATTGAAGGCAAGGTAGTCGACCTTGTCGCGAAACGTCAAGCGGCTCATGTGGACAACTCCTGGGCACGGGATCACGGGAACGAACGGCGCGATCGAACCGGGATCGCCGCACCGTCGCCAGGTCCTATCCACGATCTGTGGACAGACGCCGTCACTCCAGCGGGAGGCGCCGGTAGGAAGGTGGCACCCAGGGGCTGTTGGCGATCAGGCGGCGGCCCTGGGTCGGGGACAGGAAGGCGGCGCGGGTCGGTCCGAGGTCGTGTAGGGGGTGGCCACCCCTCGGTGGCTCACCGCCCGGAAGGGGTCCGCCGGGCGGCGAGCCGCCCTCCGCGACGGTCAGACCTCGCGGGTGAGCTGGTCGACCAGGGGGAGGACCCGTTCGCGCACGGTGGCGTAGGAGAAGTGGCGCAGGCTGGCCTGGTAGTTGGCCTCGGCCATGGTGGCGGCCTGGTCGGGGGAGGCGAGCAGGTCGCGGACGTGGGCGATGGCCTCGGGACTGACGGCGCCGTCCAGCTCGATGCAGCGGACGCCGGTCGGGGCGATGTCGTCGGCGTAGACCTGGTAGCGGTTGACCAGCACCGGGCGGCGGTGGAAGAAGGCCTCGAGCAGGGCGTTGCCGAAGCCCTCCCAGACCGAGGGGAAGCAGACCAGGTCGGCGGCGGCGTAGGCGTCGGCCAGGTCGGGGCCGTCGGCGGTGCCCACCCCGGCGGGGACGAAGCGCAGGTCGACCGCTCGCACCCGCGCGAAGGCGCGCAGCAGCGCGCCGTAGTCGCGCCCCTCGTCACCCTCGGCGTGGGTGACGGCGACGGTCACGGGCGGGCCGCCGGCCTCGGGCAGGCGCGCCGCCAGCTCGAGGGTCGCCTCGATCCACTTGCGCGGCACCACCCTGGTCGGCTGCAGCAGCAGCACGTCACCAGGCGCGAGCCCGGCGGCCTTGCGGTAGCGCGCCCCGTCGCCGGGCCGGCGCGGCCCGCGCTCGAAGTCCATCACGTTGGGCAGCACGGTCGCCTCGACGGCGCGCCTGCGCGCCAGCTCCCTGGCCGCGCCCGAGTTGATCACCAGGTGGGCCATGCGCTCGAGCACCGGCGGGAAGGCCGCCCCGAGCACGTCGGCGACGGCGTTGGGGAAGAACCGGTCCCGCTCCCACCAGAAGTCGTGGTGGTGGGCGAGCACCGGCAGCCCCTGCTCGACCAGCACCTCGGTGAGGGCCAGCCCGAGCGGCAGCTGCATCGGCAGGCACAGCACGTTCTGGGCGACCACCAGGTCGACGCCGAAGTCGGCGAGGAAGCCGCGCAGGGCGCCCTTCAGCTCCTCGGTCCGCTGCCGGATCAGCGCGGTGGTCGCCGGGCCGCGCGTCGCCACCCCGAAGCAGGCCGCCTCCAGGGCGCGGTTCTCCTCGCTCTCGAAGTGGGCGCCGGGGTGCAGGCGCCCCGGCGTGAAGCGCTCCCCCAGCTCCCCGGCGAACCAGACCACGCGGTGGCCCGCCTCGGCGAGCACCTCGCCGAGCTTGGCCGCCTCCAGCGTGACCCCGTCCGTCCCGGCGAAGCGGGTCGAGACCATGCCGACGGTCAGCTCGCGGTCCGGCTGCAAGGCCGCCTCCTCAGGGGGGTCGGGAGCGGGCGGCTCAGCGGCCGATGGCCTGGCGCAGCAGGTCGCTGACCAGCTTGGGGTTGGCGCGGCCCCTGGTCTCGCGCATCACCTGGCCGACCATGGCGCCGAGCACGCCCTCCTTGCCGCCGCGGTACTTGGCGGCCAGCTCGGGGTTGCCGGCGACCACCCGCTCCACCACCGCCTCGAGGGCGCCGGCGTCGGAGATCTGGGCCAGGCCCTTGCGCTCCACCACCGTGCTGGGCGCGGCCTCGCTGGTGAACAGCTCGGTGAGCACCTCCTTGGCCGCGGTCGCCGAGACGGTGCCGGCGGCGACCAGGTCGAGCAGCTCGCCGAGCCGCTCCGGGCCGACCGGGTTGTCGGTCATGGTGCGCTTGAACTCGTGCAGGCCCCGCTGCAGCTCGCCCATGACCCAGGCGGCCACCACCCGCGGGTCGCGCGCCGCCTTGCCGCCGGCGCCGGCGACGACCTGCCCGAAGTAGGCGAGCACCTCGGGGTCGCGCGCCAGCCAGCCGACCTCCTTGGCGCCGAGGCCGGTGGCCTCGGCGAGGCGGCGGCGGCGCTCGGCCGGCAGCTCGGGCAGCGACCGCCTGACCTCCTCCACCCAGTCGGCGGTGGCCTCGATCGGCACCAGGTCGGGCTCGGGGAAGTAGCGGTAGTCGGTGGCGTACTCCTTGGAGCGCATCGGCTCGGTGCGCCCGGCGCCCTCGTCCCAGTGGCGCGTCTCCTGCGCCAGCTTGCCGCCGTCGGCCAGGACGCGGCGCTGCCGCTCGGCCTCGTAGCCGACCGCCCGGTACAGGCTGCGCAGCGAGTTCAGGTTCTTCAGCTCCACCTTGGTGCCGAACGCGGCGTGGCCGACCGGCCGGATGGAGATGTTCACGTCGAAGCGCATGGAGCCCTCTTCGAGCTTCACGTCCGAGACCCCCAGGGAGGCGAGCACCGCCCGGAGCTCCTCGGCGTAGGCGCGCGCCTCCTCGGCGCTGCGCATGTCGGGCTCGGAGACGATCTCCACCAGGGGGATGCCCGCCCGGTTGTAGTCGACCAGGGAGTACTCCGCCCCGTGGATGCGGCCGGTCGCGCCGACGTGCTGCGTCTTGCCGGTGTCCTCCTCGAGGTGCACGCGGGTGATGCCGACGCGCCGCTGCTCGCCGTCGAGGTCGACGTCCAGCCAGCCGTCCACGCACAGGGGCTCGTCGTACTGGCTGATCTGGTAGTTCTTGGGCATGTCGGGATAGAAGTAGTTCTTGCGGTGGAACTGCGAGCGCTCGGCGATGCGGCAGTTCAGCGCCAGCCCGATGCGGGCGGTGTACTCGATGGCGCGGCCGTTGGCCACCGGCAGCGAGCCCGGCTCGCCGAGGCAGACCGCGCAGGTCTGGGTGTTCGGCTCGGCCCCGAAGGTGGTGGGGCAGGCGCAGAACATCTTGGTCGCGGTGGCCAGCTCGCAGTGGGTCTCGATGCCGATGACGGTCTCGTAGTGCCGCACGGCGGTGGCGGTCACGGCCGCACCTCCTCAGGGTCGCCGCCGCCGGGCACCCCTGGTGGGCGCTCGACCACGCCCCGGTCCTGCTCGAAGGCGTAGGCGGCGCGCATCATGGTCGCCTCGCCGAGCGCCGGCGCGATCAGCTGCAGGCCGACGGGCAGCCCGTCGGCCAGCCCCGCCGGCACCGTGACGGCCGCGTTGCCGGCCAGGTTGACCGGGACGGTGAACACGTCCGACAGGTACATGGCCATGGGGTCGTCGACCCGGTCGCCGAGCCGGAACGCCACCGTCGGCGAGGTCGGGCCGGCAAGCAGGTCGAAACGCTCGAAGGCGGCGTCGAACTCGCGCCGCACCAGGGTGCGGGCGCGCTGCGCCTGCCCGTAGTAGGCGTCGTAATAACCGGCGGAGAGGGCGTAGGTGCCGAGCATGACGCGCCGCTTGACCTCGGGCCCGAAGCCGGCCTGGCGGGTCCGCTGCATCATGTCGACCACGTCGCTGGGGTCCTTGACGCGCAGGCCCCAGCGCACGCCGTCGTAGCGGGCCAGGTTGGAGGAGCACTCGGCCGGCGCGATCAGGTAGTAGGCGGACAGGGCGTACTCGAACGAGGGCAGCGAGCACTCCTCCACCCGCGCGCCGAGGCGCTCCAGCCGGTCGACCGCCTCGCGCACGCGGGCGAGCACGCCAGGCTCGGCCCCGTCGGAGGGGAACATCTCCTTGGGCACGCCGATGCGCATCCCCGCGACGCCACCGTCGAGCCGGGAGGTGAAGTCGGACGGGGCGTCGGCGATCGAGGTCGAGTCCATCGGGTCGTGGCCGGCGACGGCCTCGAGCAGCAGGGCGGCGTCGCGCACCTCGCGGGCGAGCGGGCCGACCTGGTCGAGGGAGGAGGCGAAGGCGATCAGCCCGTACCGGGAGACCAGGCCGTAGGTGGGCTTGACGCCGACGATGCCGCACAGCGCGGCCGGCTGGCGGATGGAGCCGCCGGTGTCGGTGCCGATGCCGAGGGTGGCCTGCCCGGCGGCGACCGCCGCCGCCGAGCCGCCGGACGACCCGCCCGGGACGCGCTCCGGGTCCCAGGGGTTGAGGGTCGCGCCGAAGCCGGAGTTCTCGGTGGACGAGCCCATGGCGAACTCGTCCATGTTGGTCTTGCCGAGCACCACCACGCCCGCGCGGCGCAGCCGCTCGACCACGGTGGCGTCGTACGGCGGCCGGAACTCCTCCAGGATCTTCGAGCCGGCGGTGGTCCGCAGGCCCTTGGTGACCAGCACGTCCTTGAGCGCGAGCGGCACCCCGGCGAGGGGCCGGAGGGGCTCGCCGCGGGCGCGGGCGGCGTCCACCGCGCGCGCGTCCGCCAGGGCCTGCTCGTCGGCAACGGTGAGGAAGGCGTGCAGCAGCTCGTCGGTGTCCCTGATGCGCTCCAGGTGGGCCTCGGCCACCTCGACGGCGCTGGCCTCGCCGCGGGCGAAGAGGCCGGCGAGCTCGTGGGCGGCCAGCTCGGTGAGGGCGGCGCTCATACCCCCTCCTCGATGATCCGCGGCACGGCGAAGCGGTCCTGGTCGACCTCTGGCGCGGTCGAGAGCGCCTCCTCGCGCGTCAGGCACGGCCCCACCACGTCGTCGCGCCAGACGTTCACCCGGGGCAGGGGATGGGAGGTGGGCGGCACGCCCTCGGTCGGCAGCCGCTTGACCTTCTCCGCCTCCTCGAGGATCACCGAGAGCTGGGACTGGAAGCGGTCGAGCTCCTCGTCGGTGAGGGCGAGGCGGGCGAGGCGGGCCACGTGCTGGACGTCGGCGCGGCTGATGGCCATGGCACTCCTTCGGGGCGACGCCGCGTGCGGGCGGCGGCAACCGCCCCGCAGGCCGGCGGCGCTATGGGGAGCCGGTCACGTATCCGCGGTGCGCGCCGTCACCCACATCCGGTCGCGCAGGTGAACACGACGCGGCACCGATACGTGACCAGCTCCCCACGGCAGGTCGGGACGGTCGAGTCTACCGTTCCGGGCGCGGTGGGCACCGCCCATTTCGTGCTGGAGTGCCGCTGGGCACGGTGCTCGACCTGTGGCCGACCACCGTGCCCAGCTGGTCAGGCGGACGTCAGCGTGTCAGCGGGCGACGTGCGACGGCCGGCGCCGGCTTGCGGTGAACAGCAGGAACGCGCAACCGCCGACGACCAGCATGACACCGACCGCGAGCAGCAGGCCGCTCGGCGCGCCGGTGAACGGCAGCGGGCCCTGCACGCCGGGGGCGGTCACGATCTGGTTCGACCCCGCCGCCTCGTCGACGCCCTCGACCTGCGCGGCCGAGTTCGGCGGCGCGGCCTGGTTCACCTGCTGCGCCGGGGGTGGCGGCGGAGGCGCCTCGGTGGTTGGCGGAGCCTGGCCGCCCTGCTGCGCGGTCGTCTCGGGGGCCTGGGTGTCCGGCGGGGCCGCGGTGGTGTCCGGGGCCGCGGTGGTGTCGGGCGCCGCGGTGGTGTCGGGCGCCGCGGTGGTGGTGGTCTCCTGCGCCGCCGTCGTGGTGGTCTCCTGCGCCACGGTGGTGGTCGTGGCGCCGCCACCGCCGCCGTTGCCGCCGGTGACGGTCAGCCGCACGCAGTCGTAGGGCATGGCCAGCTTGGCGGCCCTGGTCATCGCGGTGCGGTGGGAGCCGTCGGCGTCGTTGACGCACAGCTTCTTGTTGCCCGCGTTGAGGCCGGTGATCGTCAGCGTGAAGTCGCCGTCGCCGTTGTCCTCGACCGCCTTGAAGAAGTCCAGCGGCGCCGTGTCGGCGTTCGGCGCCGTCTGGCCGTCACCGATGTCCTGCACCCACACGTGCGAGTGCCCGCGCTGGATGCCCTGCGGGTTCAGCACCGAACGCTCGGCGTAGTAGCCGCCCGTGGCCGCGGCCAGGAAACGGTCCCGTACCACGTTCTTGGAGCTGATGCTGACCTGGAAGTCCTGGCCTGCCGCGACCCGCCTGGGCGCGCTGGTGATCAGCACGGCCGGGGTCTTGTCCGACACCTCGCCGGAGTCGACCGCCACGCAGGTGTTGCCCTTCTGGAAGCCGTCGTTGGTCGCCAGCGGGCTGTCGTCGCAGTTCTTGGAGAGCGGCGCGTCGCCGTCAGCGGTGGCCGGGTCGTTCGGCTTGCTGGCCTCCTGGGCACTGACGGCGCCGAGGAGGCCGAACAGGACGCCCGTGACGATCGCGACCAGCGCGAGTCGGCGGGCCGAGGCCTCCGAAAGCAGGCCTCGGCGTGCGCCACGGGACGACCGCGAAGGTGCGTCGTACTGAGGCAGTCCTGCAACCACCTTTCACCAACGGGGCGCGGGCCGGGCGCCCGAGGGCTTCGAGCGCCCGGCTGCCGTCATCAGCGGCGCGGCAACGTGCCTGCCGTCATTGGTTCGCTAGCCTTGGGGGGCCGGAGCTGCGGTCGTGTCGGGAGGAGCGGTCGTGTCGGGAGGAGCTGCGGTCGTGTCGGGAGGAGCAGTGGTCGTGGTGGTCTCCTGTGCCGCGGTGGTGGTGGTCTGCGCCGCGGTCGTGGTAGTCGCGCCACCGCGACCCTGGAAGACGAACAGGCGCACGCAGTCGTACGGCATGGCCAGCTTGGCGGCCCTGGTCATCGCGGTGCGGTGGGAGCCGTCGGCGTCGTTGACGCACAGCTTCTTGTTGCCCGGGCTCAGCCCGGTGATCGTCAGCGTGAAGTCGCCGTCGCCGTTGTCCTCGACCGCCTTGAAGAAGTCCAGCGGCGCCACGTCGGCGTCAGGCGCCGTCCTGCCACTGCCGATGTCCTGCACCCAGACGTGCGAGTGCCCGCGCTGGATGCCCTGGGGGTTCAGCACCGAACGCTCGGCGTAGTAGCCGCCCGTGGCCGCGGCCAGGAAACGGTCTCGCACCACGTTTCGCGAGCTGATTCTGACCTGGAAGTCCTGGCCGGCGGCGACCGCCCTGGGCGCCCTGGTGATCAGCACCGTCGGGGTCTTGTCCGACACCTCGCCGGAGTCGACCGCCACGCAGGTGTTGCCCTTCTGGAAGCCGTCGTTGGTCGCCAGCGGGCTGTCGTCGCAGCTCTTGGAGAGCGGCGCGTCGCCGTCAGCGGTGGCGGGATCGTTGGCGCCGACGTTCTGACCCGGTGGCGGCTGCTGGGCCTCCTGGGCACTGACGATCCCGATCACGCCGAGCACCGCACCAGCCACCACGGCGACGACCAGCACCCGGCGACGGAGGAAGCTCGAGGCAACTCCGCCTTCGGTGCGGTACGACCGCGACGGGGGTGGACCCGTTTGCGGCATCTGTCGACCACCTTTCTCACCGAGGGGCGCAGCCAGCCGGAAGGCCGCACCGACGGGACGACGGCGAGCGGCACCTCGCCGTGGGGGCGGCGACGCGCGCTACCTGCGCCGGGATTGCCACACGGACCGCCTTTGGGGGGCGCGGGCCGTGCGAAAAGCCTTGCGATATATGGCAACCAGTGGGGGCTGGTCGGGAGCGACCTTACTGCCGGCCTCAAGGTTGGTCAAATCGTGGCCAATCGCTCACCCAACTAATATCGCCCCGTGATCTATATCAGCTCCCGATATACGTATTGGACGGCGTTACCCTGTCACAAGGCATATCCGCAGGGAGCGCCCGTCGATTCCCGAAACCGGCCACCAGATCCGGCTGATTTCGGCAACCGTCTCGATCGGGGTCGCGTAGCTCCCGAGGAGCGATTCCTGGGAGCTGTTCACCTCGGTCAGCCGGCGCCGTAGCTGTCGCGCAACTCGGGGTCGTTCACCGCCAGGCGCACGGCGTCGCTCACCTCGCGCTGGAACACCAGCCCGGCGAGCAGGCTCAGGCCGGCGAAGGCGAACAGCTCCCAGGCGTAGCCGTGGATCACGTCCAGGACCAGGCCGACGGCGGCGGGGACCAGGCCGAGCAGCACCGCCTGGCCGGCCCAGCCCATCGCCAGGCCGCGGAAGCCGATCGCCCTGGCACGCTCGGCCCGGGGACGCCGCTCCCGCGGGTCGGAGGTTCGCAGGGCCTGCTTGCCGGCCACCAGCAGGCGGCTCGGCCGCAGCGCCCAGGCGGCCACGCCGAGGATCGCGACCACCAGCACGGCGGCCGTGGCGGTCACGGCGAGGCTGCCGGCGCCCCGGATGCGCTCGCCCGTCATGCGGGTCAGCCCGGCGTGGACCATCGCCGCGACCAGGATCCCGGCGAACAGGAAGCCGATCCTTACCTGGCGGACGATCGGCTCCGGGTCGGGTCCCTCCTGGCCGGGGCCGTCGCCAGGGCGCGAGCCCTCCGGGTCCCACGGCGTCCAGACGTCACTCACCGGCCGCTCCCTCGTCCTCACCGGCCTGCCCGTCGCCGTCCACGGTGCCACGTTCCAGCAGTCGCCGGAAGCCCTCCTCGTCGAGGGTGGTCACCCCCAGCTCGGCCGCCTTGGCGGCCTTGGCGCCGGGGTCGACCCCGACGACGACGTAGTCGGTCTTCTTGGACACGCTGCCGGTGACCCGGCCGCCGCGCTGCTCGATGGCGCGGACGGCCTCGTCGCGGGTGAAGCCGTCGAGGCCGCCGGTGAGCACGATCGCCTTGTCCGCCAGGACCTGCGGCAGCTCGGGGCCGTCGCCGCCGGCCTTGGTGTTCACCCCCGCCTGCTCGAGCCGGCGCAGCAGGTCGCGGTTGCCCTCGTCGGCGAACCAGGCGGCCGCGCTGGCGGCGATCGTCGGGCCGATCCCGTCGACCGCGGCGAGCTCCTCGGCGCTGGTCGCGGCGATCCGCTCCAGCGACTTCAGGCGGTTGGCCAGGACGGTGGCGGCGAAGTCGCCGACGTGGCGGATTGACAGGCCGACCAGCAGCCGGTCGAGGGGCCGCTGCTTGGACGCCTCGATCGCGTCGAGCAGGTTGGCGATGCTCTTCTCCTTGAAGCCGGGCAGCGCCGCCAGGTCCTCGGCGGTGATCTTGTAGATGTCGGCGAGGTCGTTCAGCTTGCCGGCGTCCAGCAGGGCGGAGACGGTCTTCTCGCCGAGGTGCTCGATGTCCATGGCGCCGCGGCCGGCGAAGTGGACGATCGTCGCCCAGCGCTGCGCCGGGCAGCCGGTGGTGTTGGGGCAGCGGATCACCACCTCGCCCTCCGGCCGCGCCAGCGGCGTGCCGCACTCGGGGCAGTCCGCCGGCATCGCCCATGGCTCGGCCCCCGGCGGGCGCTTGTTCAGGACCGGGCCGACGACCTCGGGGATGACGTCGCCGGCCTTGCGCACGAAGACGGTGTCGCCGGGGCGCACGTCCTTGCGGGTGAGGTCGTCGATGTTGTGCAGGGTGGCGAGGCTGACCTTGGAGCCGGCCACCACCACCGGTTCGAGCACCGCGAAGGGGGTGGCCGCGCCGGTCCGCCCGATCGAGACCTGGATGTCGCGCAGCAGGGTGGTGCGCTCCTCCGGCGGGTACTTGTAGGCGATCGCCCAGCGCGGGAAGCGGGAGGTGTGGCCGAGCTCCTCCTGCTGGCGGGTGGAGTCGACCTTGACCACCACGCCGTCGATCTCGTACTCGAGGTCGTGGCGGCGCTCGGCCCAGTGGGCGACGAACGCCTCCACCTCTTCGGGGGTGGCCGCGGCCGTGGTCTCCTCCGCCACCGGCAGGCCGGCCGACTCGCAGAAGCTCAGGAACTCGGAGTGGGAGGCGAACCTGGCCCCCTCGGCCAGGCCGAACGAGTGGCACAGCAGCTTGAGCCCGCGCTCGGCGGTGATCCTCGGGTCCTTCTGGCGCAGCGCGCCCGAGGCGGCGTTGCGCGGGTTGGCGTAGACCTGCTTGTCCTCGGCGGCCTGGCGCCGGTTCAGCGCCTCGAAGGCGTCGCTCGGGAAGTAGATCTCGCCGCGCACCTCGAACGCGCGCGGCGGCTGCCGCAGGGTGAGCCGCTGCGGCACGTTGGCGATCGTGCGGACGTTGGGGGTGATGTCGTCGCCGACCAGGCCGTTGCCCCTGGTGGCGCCGCGCACCAGGCGGCCGTCCTCGTACTGCAGGGAGACGGCGACGCCGTCGATCTTCAGCTCGCAGACGTACGCGTCGACCTCGACCTGGCGCTCGGTGCGGGTCCACCAGGCCGCCAGCTCCTCCAGCGAGAAGACGTTGTCGAGCGAGAGCATGGCGACGCGGTGGCGCACCGGGGCGAAGGCCGCCGCCGGCGGCGCCCCCACCGTCTTTGTGGGAGAGTCGTCGGTGACCAGGTCCGGGTACTGCTCCTCGAGGGCGGCGAGCTCGCGCATGAGCTCGTCGTACTCGGCGTCGGAGATGTCGGGGTCGCTGAGCACGTAGTAGCGGTAGGAGGCATCGGTGAGCCGCGCGCGCAGCTCGTCGACGCGGTTGGCGGCCTCCTCGACTGGCAGCGACACCCTCTCCTTCTCTCCCTCCCTTGCGGTCACCTCAGAGTATCGCTCACCTGGTCGACACCGCCCTGGACCCATGCCCAGTCGTCCACAGGTGGGCCGCGGGGCGCGGTCGGTCCCTCCATGCCTGGGTGCCGGAGGTTCCATGTTCGCTTCGGCCTCAGCGAGCAGGCGCCCGTGGCGCCGCTGCCCCAGCCCGCCCCGGCCGGTGCCGTCGAGGAGCGCGCCCGGCTGCCCTGAGCTTGCATCCTGGCGGCCGGCGGCACGGTACCCTGCCTGCATGCGCAACGGTGCCATCGAGCTGGTCGTGACGGACCTCGACGGCACGCTGTCCGATCCGGCCGAGAACATCCACCCGCGCACCGCCGCGGCGTTCCGGGCGATGGTCACGGCGGGCGTCCCGGTCGTGGTCGCCACCGGGCGGCGGCCGCGCAGCGCCCGCTGGGTGCTCGACCCGGCCGGGCTGGCGGGCCCGGCGGTCATGCTCGACGGCGCGGTCGGCACGGACCTGCGCGACGGCCGCACCTTCCACCGGGCGGCCTTCACCCCCGGGGCGGCCCGGCGGGTGCTGCAGGCGTTCCTCGCCGCCGGCCTGGAACCCTGCCTGTTCGTCGAGCACCCCACCGCCGAGCTGCTGGTCGGGTCGCGGCCCGCGACCCATCCCGGCCACCTGGCCCGCAACCGCGCCTGGACCGCCGAGGCCGACCTGGCGCGGGTGGTCGAGACCGAGCCGGTGCTCACCTTCACCGTGGTCGGCGGCGACGCCGCCGCGCTGCTCGAGGTGGCCACGGCGGTCGGCGCGGCGGGCAGCGCCAGCGTCACGCCCGACCTGGTCTACGGCGGCTCCACCCTGCAGGTGCGGCCCGGCGGGATCAGCAAGTGGAGCGGCGTGGTGGCGTTCTGCCGCGACCGCGGGCTCGACCCGGAGCGCGTGCTCGCCGTCGGCGACGGCGCCAACGACGTCGAGCTGCTCGCCGCCGCCAAGGTCGCCTGCGTGGTCGACGGCGGCCACTCCTCCGCCCTCGCCCTCGCCGACCACGTCATCGGCCAGCCCGCCGCCGCCGGCTGGGCAGCCCTCCTCGACCTGATCTGAGAACTGCCCGACGCGGCGGGCGGCGTGCTACTCCGCCGCTGACGCGGCGGCGCCGCCCTCCCGGCGGGCCTGCTCGTCGAGGAAGCGGGCGACCAGGCCGCGCAGCACCACCGCCATGGTGAAGCCGTTGGCCTGGCACCACTGCTTCAGGCGCTCGTGCTGCTCGCTCGAGAGCCGCGCGGGCACCATGGTCAGCGTCTCCCCCGCTCCCGGCGTGCCCCTGAGCGGTTCCGCCCTCACCTCCCCGAGGGACACCCGGGACGGGAGCAGGTCGGGCAGGCCGGCAACCACCTCGTGGGGCAGTTCCGCCAGCCCGGCCACCCCCGGTCCGACCCGGCCGACCCCGAAGCGCGCCTCCAGCAGCTCCTCGAGCACCTTGTCCTGTTCCTCGTCCGGCATGCCGCGGATCGCCTTCAGCAAGAGCTTGGTCAGCTCCGACACCGCACTACCTCCCACACGTCCGCCCCCGGCGAGGGCGTGGAGGCATCGACCAGCGCCTCCCTGATATCGGGCGATATCGAATGATGCTACCTGGCGCGAGCCACGTCGAGGCCCGGTGCCGCGGTCCTACGCCACGAAGCCGAGCAGCTCGGCGGTCTCGGGCAGGGCCGGGCCGGCCGGGACGACCCGGCCGCTGGCGACCTCGACCGCGAGCATCCCCTGCGCGCCCTCGACCCAGACGAAGTCGCCGCCGGGGGACCAGTGGACGCTGCGGTAGCGGTCGGCGGGGAGGCCGGAGGTGGTGCGCTGGCCGGTGGCGTCGACCTCGAGCCGCGGCCGCTCGGACGGGCCGGTCACCAGCACCACCCGCTGGCCGTCCGGCGAGAGGGCGGCGAGGGTGCTCGGCACCTTGGCGAGGGTGGTGCCGAGCGGGCCGGCGGCGTCGCGCGGGCGCAGCAGGCCGGTGGTCAGCGCGCCGTCGCCGCCCCCGGCGAGGGCGCCGTGCCCCGCCAGGAGCACCGGCAGCAGGCGGTCGTGCTCGACCTCGAACAGGCCGCCGCCGGTCGCCTCCGGCCGCAGCAGCACGGGATGGCCGTCGCCGGCCCAGCCGACCTTGACCCCGTGCATCCCGCTGGGCAGCGCCAGCACCTCGACGGTCCCGTCGCCGACGAGGTGCAGCTGCGGGCCGGTGGGGCGGCGGTTGCGGCTGGGCGACATGCCGGTCAGCCCGCCGTCCGCCACCGCGACGAAGGCGAGCCGGCCGTCGGGACCCCAGGCGGCGCCGAACCCGGTGGCACCGGCCTGGAGCACGCCGCCGACCAGCGAGCGCACCTCGACCCGCGTCAGCCAGGAGTGGAACCGGCTGCTCCGCACCACGACCACCTGGTCGCCGCGTGGCGACAGGGCCACGTGGCCGGTGCCCTCCGGCAGCCGCGCGACCGGGTCGGGAAAGCCGCCGCCGAGCGGCTGGCGCCACAGCCAGCCGGCGTACGCGAACACCATCCACCCGGACGCGCCACGCCCGAGCATCGGCCCGCGCGAGGGCAACGTCACCCGCGGCCGCGCCGTCGGCAGCAGCACCGACGGCTGCCTGGTGCGCAGCGGCCCGGCCGTGGCGGCGCCGCTCGCCTGCTGGGCCGTGGGCGCGACCGGCAGGAGCCTGCCGAGCCCCGCCAGCAGCACGCCGACGCCGAGCACGCCGACGACCAGCCACCGCGCCGGCCGCACGCTCCCCCGTCCGCCCCAGCCCGCCGGCGCGGCCGGGGTAGGTGGTGCCGCAAGCCCTGGCGCCTCCGCCCTCCCCGCGTCCCCGGCGCCGCCATCAGGAGCCGCGACCACGACGGGCGACGCCTCTCCGCCAGCCGGTCCGGGCTGGCCGGTCCCGGTCGAGGCCGCACCCGGGCGGCCGCTCGCGGCGGCGGCCACGCCGGCCTCGCCGGCGCTTCCCCGCGGGACCGAGCCGCCCTGGGACGGTCCCGCCGCGTCCGGTTGCGTGACGGCGCTGGGTCGGGCGGGGCCGCCGGTCGCGGGCCGGGCTCGTGGGCGTGGCGGCTCGATCAGCAGGCGGGGTGCGGCGCAGGCGGCGCACGGCGTGCCCGGGGCGGCGGCGGCCAGGTCGTCGCAGCGCGGGCACCAGGTGTCCACGGTCGGACCCGGCCCGGCGCTCATCCGCCAGGGGGCCGGTCACGCATCGGTGCCGCGCCCTGTTCACTTGCGGGACCGGATGCCGGTGACGGCGCGCACCGCGGGTACGTGACCGGCCCCCTGGGCACCGCCGCGGCGGTGGCGGTCACGGTCCCGCCGCCGAGCACCAGGTCGTCGTCGTAGAGGACGCCCGCCTGCCCCGGGGCGACCGCGTGGCACGGCTCGTCCAGGTCGAGCCGGACCCGGCCACCGCCGAGGGGCACCACCGCGCAGCCGACCTCGGCGCCGTGCGCCCGCAGGCGCACCCGGGCGCTGCCCGGCCGCAGGCCGCGGCCGTCGGTCGCGCTGGCGCGCTCCAGCTCCACGGTCCGGATGGCCAGCTCGGCGCGCTCGCCGACGACCACGCGCCGGCTCGCCGGCTCGACGCGCAGCACGTAGCGGGGGGTCGGCGCGGCGACGCCGAGGCCGCGGCGCTGCCCCACGGTGAACCGGTAGGCGCCCTGGTGGCTGCCGAGCGCCCGTCCGGCGCTGTCGACCACCGCGCCGGGCTGCCGGCCGAGGCGGCGCTCCAGCCAGCCGGCCGTGTCGCCGTCGGGGATGAAGCAGACGTCGTAGGACTCCGGCTTGGCCGCGGTGCGCAGGCCGAGCCGCGCGGCGTGCGCGCGCACCTCCGGCTTGGTCTTCTCGCCGATCGGCAGCTGGAGGTGGGCGAGCTCCTCGGGGCCGAGCATGTAGAGCACGTAGGACTGGTCCTTGGCGGCGTCCACCGCACGGTAGAGGCGGCCGTCGACCACCCGGGCGTAGTGGCCGGTGGCGAGCGCGTCGAAGCCGAGGGCGCGCGCCCTGGCGAGCAGCCCGACGACCTTGACGCGCTCGTTGCAGCGGGCGCAGGGGTTGGGGGTGCGGCCGCTGGCGTACTCGGCGGCGAAGTCGTCGACCACCGCCTGCTGGAACTCCTCGACGAAGTCCCACACGTAGAAGGGGATGCCGATGGTGTCGGCCACCCGCCTGGCGTCGTCCGCGTCCGCCAGGGTGCAGCACCCCTTCCCCTGCACCTGGGCGTGCGCCGGGGTGTCGGCGAGCTTGAGGTGCACGCCGGTGACGTCCCAGCCCCGCTCGGCCAGGAGCGCGGCCGCCACCGAGGAGTCCACCCCACCGCTCATCGCCACCAGGACACGGCCAGCCTGCAGCGCGCGAGGCCGCCTGGCGTGCGGCCGGGCGCTCACCGCGCACCTCCGGGACCGGTCGTCGCGTCCACCGGGCTGGCGGCGGACGAGACCGTCGCGGCGTCGCCGTCCGCGGCACTGGCCCGCGCGGGCAGGACGGCGAGGGCGCCGGCGACCGCCCCGGCGGCCTCGTCCACGTCGGCCTCGGTGGACGCCCAGCCGAGGCTGAAGCGGACCGTCTCGCGCGCCGCGGCGGGGGGGCGGCCCATGGCGAGCAGCACGTGGGAGGCGCTCACCGCGCCGCTGGCGCAGGCCGACCCGGCCGAGCAGGCGACCCCGGCCCGGTCGAGCAGCAGCAGCAGGTCCTCGGCGCGGCGCCCTGGGAAGCGCAGCGACAACAGCCCGGGCAGGCTGGCCGCGTCGGCCGGGTCGCCGTTGACCTCGAGGGCGGGCTCGGCGGCGCGGAGGGCGGCGAGGAGGCGGTCGCGGAGCCGGGCGAGGCGCACGCCGTCGCCGGCGCGCTCGGCCAGGGCGTGCGCGGCGGCGGCGCCGAAGCCGGCCAGCGCTGCCACCGGCAAGGTGCCGGACCGCAGCCCGCGCTCCTGCCCGCCGCCGTGCAGCAAGGGGTGGAGCTCGAGGCCGGGACGGAGCACCAGCGCGCCGACCCCGGTCGGCCCGCCGAGCTTGTGGGCGGCGAGGGCCAGCAGGTCGGCGCCGTCGCCGCCCAGGTCCACCCCGGGCGCGGCCGCGGCCTGCACCGCGTCGCAGAGCAGCAGCGCGCCGGCCCGGTGGGCCAGCTCGGCGGCCTCGGCGACCGGCTGTCCCGTCCCCACCTCGTTGTTGGCCGCCATCACCGCGACCAGCGCGGTGCCGCCCGGCCACAGCGCCGCCGCCAGCTCGTCGAGCCCGATCCTGCCCGCCTGGTCGACCGGGGCCAGGTCGAGGCTGGCGCCGGCCTCGGCGACGGCCCACTCGGCGGCGTGCAGCACGGCGTGGTGCTCGACCGCCGAGGCGACCAGGTGGCGGGTGCCCGGCTCGCGGGCCAGCACGGTGCCCTTGACGGCGAGGCTGTCGGCCTCGGTGCCGCCCGAGGTGAACACCACCTGCGAGGGTGCGGCCCCGACCAGGGCGGCCACCTGCTCCCTGGCGGTCTCGACCGCGGCGCGGGCGGCGCGGCCAGGGCCGT
>DASUZB010000080.1:0-12742 GCA_036377075.1 Actinomycetes bacterium | reverse complement strand
CGCACCGCCGCCCGGGTCGCCCGCGCGAGGGCGGCAGGCCGGGCAGGCTGGTCAGCATGGGAACGGCCGGCCCGGACGCTACCGTCCCGGCAGCAGCACGCTCAGGCAGGTGACACCGCCTTCGAGCTTCTCGAACTCGCTGATGTCCACGACCACCGGGGTGAGACCCAGGTCGTCGAGCAGGTTCGCGGTGCGTGGGGCGGACGCGGCGATCAGGACCCTGTCCCCACCCAGCGGCACGACGTGGCTTCCGGCCGCCTCCTCGACCGGGCGCACCGCCGGGAACAGTTCGGCCGCCACCAGGCCCGGCAGCACCAGGAAGGTGCCGTCGGGCAGCGCGGTCACCGCCGATTTCAGGTGCAGCACCCTCCCCAACGGGACCGCGACCACGGTGCGACCCAGCGGGGTCAGCAGCCTGCGCAGCTGGCGGATGCCCTCGCCGTTGGTCCGTCCACCGCGTCCCACGTACACCGTGTTGCCGACCTGCAGCACGTCGCCGCCGTCGAGCACCCCGGGCCCTTCGATGCGTGCCGTGCGCAGGCCCATCGCCTGCACCGTCCGCGCGACGCCGGCGACCTCGGCACGGCGCGCGGGCGCGCCGGGGTGGGCAAGGACCGCCAAGTCCTCGCAGACCACGACGGTGTCTTCCACGAAGACCGAGTCCGGGCAGTCGTCGGCGGCGGGTACCTGCTGGACGGTCCAACCGTTGGTGGCCAGCGCATCGGCGTAGGCCGCGTGCTGGGCATGGGCGAGCGCAACGTCGACCGGGGCCCGGCCGACGTGGGTGACGATGCCCTCGGCCAGCCTGCTGCTGGGCCGGCGGACCAGGACCGTACCGCTCATCGGCTCCTGCACGGGGATCGGATACAGCGGAACCTGCTCGGCAGTGTATTCATTCTGTCGTCCATCGGTCCGCGGCCTGAGGTTGGGACCCTCGGTTCCTGCGAACCAGCGAGCGGGGTTTCGCGGCCGCGAGCCCGAGGACGCCCTCTGAGTCCACACCCCGGCGGCGGTGTGCCGAGTGGTATGCAGGGAGCGAGCTAGGGGACAAGCTCCTCGGGCACCGCTGTGGTCGTCCACTGCAGGAGCAGGTCGACACCACTACTCCAGGGTGAGCATGGGACCTCTTGGCCGTTGACGCGCGTCACCAACGTGGCGAATCTAGGGTTCTCGACCCCTGTGGGTATGCAATGGTCCGGAACCTGCTGTTGTACGCCGCGGTGTGCGCGAGCCCGGTTGCGGTGTTCTGGCTCGCGGGGCACCTGCTCGGCCTGAACCGACCGTTCAGCGGCCCAACCGGCCGTGCCTGGCTGGACGCCGACGACGCCTTCGACCGGGCACGCCGGCGGCACCAGCGCCATCACCTGGTGGCGGTGCTGCATCGGCAGCCTCACCGGCTCGACCTGCCGACCCTCGAGGCGGCCGCCACCTTGGGGCTCGTCGGGCGGCGCAACCCCGCAGAGCTCCTGATCCCGGTCCGCGACATCGTCGGCACCGCGGACGGCGCCGCCGGCAAGTTCGACCGCGACTTCCTCCCCACCGACGAGCGGAGCCGCTCGCGCTTTCAAGGACTCGTCACCTCGCTTCGTCAGGGAGCGACGCTGCCGCCCATCGAGGTCTACAGGTTGCACGGCCACTACTACGTCTCCGATGGCCACCACCGGGTCGCGGCCGCCCGTGCGCTCGGCGAGAAGTTCATCGCGGCGTACGTGACCGAGATCCTTCGGTGACCTTGCCCAATGCCGACACGACCAGACCGCGGGCCGCTCGTTCCATCCGTCAGCTCGCGTAACCTTCATCCGTGACGCTCTCCGACCGGCTGGCACGCTTCAACCGTCAGCTGTTCAATCCCGTTGTTCGGACCTTCGCCGGGCGGCGGGGGTCGCCGGTGGCTGTCGTGGAGCATCGCGGGCGCGGGTCCGGCCGCCCTAGCTGGTTGCTGAGTGCCAGCCGCGTACCGGCGGCACGCGAACCAAGGACTCACCTTGGCCGCCCTGACCGCGCGGCCGCCTGCCGCACCCCTCTCGTGGACGCGGCCCGCCCTGGTTACACTGCCGGCAGGCAGGTGCGACCGGCGGCTGGCGGCCGGATCCGCGTGACGCCCTGGTGACGGAGGCCGCGATGTGGCTGAAGCTGCTCCTGATCGCGTCGGCGCTGCTCGCGCTGACCGCCGCCCTCGCCGTGGTGGCGGCCTGGCGGATCTTGAGGCTGTTGCGGCGGCGCCTGCGGCTCGAGCAGCGCCTGCGCACCGTCAAGGTCTGGGTCACGCCACCAGGGGCACGCCGCGAGGTTGCCGCCCTGCGCCGGGAGCTGGCCGAGGCGGTCAGCGCCGCCCCGCACGCGGTCGCGGTGGTGCGGCGCGCCTCGGGCGCGGTCGGCGACCTGCCCCAGCTCGCCCGTAGGTTGCAGCGCATCGCCGCCACCCTGGACGCCGAGCTGGAGCTGCTCGGCGGCGAGCCGGACCCGCGCGAGCTGGCCCGCATGCTGCCCCCCGCACGGGCGCGGGTCGACGACCTCGCCCGGGTCGCCCGCTCCATCCGCCGGGCCGCCGCGGCCGGCCTCGACACCGGTCGCGTCGACCTGCGGCAGCTCAACGCCGACGTCGAGCTGGAGATGGCCGCCCTGGCCGGCGGCATGGAGACCCTGCTGGAGCTCGCCTCCGGCCGTGGCGGCGCCGCGGCCGGCTGGTAACCCGTTGGCGGGTGGTTTCAGGCACTGGGTGAGTGTGGCCGGACGGGGATGCGGACCCGCAGCACGGTTTCGCCCGGTCGGGAGTCGATGGTGATCGTGCCACCGTGGCGCTCCACGACGATGCGCCGTGCGATGTCGAGGCCGAGGCCGGTGCCCTTGCCCACGTCCTTGGTGGTGTAGAAGGCCTCGAACGCGCGCGCTGCCACCTGCGGCGGCATGCCTGGGCCGGTGTCGCCGATCTCGACGACGACGCTCTCACCCTCGACGCGCGTCGCCACCCGCAGGGTGCCCGTGCCATCCATGGCGTCGACCGCGTTGTCGATCAGGTTGGTCCACACCTGGTTGAGCTCGCCGGCGTAGGCCTCGACGCGGGGGACGTCGGCGCCGTACTCGCGCACCACCGTTACGCCGTCGCGGAGCTTGTGCCCAAGCATCGCCAGCGTGCTTTCGAGGCCGTCCGCAACGTCGATGTGCTGCATCGACGCGCGGTCCATCTGCGAGTAGGACCTGACGGCGGCGACGAGCTCGGAGATGCGCCGGGTCGACTCCCTCACCTCTCCCAGCAACGTGGTGACCGAGAAGGTACTCGCCACCCACTCCATGCCAGGCTGAAGGGCCGATCCCTCCAGGACGGTCGCGGCCCGCTCGCACCAGGCGAGATCGGCTCCGGCGGCGGCGAGCAGCGGGGCGATGGTCCACCCGCGCACGATGCCGTGGCGGGTGAGCCACGACGAGAGCGCCTGCTCGCGGTCGGCGCGGACCAGCGGGTCCGGGTCCGCCGCCAGGGGCTCGATCTCACGGCGCAACGCGTCGAGCGCGGCGAACTGGTCGACCGAGATCTCGTCGTGGGCCAGCCGGCTCAGCGACGAGAGCAGCGCTGCGCACGCGCCTTCGAGGGCGTCGACCGCCCGGGCGGCGGCAGACGCCGGATTGTTGATCTCGTGCGCGAGGCCGGCGGCGAGCGTGCCGAGGGTGACGAGGGACTCGCGCTGCCGTGCCGTCGACTCGATGGAGCGCGCCGTGCGGTAGAGCCCCTGGATGAGGTGCCCGCCGAACGGGAACCAGGCGTTGGACCGCTCGCGCAGCACTTCCGCCGGCACCCGGAGCACCCGACCGGCGGCCACTCCCCGGCCGGTCGCGAGGTAGACGCCGTGCTCGTCCCAGGCGCGGAACCCGCCGGCCCAGCGGCCCGGCAGGTCCATCCTCGCGACCACGGTGTCCTCGCGGCCGACGTGGCGGACCAGGTCGATGGCACCGTCGACCAGCAACCACCAGAAGTCCGCGTGCTCACCCTCCCGGAACAGATCGACGCCGGGCTCGATGCGGACCTCGGTGCCGCCCTCGACCAGTTCAGCGAGCTGCCCATCGGTCAGGCCGTCGAAGATGCTCAGCGGGCGGAGGTCGTCGACGCGCATCAGATCGTGGCCAGGTAACGGTGCACGAGGTAGATCGACATCGCGCCCTCACCGACGGCCGACGCGACCCGCTTCATCGAGTCGAGTCGAACGTCGCCGGCGGCGAACACGCCGGGCACGCTCGTCTCGAGGGCGAAGGGCGCACGCGTGAGCGGCCACCGCCGTGCCGAGGCGGGACCCAACAGGTCCTGGCCCGTGACGACGAACCCCTTGTCGTCGCGGACGACGTCGGGGCCCAGCCACTCGGTGCGGGGCGAGGCGCCGATGAAGACGAACAGCCAGCTCGACGAGACCTCCTCCGTGGCGCCGGAGTCCCTGTCGGCGAGTGTGAGCGCCTCGAGGTGGCCGTCGCCCCGGCCCGACATGACCTCGCTGTGGTACCGCACCGCGATGTTGGGCGCCGAGGTGATCCGCTCCACGAGGTACCTGGACATCGTGTCCATGAGCGTCGCGCCGCGTACGACCAGCGTCACCCGCTTGGCGAAGCGGGCCAGGTTGAGCGCGGCCTGGCCCGCCGAGTTGGCGGCCCCGACGACGTAGACCTCGTCGCCCTGGCACTGGCTGGCCTCGCCGGCGTTCATGCCGTAGTAGACGCCGCGGCCGGTGAGCTCATCGAGCCCAGGCGCTGCCAGCCGCCGGTAGGACACGCCAGTCGCCACGATGAGCGCGCGTGCCTCGATCTCCCCCGAACCGTCGAAGAGCACGGCTCGCACGGGACCACGGGCCTCGAAGCCGACGACGTTGCGCGCGAGGACCATCTCGGCACCGAAGCGGGACACCTGAGCGATGGCCCGGTGAGCGAGGTCGGAGCCACTCAATCCCTTCGGGAACCCCAGGTAGTTCTCGATCACCGCGCTCTGTCCCGCCTGGCCTCCGGGGGCCTCGCGCTCCACGATGACGGTGCTCAAGCCCTCGGACGCCGCGTACACCGCGGCGGCCAGGCCGGCCGGCCCGCCGCCGACGATGCACACGTCGTACAGGGGCTGCTGCGCGGTGGTGTGCAGACCGAGCGCGCCGGCGAGATCGAGCGTCGACGGCGCGCGGAGCGTGTCGCCGTCGGGCACGAGCACCAGCGGGAGGTCGGCCGGTTCCGCTTGGGCGAGGTCGCGCAACCGCTGGGCCTCCGCGTCGCGCTCGATATCGTACCAGCGGTAGGGCACGTGGTTGCGCGCCAGGAACTTCTTGACGTCGTGGCTGCGGTCCGACCACCGGTGCCCCACGACCCGCACGTCAGACGTGTGGTCCCGGTTGGCCTGCCGCCAGTCGCCGAGCAGGTCGTCGATGACGGGGTACAGCCGCTCCTCTGGAGGGTCCCACGGCTTGAGCAGGTAGTAGTCGAGGCCGATGTCGTTGATCGCCTTGATGGTGACGTCGGTGTCGGCGTACGCCGTGAGCAGCAGCATCTTTGCACCGGGCGCATGGGCACGCGCCCGCTCGAGCATCTCGATACCGGTCATCTGCGGCATCCGCTGGTCCGCGGCGATCAACGCCACCGGCTCGTCGCGCAGGGCGAGCTTGGTCAGCACGACCAGCGCCTCCGACCCCGACGCCGCGTGGACGATGCGGTAGTCGGCGCCATACTGGCTGGCCAGGTCGCGGGCGATCGCCGCAGAGACCAGGGGATCGTCGTCAACCGTCAGGATGGTCGGCTTGCTCATGTGATCAGCCTTCGGGCGACCTCGCCGCCTGCCGGACGAGGCTGGAGGAACGGGAACCGGCAGCACAGCATAGTGGCCTCGGCCACGACAGGGCGGAAACCGCTCGGCACGGAACCCGCCTCGCGTCCCGCTTCGATAGGGATGGGCGGGTAGTCGGTGCCGTCCGTAACGCTCCCATGGCGTGGGGCGTTCTTCATGACGTGCTCAGCCAGTCGCGGACGGGCGGTACGCCCATGCGTGCCGAGGGGTTGCATGTTCGTATCGAGGGCGGGTCAACCCGGCAGGGCTCGACCAAGGGACCGTGCGCTCTCGGGTGGCGCGAGGCAGCGGGGTGACGCACCGAGCCTGATACCAGGGAAGGCCAGCGTCACCCTGGACGGAGCGTCGCACCACAGGGCTGCCGGCTTGGCTGGACTGGTCCTGCTGGTGGCCGTCGCCGCCGGGTTGCTCGGGCAGGGTGGCTACTACGCGCCGGTGCAGCGCTACGTCGCAGCGCTCGTTGCGGCGGCGACCGTGCTGGCCCTGGCCGCGTGGCCGCTGGCCCGCAGTGATGGTCGCCTGCCGTTACTGGTGCCGGCGTTGGCACTGGCGGCGTGGGCGGTGGTGGACGGCGCCCTGCTGGGCGTCGCCGGCGCCGGGGTTCGGCCGGCGCTGTTGCTCCTCGGCGTCGTCGCCGTGCTGCTCGTCTGCCGCCGCCTCGGTCAGGAGGACCGGGAGGTCCTGCTCCTCGGCGTCACCGGCATCGGCCTTGCCGTGGCGGTCGCCGGCTGGCTCGGAGTTGCCGGCCACTCCGGCTCCTGGGCGTTCCAGGCGCAGGGGCTCTGGCGCGCCTCGTCGACGTTGAGCTACCCCAACGCGACCGCCGCCGTGCTAGCGCCCGTCGGTCTGCTGGTGCTCGCGCGGCGCGTCGGGATGCCGCGTTCCGTGCCCCTCGCGCTCGCGGCGACCGGGCTGCTGGCGGGGCTCGGCGCGACCATGAGCCGAGCGGGCGCGTTCGCGCTGGCCGTCGGCCTGCTGGTCCTGGCCGGGCTGCAAGGGCCTCGCACCATCGCTCGGGCCGCGGCCGGCCCGGTGGCGGGCGCCGTGGTCGCGCTGGCCTGCCTGCTGCCGTCGATGCTGGACACCAGCCCCCCGCGGCCGGCGCTGGCGCTCGCGGGCCTGTGCGCTGGGCTGACCCTTGCCGCGGTCGTGGCGCGGCTGCCGTGGCCAATGGTCGCGGTGCCGCTGGGCGGCGCACTGGCCATCGGCGTCGCCGCGCTGCTCGCCATCGGCGGGCTGGGCGGCGCCGCCCAGACGGTCGCAGGGGCACGGATCAACCTGGCCTCGCCCGACCGGACTGGCGCGCTGCGCGCGGCCCTCCGGGTTGTCGCCGAGCATCCCTTGACGGGCGCCGGCCCCGGACGCGCCGACCTGCGATGGGAGGGGCAAGACCATGTCACCCACGTGTTCGCCTACGCCCACAACGAGTACGCGCAGGTCGCGGCGGACCTCGGCCTGGTGGGCCTCATGCTCCTGGCGGTGCTGCTGGTCGCGCTCGCCGGACTGCTGTGGAGCGCGCGCTCCACCGGGCCCGGAGGCACGACCTGGGCTGGCGTGGTCGCCGCGACGGCGGCCTTCGCCGTGCACAGCGGCTTCGACTTCGTCTGGCACCTGCCAGCCGTCGTGCTCACCGTGACGCTGCTAGCCGGCGTCGTGCTTCCGGCACCCGACACCGCCGACGTCCCGAAGCCATCCCTCACCGTTCGGAAAAAGGGAGACCGATGAGAACCAAGCTGCGAACCAAGGTTGTCGCCGCCTTGGTGGCCCTGGCCGCCGGTGCCTTGCTGGCGCTGTTCGCCTCGTCCGGCCCTGCGGTCGCGTTCTTCTCCGGAGGGCTGTTCCTCGACGTTCAAGTCGAATCCCCGGCAAGGCTGGTCGCTCGGGGAGCGGCAGTGGACGTGCCGGTGGAGGTCACCTGCAACGCAACCGGCTCTGCGTTCGTTCAGGTCAGCGTCACCCAGAAGGCCGGCTCCGGCGTCGCCCAGGGCTTCGGCTCTACCGAGGTTGGCTGCACCGGATCGGGTCAGCAGGTCACCGTCCGCGTCCAGGCGAGTGGCGGGAAGACCTTCAAGCAGGGCACCGCCGTCGCCAGCGCCGAGGTCTTCGGCTGCAGACCGGGAGTCTGTGGCAACGAGACAGACAGCGAGACCATTTCGGTCCAGAAGTGACCCTACCGACCCAGGGCGTCACCGCGGCCGCGGTGGCGCCCTGGGTCGTTGCGGAGCGTCCCGACGGCGCGTTGGACGGGTGCGGCTGGTTCTGGTTCGGGGTACCGCTGCTGCGGCGGCACCGCTCGTCCACCGGGACGGACGGGACGGAAGACCCCGACCGGACCACCACAGAGGTCCGCTGAGGCGCGGCGGGCGCAGCTCTCGGTCGGCAGCAGGCCGGCCGGCAACCGGCCCGAGCTCGGTCACGGCCCGGGGCCGAGGCCCAGCTCGCCGTGGGTCTCGCCCATGCACCGGTTCATCACCGCGGTGAGCCCAGCCGCCTCGGCCACCTGCCTGGCCTCCTCGGACTCGATCCCGAGCTGCAGCCACAGCACCTTGGCGCCGACCTTGATCGCCTCATGGGCGATCCGCGGTGCCTCCGCGGCGGGACGAAACACCTCCACCACGTCGACCGGCCCGTCGATCTCGGCGAGCGAGCGGGCCACCGCCTCGCCCAGGAGCTCGCCACCGCGCGGGTTCACCGGCACGATGCGGTAGCCCTGACCCTGCAGGTAGCGCGGAATGCGGTGCGCCGGCTTGGACGGGTCGCCGGAGGCTCCCACCACCGCGATGGTCCTGGTCTCGGCGTAGATGCGAAGCAGCCGCTCTCGCAAGGGGGCATCCATCAACCGACCCTCCGCTCTTGCCAGTGGATTCCCTTCTGCCGCGCCACCCCTGGCCCCGGCTACCGGGCCAGGTCGTCGCGCTGGACGTGGATGCCCTCGCTCGGCTCCGGGGCGGGCTCGTCGTCGTCCTCCTCGCCGGCTTGCTCCTCCTCCGGAGTGATACCGGCGTCGGCCAGCACCTCGAACGGATGGCGGGCCGACACCAACCCGACCGCGCCGTCGGCCTCCTCGACCGCGCCTTGCTCGGCCGCGGCCGCCTCCTGGACGGTCAGCTCGGCCAGCGGGTCGGCCTCCAACCGATCGTCGGGGATCGGCCGGCCGCTGCGCACCGACCGGCCGTAGCTGCCGGCGGCAAGCCGCGCCTCGGCCCGCTGCAGCGCCGCCCACCGTGCCTGCACTAGCTGGTCGACGGCCGTGCCGGTCTGCTCGGCGTTGCGCCTGTCGGCGTCGTCGACTTCGTCGCCCAGGTCCGCCGCTTGCGGTTCCCCGGCCTCAGCCTGCAGCAGCCGCTCGAGCCGGGCTCGCTCGCCGGCGAGCAGCGCTCGCGCGTGGGCCTGGTCCATTCGCGCCTCCTCAGACCCGGGTCAAGGGATCATCTTGTGTGAGCTCACTGGAAAGCGCCCGCAACGCGGACGCTACACCCTGACCGAAGGCAGACTCGCGGCTGTGTCGGAAAGGTCCTCGCCACTAGCCGCTGCGTGGCGGCTCCGGCGTGGCCTCATCCTCCAGCCCGGGGGCGAGGTACTCGCGAGCTGGTCTCGGGTCGCCCAGGTGCTCGTCCTCCTCACCCGGGACGCGATGCCGCCTGGGGTTGGCGCCCGATCCGAGCAGGCTGGTCGCACCCTGGGTCCAGTCCACCTCCGGGTCGGTTCCCCCCTCGTCCTCGAACCCGCTCACCACATGGCTGGGAGCGCTGGTCGGCAGCGACTCGTCGACCTGCAGCGCGTCGTGGACGTCGCGGCCCAGCGCCTCCCGGGCCAGCGTGAGCGCCCACTGCCGGTCGTTCTCGGAGCCGACCCTGCCCCGGATCACCGGTACCGCGTCGGCACCGTCGGCCACGTCCAAGTCGGCCACCGTGATCGCTGGGTCGTTCGCGCGCAGGGCGGCCTCCACCGCTCCGCGCCCGGCGTCGGCGCCTTGCTCGCTCCGATCCGGCTGGTGCTCGTCGGGGGTCATCCCAGCCTCCCTCCAGTGGTGCCGTCGCGACGCCGGCGGATGGCGGACCTCGCGGTCCCGCACCGGGCCGGCCTCGCCCGCTCCGGCTACCGTAACCCGGCCGCGCGACCTTGGGCACCCCTCGACCTTGGTTCGGTGGTGGCACCGGACCCCAGATCGGGCTTGAATCTCTGCACGTGGAGCACTGTCGAACCGGTGCCGCGTCTCGCGGATGACCTGACGTGCCGCTTGGCCTGTGGTGAGGTGGTCCCACCCGAACCGGTGACGGACCAGGGTGCTCGATAGGAGGCCGCGCATGGAGAGCTCGGACCCGAACGACGTCGCCCACCAGGGGCCGGATACGCCGGCCGGACGCGCCCAGGCGCTCGCCGATCAGGTGCGCCCGCTGCTCGGCAGCGAGGGGTTCAGCGACGAGCGCATCGACGAGTTGGCTGACGCCTTCGTGTCCGACAGGGTCGGCGAGGGCCCGGAGCAGTTCATCAGCTGGGCGATCGCCGAAGGACCCATCGGCCTGGACCCCGAAGAGGGGTTCTGAGGGGGAAGCCCCTGCCGAGGGGCTGGACCACCGCGCTGCCCCGGGCCACCTGCCGGCGTTGACATCCGCTGGCCGGGCGGGCAGGCAGGGCGCTGACGACCGCCGCACGCTGGGGGTGCACCATGGCCGTTCGACGTCCCGCGCCCGAGGACCTTCAGGCGATCGCCCGCCAGTAGCACCGTTCGCAGGCTCGGACGGGTAGATTCCTGGGATGGCACGGGATCGTTCGGCCTCGGCGAGCAGGGCCGGGTCGGTTGGCTTCGCCTGCGCGATCGGTGGCCTGGCCGGCGCTGCACTCGTCGGCCACCGGGGCGCGAGGGCTGCCGCGGTTGGGGCGGTGGCTGGCGCGGCCGGCCTGGGTGCGTCGGAGGCGGTGGCCCGGGCTCGGCAGCGTCCGGGCGAGATCCCGGCGTGGTGGCAGCGCGTCGCGACCAGCGCCGCGCTGGCCGCTCCGCTGGGGTGGGCGGCCGAGCGGCTGGCCGGCGCTGGGCCCGTCACGGTGGGAACGGCGGCCGGGACGGTGGCCGGCGCGCTGGGGCTTCGTCCGCAGAAGGTGGCGCTGGGGCCGCTGCTGGGCGCCGCGGTCGGCCGCGCGTTCGCCGCACGCGGCCGGCCGGTGCCGGCATCGGCGGTGGCCAGCAGCACGGTGCTGGCCTTCCGGGTGGCGTCGGCGCTGCTGTTCCGGGACGCGCAGGTGCGCTTGCTGGCCGAGCGGGTCCCGGCAGCGGACCTCCCCTTCGTCGTGCCGCTGGCAGCCCGGACCCGGTACGTCGGGACCGGCTACGTCCGCGAGCTGGCCGAAGTGCTCGGTGGCACCTACCTCGCGGACGCGCCCGACGTCGGCATCGTCGCCTCGCTGGACGAGCTGGACGGGCCGCAGTTCGCCGCCGCGGCCGTGGATCCACGGGTGCGGGAGTTCTACGAGCACACCACCCGGTTCACCCTCGACATCGTCCCGGAATGGCGGCTGTGGGTCCGTCCGGGCTACCTGCTGTACCGGACGCTGGTGGCGCGCCCCCTCGGGCAGGCCAGCGTGCCGATGAACCAGCGGGAAGCACAGCGGGGCGTCCGCGGCCGCATCGACACCATCACCCCGGCCCAGGACGGCGTCGTGGCGGTGCGTGGCTGGATCCGGTCGTTCAGCGACAACGACGAGCCGATCTACGTCGGCATCTACACCACCTACCGCCACGGCGGCCGCGGGTACGTCAGCGTCGGCTTCCCGCTCCCCCAGGCCAGCTTCACGGCCACGCTGGTGCCGCACGCCCGCCCAGGTGGCGGCCTGGTGCTCACCAGCCGCAGCGACCTCGACCAGCCCGGCCACTACCTGGCCTACGTCGACCCGGCGACCAGGGAGCTGACCGCGGTGGCGGTGCAGGGCTTCGCCGAGCAGCTGGACGTCTTCGTCCAGGACGACGAGCTGCGCGCCGAGCACGCCTTCTGGGTCTTCGGGCTCCCCTTCCTCGTCCTGCACTACCGCCTGCACCGCAAACCGGCCCACGCCGCACCGTGACGCGCGCCCGTTGCCGCCGGGTCCGGCGCCTGCGCGGTAGTTCGCGCTTGCGACACCAGTCTCTTGGTGCTGGACGACGTCGGGGGGTGGCGGTACGGTGCGGCGCATGTCCCACGTGCTCATCAACCAGCTCACCGCAAAGCCTGGCCAGCGCCAGCGGGTGGTGGAGATCTTGCTCGAGTCGGGCAAGCTCTTCGACGACAATCCGGACTGCCTGCTGTACCTCGTCAACGAGTCCACCGACGATCCCAACCTCGTGTGGGTGGTCGACCTTTGGACCAGCCAGGAGGCGCATGCCGAGGCGCTGAAGGCGCCCGCGCTGCGGCCGTTCGTGGAGCAGGCGATGCCGCTCCTCGAGGGCATGCCCGAGCAGATCGAGGTCCGGCCGGTCGGGGGCAAGGGCCTGCCAGGCTGACGCGCTGCGCCTGGACTCCCGCCTGGGCCCCTGGTGCGCGCCTTGGCGGAGTGCGGCGATGATGGCGCCGAAGCCGCGTCGCCTCCGGCCAGCGACCGCCGACGGCACAGGAGGACGCGAGGATGAGCGACGACGTGGTCGAGGTGGTCATCGAGATCCCCAAGGGCAGCCGCAACAAGTACGAGTTCGACCACGAGCGGGGCGTGATGCGGCTCGACCGGCGGCTGTTCTCCGCGACGGTCTACCCGGCCGACTACGGCTTCCTGGAAGGGACGCTCGGCGAGGACGGTGACCCGCTCGACGCGCTGGTCCTGCTGGCGGAACCGACCTTCCCCGGTTGCCACGTGATGGCCCGGCCGGTCGGCGTGTTCTGGATGCAGGACGAGGCGGGGCCCGACGCCAAGGTCATCGCGGTCCTGGACGGCGACCCGGACTACGAGCACGTCCGCGGGCTCGACGACCTC
>DASUZB010000079.1:0-9709 GCA_036377075.1 Actinomycetes bacterium | reverse complement strand
AGGCCGCGGGCCGTGCAACCGCGGTCGGATCGGCCGGCCGGACGCGCGGGTCGCCAGCCCGGAATCCGTCCACGTGGAACTGCATCGTCAGCTCCTTCGTGCTCTCGGCGCACCGACGCCGCGGCCATTCTCACGTCCTTCGAGTATCCCTGACGTAATCGTCGTGAGCTGGCCGTGCGAGGGGGGCGCTCCGAACGGGGGCGGCTGCTGGCGCTCCTCACCCAGACGATCCACAGGAGGTGCCAGACGGGCGCCACCACCCCCAGCCAAGGCGTAGATCCGCGCGGCCACCCTCGCGGTCTGGATGGGTGACTCCCAGGCTGCTGGCAGCTTTCCGGCGTGGCCGGCGCCACGGCCGGTCATCGGGCTTGGTCGAGGGCGTCCCGAGATGCTGGAACCTTGGCGCGCACGATCTTCAGCGCTCCGCCACGACCACGTGGTACGGCTCCAGCGGGATCGGCCGCACCCAGCGGGCCGTGGTGAAGCCGGCGTCGTGGAGCTGCCGGTCGAGTTGCTGGCGGCGGGGCAGCGGGCCGCAGCCCGCGGTGGCCCGGAACACCAGGTCGTAGTGGGCGGCGGCCAGCGAGCGGCCGGCGAACGGGGAGGCCAGCAGCAGCGCGCCGCCCGGGGCCACCAGCTCGTGCAGGCGTCGCAGCAGGCCGGGGCGTTCGTCCTCGGCGAAGTAGAACAGGTTCTGGAACAGCAGCACCAGGTCGAACTGGGCCGTTGGCAGCTCGGTGGTGCGCGCGTCGGCGTGGCGCACCTCGAACCGCGCGGCCAGGCCGGCGTCGGCCAGCCGCCGGCGCGCCAGGTCGACCACGGCGCCGTCCAAGTCCACGCCGAGCCCGGTGAGCTCGGGGCCGCCGGCCGCCGCCGCGTGGACCAGGTACGCTCCGGTGCCGCAGCCGACGTCCAGGACCCGCCGCGCCCGGCGCTGGGCCACCAGCGACCGCAGCCATGGCGCCAGGATGGGCTCGACCAGGCGTGAGGCCCGGGCGATCACCACCCCGGTCGTGCCCAGGTAGTCGCCGGGCGGCGCGCCGCGCAGGTGCTGCGCCAGCCTGGCGTACACCGCGGCGTCGTAGTGGACGGCCTCCTGCGCCATGGCCCGCAGCGGGTCGGCCTCCGGCGCGGCCAGGGCCCTGCCGCGGCGGCCCCGCAACGACCACCGCCCCGCCTGGCAGCGCAGCTCCCCCAGCGCCACGCCGAGGCGGAGGAACGCATCCAGCAGCGCCGGGTCGCCGACGGCGAGGCGGTCGCCGAGCTGCTGGGCGGTCGCCGGCCGGCGGTCGAGTTCCTCCAACAGGCCGAGGTCGGCGGCCACGGCCAGGAAGTGGACGCGCACGAACGGGGCGGCATCCCGCCAGGCGAGCAGGGCGCCGGGCAGGCCCCGCCAGCGCCCACCGCCGAAGGCGGGCGCCTGCCGCAGGACGCGCAGCCACTGGGCCAGCGACTCGCTCATTGCCATGGCCTACCTCCTTGAGGCGGCGGGGGAGTCCGCGCGGTTGGTCGCCGGCCTACCAGCTTGCGGGACGCAGCCCGGCCAATCCGGGGCTGCTCGGCCTGGCCGGCGGCAAGGCGCGGCATACTCCTGCTGCGCAGGTTCGGTTGACACGAGGTGCAGCCGCCCTACCGACTCGACCTTCTCTGGCACGTGCCAGATGGTGGAGCACCGTGGTCAGACGGCGCGCCGCGCCTTCCTCCACCTTCCCTCGGCCCGACGACAGGCCGCCCGGGACGGAACGGAACGGCCAAGGATGGCAGGTGACGCCCGAAGCCATCGGCAGGCCGTTTGCGCACGTCACGGCCGATGAGCGGGGACGCGGTGCTGGTCAACTTCCAGAAAGCACACCTGGCCGGCAGGCCGGCCGCCACTGGTCGAGCACCTCGAAGGGGCGTGCTGATCAGGCACCGCCCTTCCGGGTAGACGCGCTCGCCGAGGATCTCCCCGTCCCTCGACCGCACCGTGAAACCGCGTCGGTGTTCCACACGGTGAGGAAACCTGCGGGCGATCCCCGGATTGGGGGGATCCGTCCTCTACGTCCAGTTCCTATGCTCGTGGAAGGTCCCCGTAGCGCGGAGGTGGACGCTCATGAAGGCGCTCGTCTACCACGGCCCCAACCAGAAGGAGTGGGAGTCCAAGCCGGACCCCAGGCTCGACCGGCCCAGCGACGCCATCGTCCAGATCGACACGGCCACCATCTGCGGCACGGACCTGCACATCCTCAAGGGCGACGTACCGACCTGCAGCGAGGGGCGCACGCTGGGGCACGAGGCCGTGGGCACGGTGGTGGAGACCGGTGACGCCGTCGAGAACGTCCGGCAGGGCGACCGGGTGCTGGTCTCCTGCATCTCCGCGTGCGGACGCTGCCAGTACTGCCGGCAGGGGATGTACGGCCAGTGCCAGAGCGGCGGCGGCTGGATCCTCGGGCACCTGATCGACGGCACCCAGGCGGAGCTGGTCCGCATCCCGTTCGCGGACAACAGCCTCTACAAGGTTCCGGAGGGGCTCAGCGACGAGCAGGTGCTGTTCCTGTCCGACATCCTGCCGACCGGCTTCGAGGTCGGCGTCCTCAACGGCAACGTCCGTCCCGGCGACGTGGTGGCGGTCGTCGGTGCCGGGCCGGTGGGCCTGGCGGCGATGATGACCGCCCGCCTGTACGGGCCGAGCAGGATCGTGGCGATCGACAAGGCCGACTCCCGGCTGGAGAAGGCCCGGTCGGAGTTCGGCGCCGACGTGACGGTGAACAGCGACGCCGAGGACCCCCTCGAGGTCGTCAACGGGCTGAGCGAGGGGCTCGGCGCCGACGTGGCCATCGAGGCGGTCGGCATCCCCGAGACGTTCGAGCTGTGCACCGAGCTGGTGCGGCCGGGCGGACGGGTCGCCAACATCGGCGTCCACGGCCACCCCGCCACCCTGCACCTGGAGCGGCTGTGGATCAGGAACGTCACCATCACCACCGGGCTGGTGGACACCTCGTCCACGCCGACGCTGCTCCGGCTGGTCTCCGAGGGGCGCCTGGACCCGCGGCCGTTCGCCACCCACCATTTCTCCCAGGACCAGATTCTCGAGGCCTACGGGGTCTTTGCCGACGCCGCCAAGACCAACGCCCTCAAGATGGTCCTGACCAGACCCTGATCACTCGGGTCACGTTCGGGAGCCAGGGGCCTCGAGAGGCGCGTCGGTCGCGCCGCGCCCTGCGGTCCTAGGAGACTGGTAGGTCGTGGGTGCCGGCGGCGTCGTGGATGACGAGCTTGGTCGCGTCGCCCTTCTCGAATATCTCGCGCGCTTGGAGCGGGCTCTCGCCAGGTGGCGGCGCCGGCATTGCCGGCTCGAGGTGGAGGGTGTACTCGCGCTGGCCGGGCGTGATCGAGTCGAGCCCGAACCACGTGCGGCAGCCGGGGGTTGGAGCGATCACCCTGGCGCTCAGTCGCCGCTTTTCGCCCGACGCGGGCTGAAGCTCGTACGGACCGTCCGGTCGTGCCAGCACCAGGTGGTGCCCGATGTCGTCCGCGGTCGGGTTCTGCGTCCAGCGTTCGAAGAGGTCGATCCACTCGGCGGGCCACGGGCCGCCGACCTTCAGCCCGGGCATGTTCTGGAGCCCCTCGCCGCGCAGCCGCACGAGGATGTCGTTGCGCATCTCCCAGACCTTTTCCAGCTCCCACAGGTCGAAGCCGGGCTCGACGAGCGTCAGCATGTGCTCGCGCTCGAGCAGCCGGAACATCGGCCGGATGTGGAGCTCGAAGACCGGAGGCCGCTGGTCCTCCGCCACGTCGTCCTCCTCAGTAGACGTTCAGCGTCAGGTCGCCGAAGTCGATCGTGCCGGCGGGGTCGGCCGCCTGCGGTGCGGGCGCGGCGTGGGGGTGGTGGTGCCCGCCGTGGTGCGGCGGCGTCCGGGTCTCGCTCACGCCGAGCGCGACCGACACGCGCCACCGCTCGCCGGCGTGCGTCTCGGCGAGCGCCTTGAGCGCGCGTCCCAGGTCGACCGTGAGGTCGTGCGTGCGGGCGTGGTTGGCGCCGTGGTGGGCCTGCCAGAAGTAGAGCAGGTCCGCGAGGTGGGTCGCGCGGAACTCGCGGTCCTCGAGGCGTAGCTCCTCGCCCGCGGGCGTCAGGTAGATGTCGGCGCTGTACGAGAACGGTGTCGTCACGTTCACCCCCGTCAGCAGCAGGTGCGCCCCCCCGACGCCCGGCTCCGGGATGGTGATGTCGAGCGTGCGCACGAGGTCCGGCTTCTTGCGGGCGCTGACGACGAAGTCGAAGGCCGGGTGCGCGGGGAACAGCGGCGTCGCCGCGACAGCGCGCCGCGCCGGGGGCTGCTCCCCCGGAACGTACTCGTAGACGTAGCCAAGCGCCTTCGTGTCCAGCGCGTCCTTGACCCGGAAGCGGTTCTCCGGCAGGTGCTCGCGGTCCTTGAACAGCCCGCACAACCGTGCCTCGAGGTCGGTGTCCGTGTCGAACCTCTCCTGCCACTGGGCCCAGAGCAGGTCGAGGTAGCAGTGGAAGGAGAAGAAGATCGGGTCGAGCGCTGCGGACGACGGATCTGCCATGTCGCCGCCGACGTACCCGTCGTGCATCGTGTTGTGGGCGGGCTGCTCGAGCGCCCCGAACCCGAGGCCGAACTGTGAGGAGCAATCCTGCTCGCCGCCCTGGTGGCCGCCGAAGGTGAGGTGCGACTGCTGGCGGTCGGGCGTCGACCAGCGGTCGACGCTCAGGACACGGGCGTCGAGCTCGGCGCGGGGGAACGGCAGGCTCGCGCAGCCCCTGGCGCCGTCGGTCCGGCAGATCGGGGTTTCCTCGCGGAACTCGTGGAACAGGACCGAGCTCTGGTCCTCGAACGCCTTCGGGTAGCGCCTTCCGCTCGGCAGCGCCGACCAGTCCCAGTACGGCACCGTGACGTTCTCGGTCCGCGGCGGGTCCGAGCGGCGCAGCGCCTCCTCGAAGAGGACCAGGTGGGCGCGGTGCCACGGCATGAACGTGTCGTTCTTGTGCTCGCACGGGCCGAGGTCGCCGTCGTGGAGCTGCTCGAAGTACGTGTAGCCGTCGATGCTCTGCGGGTCGTTCGCCGAGATGTCCTGCAGCTTGGAGATCGCATGCTCGTAGTCGGCGAGTTCCTGCGGCGTGAGGCTGTCGATGCTCTTGCGAACGCGCGATGGTGCGGCCATGGCGTCCCCCTCGTTTTGCCGGGCTCCTGCGTCCATGGCGGGCCTGGCGGCGGCCCTGATCTTCTCACAGTGGTCGAAAGGCCCGCAGGTTCCGTCCGCAGGCGGTCGGCCTGGTCGCTGTGATTCGGGTGCGAGAAAACGTCCATTCCTGGCCGGGGGGCCAGCCACCCCTGGTTGGGCACTTCGAAGGGGCGTTCTGATGCTTCTCGGGTGTTCCCGAAGCGGTGCGAACGGTCCTGGAAGCTGGCGCCGGCCGTCAGGCCGAACGGGTTGCGCCTGCGCTGCCTCGGTTCTGGGTTGCCCTGACGGAACGTCGCAGCCACAACGACACGCTGGTCGGCTGCACTGTCTGGTGGACCACCGCCAGCAGCTCGCTGGTCAGGGTGTCCAGGTCGACCTGCTGGCGCAGGCGGGCGCTGAATGCCTGGATCGTCTGGGCGGCGTCGTAGCGGCGCCGGTTGAAGCGCCGGTCGACCGCGGCCTGGACGCGGCGGCGGGCCGGCTGGAACGCCGCCGCCACGGCCAGGGTGGCACCGGCCACCACCAGGCTGGACTGGCGGCGGCCGAGCAGCTGGCCGAGCCCGAGGACCACCGCGGCGTAGCCGCCGCCCAGCAGCACGGTCAGCAGCCCGTAGGCCAGCGTGCGGCTGACGATGCGGTCCAGGTCGTACAGCCGGTAGCGCAGGACCGCCGCCCCGGTCGCCACCGGCAGCAGCGCCACGAACAGGCCAGAGGTCCACTCGACCACGGCAGGGTATCCGGTGAGCGCGCCGACGACGGCGGCCACCACGGCCAGCGCCAACAGGCCGGCGGCCATCGCCACCCATCGCAGCTGGAGGCGCTCGGTGCCGCGAGCACGGCGGAAGCGCACCACCAACGAGGCGACGTCGACCAGGACGGCGAGCTGGGTCAGAAGGTAGCCGGTGGCCAGGGCCAGGCCGGGGGCTGCCAGCGGGCTGGTGACCGACTGGTCGGGCCCGTCCAGCAGACCGGCCATGAGCGGCAAGCCCAGCAGGAAGGCGACCGGCACCGCCGCCGTGACGATTGCCCACCAGCGCCAACGGGGCGAGGGCAGCGACCCGGTCGGGGTGAGCAGCAGGATGAGGCCGACCAGGGCAGACCAGGCGACCCCGCTGGTGTCGCCGTACAGGGCCACCCAGCGAGCCCCGGGCAGCGACCCTGGCCGGGCCAGCCCATAACCCGCGTAGCCCTGGGCCACTCCGGCCACCACCACCGACAGCCCCAGGGCCAGCAGCAGCCAACCCACCGGATGGCGAGGCCGGCGGCTGGCCAGCACCGCCCCAACCGTGGCCGCGCTCACCAACGTCAGCACGTAGGCGTACTGGTCGGGGTTCAGCAAGGCGAGGTCCGGCCTGCCGGCCTGGCGCAGCAGGTGGTCCAGCCGCACGACCACGGCGAAGCCGCCGGGGATGGCCAGCGCCCACAGCGCCCATGCCAGCCCAGCCGGCCACCACGGCGGCCATGCCGGCCGGCGACCGGCGGTTACCGCCATGATCCTCGACGCATGCACGCCCTCCGACTCCTGGCACCGCCCGGACCCTCGGCGCCCACGCGCCAGTGTGGCCGGATTCCGTCCCGACAGCGTTACGGACGACGGGCAGGTGCGCGGCTACGCGGCCGGGCTGGCCTCGTAGGAGACGGTCGCCGGAACGCCGAGGAAGCTCCCGAGGCGGTCGGCGTCGCCGCCGAGCTGGCGCTTGTGGACGGCCGTCAGCGGCCTCCACGGGCTGACCGTGACCTCGACGCGGCCGCCGCTGCGCTCGTGCGCCCAGACGCCGGTGACCGTCCCGTCCACCAGGACCACCGGCGAGATCCAGCCGGCCGCGCGGAACACACGGTCCTCGAAGCGACCGTCCACAGATCGGCGGGCGGGGGTTCCGGCGCCCGCCCGGCGCCGCCTAGGTTTGCGGCCATGCCGAGCGCCCTGACCGTCCCGGGCCGCCCCGAGGGGGCGGGGTAGCCGTGCTGGCCAGGCTGGCGACCGCCGCGCTGGTCGGCCTCACCGCCCACCCGGTCGGCGTCGAGGTCGACATCGGCCGCGGGCTGCCCGCGGTGATGGTGGTCGGGCTGGGCGACGCGGCCGTGCTGGAGGCCCGCGACCGGCTCCGGGCCGCCTTCGGCAACGCCGGCTTCGAGTGGCCGGACCGGCGCGTCACCATCTCGCTGCCACCGTCCGACCTGCCCAAGCAGGGTTCGGGCTTCGACCTGCCGATCGCGATCGGGCTGCTCGCCGCGACCGGCGCGGTGCCGCAGGCGGCCGTCGACGGGCTCTGGGCGGTGGGGGAGCTCGGCCTGGGGGGCGACGTCCGCGGGGTCCGCGGCGTGCTCGCCAGCGCCATCGCGGCGCGTGACGGGGGCGCCCGCCTGCTGCTGGTGCCCGCCGCCAACCTCGCCGAGGCGGCGCTGGTGCCAGGCCTGCGGGTCGGCGGGGCCTCGTCCCTCGGCCAGGTCGCCGCGTTCCTGCGCGGCGAGGCCGGGCTCGACCCGCCCAGCTCGTGCCGGGCGGCGGCGCCGGGCCCGGTCGAGGACCTGGCGGACGTGCGCGGCCAGCCGCTGGCGCGGCGCGCGCTGGAGATCGCCGCCGCTGGCGGGCACAACCTGCTGCTGGTCGGCCCGCCCGGGGCGGGCAAGACGATGCTCGCCCGGCGCCTGCGCGGGCTGCTGCCCGAGCTCGACCGTGACGAGGCGCTCGAGGTGACCCAGGTGCTCTCGGCCGCCGGGCTCGTCCACCCGGACACGCCGCTGGCCAGCACGAGGCCGTTCCGGGCGCCCCACCACGGCATCTCGATGGCCGGCCTGGTGGGCGGCGGCTCGCGCGTGCCGCGCCCCGGCGAGGTCAGCCTGGCGCACCGCGGCGTGCTGTTCCTCGACGAGCTGGCCGAGTTTCCCCGCCCGGTGTGCGAGGCGCTGCGCCAGCCGCTCGAGGACGGCGAGGTGACGGTGGTCCGGTCGGCCGCCAGCGTGCGCTTTCCCGCGTGTTTCTCCCTGGTCGCGGCCGCCAACCCGTGCCCGTGCGGCCACCTCGGCGACGCCGTGCTCGCCTGCCGCTGCGGGTCGGAGGACCTGCGCCGCTACGCCCGCCGGCTGTCCGGTCCGCTGCTCGACCGCATCGACCTGTGCGTGCACGTGGACCGGGTCACCGCCGACCAGCTCAGCGAGTTCGCCGGCGGTGAGCCCTCCGCCCCGGTCCGTGCCCGGGTCCACGCCGCCCGGGCGCTGCAGCAGGCGCGCGCCGGCAGCGAGAACGCCCGCCTGCCGGTCGCCAGCCTCGGTGAGCTGTGCGCCCCGTCTCCCGCCGCGCGGCGGCTGCTGGCCACGGCCGTCGACCGGCTCGGCCTCACCGCCCGCGGCTTCCACCGCGCCCTCCGCGTCGCCCGCACCGTCGCCGACCTCGCCGGCGCCGACCGGGTCGGCGAGGACGACGTGCGCGAGGCCCTGAGCCTCCGCCCCCTCGCCGGCGCCGACCAGCCATGAGCCGTCGCTCCCTGGGGCGGCCGTCGTGGTGGACGCCGGAGCGGACGGCCCGGGAGGTGATGCTGGCGCTGGCGGCCACGCCGGGGCCGCTGCCCGCGGCGGTCGCCGGCAAGCTCGCCGGCGGGCACGACCCGGTCGAGCTGTTACGGCCCGACAGTCCGGAGCCTGGGCGGGTGGCGGCCAGCTTGGACGAGCTCGGCCTGCGGTTCCTGGTCCCCGGGGATCCCGGCTGGCCGCTCGCCGAGGCGCCACCGGAGCCGCCGTGCGCCTGGCTGTTCGTTGCCGGCCCACCGCCGCCCCTGCCCGACGGGTCGGTCGCGGTGGTCGGCGGGCGGCGTGCCTCGCCGCTGCGCCTGGCGGTGGCCCGTTCGCTCGGCGCCGGCCTGGCCGGCATCGGCCGCTGCGTGGTCAGCGGGGGAGCGGTCGGGGTGGACGCCGCCGCCCATGCCGGCGCGCTCGACGGCGGCGGTCGTACCGTCGCGGTGGTCGGCTGCGGGCTCGACGTCGCCTACCCGCGCGCCAACGAGGCCCTGTTCCGGCGCATCCTGGCCGAGGGCGGCACCCTGCTCGGCGAGCACCCGCCCGGCGCCCGGCCCATGCCCGCCAACTTCGTCCCGCGCAACCGCCTGATCGCGGCGCTCGCCGTGGCGGTCGTGGTGGTGGCGGCCGGCGGCCGCTCGGGCAGCCTGGCCACCGCCCGTGCGGCCGGGAGCCGCGGCGGTGGCCGCGTGCTGGTGGTCCCCGGCGCCCCGTGGGATCCCGGCGCCCGGGGTTGCAACGACCTCATCCGCGAGGGCGCCACCCTGGTCCGCGGCCTGGACGACGTGCTCGACGAGCTCGGCGCGCCCGCGGTCGGCGGGGGCGCCCAGCCGCTCGCCGGGCAGCGGCCGTTGCCGCCTGGTGCCAGCCAGGCCGCCAGGGCGCTGCTCGCCCTGCTGGTGGACGGTCAGGTCCTGGGGGTGTCGCGGCTGGCCGCGCTGAGCGGCCTGGCGGCGGCGGCGGCCGCCGCCGCCGTGGTGGAGCTGGAGCTGGCCGGGTTCGTCCGCCGCCT
>DASUZB010000078.1:0-6840 GCA_036377075.1 Actinomycetes bacterium | reverse complement strand
ACCCCGGCCCGAGGGAGGGGTTCGGCGACGCCATGCGGCGGCTGGCCGGCGTCCCGCGGCGCGACCCCGAGGGGCCCAGCGACTACACCGCCGACCACCTGGCCGTCCTGCCGCTGCCGTCGATCTGGCCGCTGCTGCTCGGCGGCGGCGTGGCGATCCTCACCACCGGCCTGATCTACGGGCTGTGGCTGCTGCTGCTCGGGCTCGTCCTGGTGGCGGCGAGCCTGTGGGGGTGGGTCGCCGCGGTCAACCGTGAGAACCGCTACGGCCGCCTGGAGCCCGACCGCGGCGAGCACGACCCCGGGGCCCGGTAAGGCCGTTACTCGGAGGCCGGGTCGAGCGGGACGGTCTCGTAGCCGCCGCTCTCGGTGCGGCGCAGCTCCAGGCCGGCGCTCGCCCTCGCCGGGTGGATGCGGCTCTTCTGCAGCGACCTGCACACCACGTAGGTGGCCACGCCGATGACCAGCGGGCCGACCACGAAGGCGGCCTGCAGGACGCGGGTGATGCTCTCCACCGAGACGTTGAGCAGGACGGCGATGATGTCGTTGCCGCCTTCGAGGAACATCACGAAGAACATCCACAGGCCCGCCATGCCGATGGCGCTGCGCAGCGGCGCGTCCCTGGGCCGGTCGAGCAGGTGGTGCTCGGCCTGGTCACGGTTGAAGCGGCGCTCGATCCACGGCCACAGGGTGAGCGTCCCGAAGGCGATCCCCGGGAACAGGATGGCCGGCCAGAACACCTCCGAGATGGGGAAGCCGAAGACGGTGAAGCTCCACGGCCCGCCCAGCCGCAGCGCCCCGTCCAGCCAGCCGATGTACCAGTCCGGCTGGGCCGGCGAGGTGACGTTGAACGGCACGTAGGGGCCGTACTGCCAGACCGGGTTGATCTGCGCCAGCCCGCCGAGGGCGGCCAGCACCGCGGTGGTCACGAACAGCAGCCCGACCGACTTGAAGGTCTGCTGCGGCCACAGCCGCTTGCCGACCACGTTGTGCTCGGTGCGGCCGGGGCCGGGGAACTGGGTGTGCTTCTGCAGCACCAGGATGAAGATGTGCAGCGCGACCAGGCCGATCAGCAGCGCCGGCAGCAGCATGACGTGGAAGACGAACAGCCGCGAGATGATGTCGGGGGCGGGGAACTCGCCGCCGAACAGCAGGTAGGCGGCCCAGCTCCCGACCAGCGGGACGCCCAGCACCACCGAGTAGAAGATGCGCAGGCCGATGCCGGACAGCAGGTCGTCGGGGAGCGAGTAGCCGGTGAAGCCCTCGGCCATGGCCAGCAGCAGCAGCACGATGCCGACCAGCCAGTTCACCTCGCGCGGCCGCCGGAACGCGCCGGTGAAGAAGACCCGGCACAGGTGGATCACGATCGCGGCGACGAACACCAGCGCCGCCCAGTGGTGCACCTGGCGCATCAGCAGGCCGCCGCGGACCTGGAAGGAGAGCCGCAGCACCGACTCGTACGCGGCCGACACCTCCTTGCCCCGCATCGGCGCGTAGGTGCCCTGGTAGACGGTGGGGCGGGCGTCCGGGGTGTAGAAGAAGGTCAGGAACACCCCGGTGAACACGAGCACCACCAGGGCGAACAGGGCGATCTCGCCGAGCAGGAAGGACCAGTGGTCGGGGAAGACCTTGCGCAGGGCCTTGCGGGCGAAGCTGGCGGTGCCGAGGCGCTCGTCGAGGTACTGGACCGACCGGCGGACCATGCTCATGAGGACCTGCCTCGCTTGATGCGGTGCCAGAAGGCTGGCCCGACCGGCTCGTAGAAGTCGCCGAGGGCGACGAGGTTGCCGTCGCGGTCGACCCCGAGGGGCAGCTGCGGCAGCGGCCGGGCGGCGGGGCCGAAGTACGGCTTGCAGCCGCGCAGCACGTCGAACTGGGACTGGTGGCAGGGGCAGATCAGCGACCTGGTCTCCGGCCGGTACAGGCCGACCGGGCAGCCGGCGTGGGTGCAGATCTTGGAGTAGGCGACGTGGGTGCCGCCGGGCACCCCGGCCAGCCGGTCCGCGGGGAGCTGCAGGAAGCCGTTGGGGACCCTGATGAGCAGCGCCTGGGAGTCGGCCTTGTTGACGTCGGCGCCCTCGGGGAAGACGGTGAGGAACCCGTCCTCGGGCACGGCGTCGAAGACGACCGGCTTGCCGTCCTCGCCGACCACGCGGCGGCCCTTGCGCCAGGAGGTGTGCGCCAGGCCGCGGCCCGGCGAGGGGCCCAGCGACAGGCCGGGCAGCAGCAGCGCGAGGCCGAGGGCGCCGGCGGCGGCGCCGAGCAGCCGCACCAGGAAGGAGCGGCGCGCGCCTACGCGGAGCAGCGGGCCGGTCTCCTCCTCGAACGACTCGACCAGGGCCAGGCGGCTCTCCTCGCCGACGGTGAAGTCGTGGCGGTCCTCCTCCACCTCGTGGGCGTTGAGCAGCCGCTCGGCCCAGATGGCGATGCCGATGCCGAGGCCGCCGAGCGCCAGCGCGAACAGGATCCCCTCGAGCTGGGTCTGGCCGCCGGCGAAGTAGACGACGAACAGGGCGACGCCGGCCAGGATCGCCACCACGAAGCAGGCCGCCGTCAGCCGCGCGGCGCGGTACTGCTCGCGGCTGAGCGGCTCCTCCGGCCCTGCCTGGCGCTGCTGCGCTTGGTCGTCCACTCGCTCGACTCCTCCTCGAGGCGGCTAGTTGCGGCCCCCCACCACCTTGGCGAACAGGACCAGCACGCCCAGGCCGATCAGCCAGGCGACGAACCCCTCCGGCACCGGCCCCTTGCCGCCGATCGGCAGGCCGCCCGGGTTGTCGACGTTCTTGTCGAGGGTGTCGGTGTAGGCGGCGATCGAGTTCACCCCGGCCGCGTCGTAGATGCCGCCGGAGAACACCGGCATGTTGCCCGGGCCGATCTTCATCGCCTCGCCGACGCTGAGCGCGTCGATCCCCTGCAGGCTGGGCGCGACGTCGTGGCCGCCGACGGCCGACCCGGCGCCGTTCATGCCGTGGCAGGCCGAGCAGGCCTGCGCGTACAGGTCGCGGCCCTGCTGGACGTGGCCCTGGCTGGGGTCGACGGTGGGGATGTCGCGGTCGCCGACCTGGTCGCCGACGTAGAGGCTGATCGCGCGGACCTGCGACTGGTCGAACGCCGGCCGGCCGCGCGTCGCCGGGCCCTTGGTGGAACGCCACGGCATGCGGCCGGAGCGCAGCGCCCAGTCGACCGCGGCCGCCCCGCCGACGTCCTTGAGCGACGGGACCGTGGGGTAGTTGCTCGGGCCGGCCGGGTTCACGCCGTGGCAGGAGGCGCACGACTGCAGGTAGAGCTCGTGGCCGTAGGCGTCGGGGTCCTGCCCGGCGGCGGCCCGCCGGGGCGCGGCGGCGCCGCCGGTGGCCGGCCAGAGCAGCACGGTCAGCAGGCCGACCGCGGCCAGCGGCACGAGGGTCCGTCGCACGATCCCTCCTTCGGGCGGAGGCGCCGTCTCGGGCGGCCACGGCGCCGCTCGATGGCTCCGCCTGCATGCTATGGCGGTCGCACCGGGTCGGCAATGAAGGCGGCCGGGTCCGCGTCAGGCCCCCGGGGATGCCGCCGTCCGGACGGGCAGCGTAGGCTGCCGCTGGCGGCGGCCTAGTACGGCAGCCGCACTTCGGCGCAGGCCTGCCCGCGGCATGCGAACCTGGCGTGGAGGCTTCAGGTTGGGCAGGCCGCGCCACTACGCTGAGCGGGCCACGCAGCCGAAGGGCTCCCGGAAGTGCGGCTGCCGTACTAGTGGACGCGACGTGGCGCGGACGGCGTGCGAACGTGCGGAAAGGCTGGTGGACGGGGCGTGGAGGAGGACGAGCTCACCTACGGCAGCTACCTGCGGATCGACGAGCTGCTGTCGCTGCAGCGGCCGCGCTCGCAGCCGCCGCACCCCGAGGAGCTGCACTTCATCATCGTCCACCAGGCCCTCGAGCTGTGGATGAAGCTGGCCCTGCACGACCTGGAGCGGGTCATCGCGGAGCTCGACGCCGACGCCCACGCCCGCGCGCTCGCCCTGATCGGCCGCGTCAACGCCAACCTGTCCCACGGCCTCGACCAGATGCGCAGCCTGCACACCCTGCCGCCGTGGGCGCTGCAGCAGTTCCGCAGCTACCTCGGTACCGCGTCGGGCTTCCAGTCGCGCCAGTTCCGCGAGCTGGAGCTGCTGTCCGGGCTGCGGGAGGAGGCCTACCTCAAGGCGCTGGAGATCGAGTACGGCGGCGAGCTGCCGCCGCCGCTGCGCGCCAGGCTGGCGCAGCGCTCCCTGGCGGAGGCGCACGCCGACGCCGGCGCGCGGCTGGGCCTGGACGGCCCGGCCGGCTGGGCCGAGCTGTACGCCGAACCGGGCGACCGCACCGGCTTCTACCTGGTCTGCGAGGCGCTGGTCGACTACGACACCCGCTGGACGCGCTGGCGCCAGGAGCACATCGCGCTGGTGGAGCGGACGCTCGGCTTCCACGCGCGCGGCACCGGCGGGATGGCGGTGAAGTACCTCGAGCACACCCTGCGGCTGCGCTTCTTCCCGGCCCTGTGGGCGCTGCGCGACGAGCTGGTGGTACGCGGCGGCGGCGAGCTGGTCGGCAGACCGCCGCGGCCCGTGGCAGGCTACTAGGTGTGCGATGCCGAGTCGGTCCGCTACGGATGGAGCCGGCCTGCGGCCGGCGGCCATTTGAACGGACACGCCCTGGCGGGCGCGTCCGGAGAGGGGCGTGAGGGGTGGAGTACCGCCGGTTGGGAGCCAGCGGCGTACGGGTCAGCGAGATCGGGCTCGGCTCGTGGCTCACCTACGGGGTCGGCGTCGAGGCCGAGCGGGCCAAGGGGATCGTCGCCAAGGCCTACGACCTGGGCGTGAACTTCTTCGACACGGCCAACGCGTACGGCCGCGGCGCGGCCGAGCGGGTGGTCGGCGAGGCGCTGGCTGGCTACCCGCGGGAGTCGTACGTCCTGGCTACCAAGGTGTTCTTCCCGATGGGCGACGGGCCCAACGACGGCGGCCTGTCGCGCAAGCACGTCCTCGAGCAGTGCGACGCGAGCCTGCGGCGCCTGGGCACCGATTACGTCGACCTGTACCAGTGCCACCGCTACGACGACGAGACCCCGCTCGACGAGACCATGCGCGCCCTCGACGACCTGGTGCGCCGCGGCAAGGTGCTGTACGTCGGGGTGAGCGAGTGGACCGCCGACCAGATCGCCGCGGCGCTGCGCGTCGCCGACGACCTCGGGCTGGACCGGATCGTGTCCAACCAGCCCGAGTACTCGATCCTGCAGCGCCGCATCGAGCCGGAGGTGGTGCCGCTGTGCGCCCAGGAGGGCGTCGGCCAGGTGGTCTGGTCGCCGCTCGCCCAGGGGGTGCTGACCGGCAAGTACCGCAAGGGCGAGGCGCACCCGCCCGACAGCCGCGCCGCCAGCCGCAAGATGGGCATGTTCGTCGGCCACTGGCTCACCGAGGACGTGCTCGACGCGGTCGAGCGGCTGCGGGTGGTGGCCGCGGAGGCGGGCATGTCGATGGCGCAGCTCGCGCTCGCGTGGGTGCTGCGCGAGGGCAACGTCGCCTCGGCGATCGTCGGCGCGACCCGGCCGGAGCAGCTCGAGGACAACTGCGCGGCCGCCGGCCGCACCCTCGACGAGGACGTGCTGGCCGCGGTCGACAAGGCGGTCGTGGAGGTCATGGACCGATGAGCCCGCTGGCGTACATCCCGCCGCCGCCGACCAACGGCATCCACGTCGGCCCGCTCTTCTTCCACCTGTACGGGCTGTGCATCGCGGTCGGCATCCTCGCGGCCGTGTCGCTGGCGCGGCGGCGCTGGGCCAAGCAGGGCCGTGACCCGGCCGAGCTGGAGCGGGCGGCCTTCTGGGGGGTGGTGGCCGGGTTCGTCGGCGGCCGCCTCGCCTACGTCTCCACCCACACCGGCGACTTCGATGGCCGCTGGCTGCACGTGGTCGCCGTCTGGGAGGGCGGACTGGCGCTGTACGGCGGGCTGACCCTCGGCATCGCCGTGGGGGTGCTGGTCGCCTGGCGGCAGCGCCTGCCGGTCGGCAAGGCGCTCGACGCCGCCATCCCCGGGATCCCGCTGGCGCAGGCGTTCGGCCGCTGGGGCAACTACTTCAACCAGGAGCTGTTCGGCACGCCGACGAAGCTGCCCTGGGCGCTGGAGGTGGAGCCGCGCTTCCGGCCCGACCGTTACATCTCCTCGGCGACCTTCCACCCCACCTTCCTGTACGAGTCGCTGTTCAACCTGCTGGTCTGCGGGCTGCTGGTCTGGATCGGCCGCGCCCGCCGGCTGCGCACCGGCAGCCTGGTGCTGTGCTACGCGGTGCTGTACGCCACCGGGCGCTTCTTCCTGGAGCTGCTGCGCACCGACACCACCTACCGGCTGGCGGGGCTGTCCCGCAACGCCTACGTGTCGATCGCGGTGGTGCTGCTCGGCTCCGCCGCGCTGGTGTGGCGCGAGCGCCGCGGCGGCGGCGCCGAGCAGGACGAGGAGGAGGCGACCGGCGCCGCCGCGGTGGCGGCGGTGGCCGCCGCGACCGGCGACCGGGCCGCCGGCGGCGAGGCGGCCGGCGGCGAGGCGGCCGGCGAGGGCGGGACGGGCGGCGCGGCGGTGGCGGCCGACGAGGCGGCCACGGTCAAGCTGGACGGCGACGGCGACGGCGAGGCGGCCACGCCCGGCGCCGAGGCCGACGGCGACGGCGAGGCGGGGGACGAGGCCGCCGCGCCCGCGGCCGCCGACCGCGACGGGGCCGACGCCGCCGAGGACGGCGCGCCCGACGAGGACGAGGGCGTACGGCGGCGCCGCTGGTCGGCGCTGCGGCGGCGCTAGGCCGGGTCGCGGGCCAGGGGGCAGCTCAGGCAGCGCGG
>DASUZB010000077.1:0-8958 GCA_036377075.1 Actinomycetes bacterium | reverse complement strand
CCGCCTTCTTCGCCGACCGCCTCGGTGACGACCTCCTGCTGGCGCAGTTCTCCTGCCACGGGGTGAAGGACGACAGCGGGCAGCTCTACTTCGCCACCGCCGACACCGAGCTGGCCAACCTTGACGCCACCGCCGTGCCGGCGGACTACGTCAACCGCCACATGACCAGGACGCGGTCGCGTCGCGTGGTCCTGCTGCTGGACTGCTGCTACAGCGGCGCCTTCGCGCGCGGGATGCTGGCGCGCGCCGACGAGCGCATCGACCTCGCGGAGCGCTTCGAGGGGCGTGGCCGGATCGTGCTCACCGCGTCCAGCGCCATGGAGTACGCCTTCGAGGAGGCCGAGCTCTCCCGCGACGGCGCGCGACCGTCAGTGTTCACCCATGCACTGGTGCGAGGCATGGAGACCGGCGAGGCTGACCGTGACGGCGACGGCCGCATCGCCGTCGACGAGCTCTACGAGTACGTCTTCGAGCAGGTCCGCAGAACCACGCCGAACCAGACGCCCGGCAGGTGGAACTTTGACGTGCAGGGCGACCTGTTGATCGCTCGCACGCCCCGGGTGAGGGCGGCGCCGCTGCCGCCGGAGCTGCGGCAGGCGGTCGAGCACCCGCTCGCCGGGGCGCGGCTCGGCGCGGTGGGTGAGCTCGAGCTCCTCGTCCGCGGCAGCCATCCCGGCCTCGCCCTCTCGGCCAGGCTGGCGCTCTTGCGCCTACGGGCCGACGACAGCCAGCAGGTCTCGGCGAGCGCGGCCGCGGTGCTGGCGAAGGCCCCGAAGGGCTGGAACCGGGCAACGGCTGCCGCCGCGCCGGCGAGCCACCTGCCCCTACCGGCGCCGGTCCCACGGCGCTCGGCGGACCCGCCTCAGCCCGTCGACCCCCAGGCCGCCGGCGCGCCCGACCGGCACGAGGCACCGCGGCGCCGGCCGAGCCGGCGAGGGTGGCCCCTCGTGGCCGTGCTGGCCGGACTCGCGGCCATCGTCGCCATCCTGGTCGCGTCCAGGCTCGACACCGCGCAGCACCTCTCGGTGGGCGAGGCCTTCGCCGCGACCGCGCCGTGGCGGCTGCAGGTCGAGGGCTCGCAGTGCAGCGTCACGGTGACCTCGCCGGGTGGCGCGTCGCGGCAGGGGTACGGGACGAACTACGTGGTGCAGATGCGCGAGACCGGCAGGTTCCTGCTCGAGGAGCTCAGCTCCGGGTGCGTGGCCGTGCGGCGGCCGGGCATGGGCAAGTGGGCACGCCTGCCGTTCCAGGCCGGATCGGGCGGGAGCGGGACCTCGGGTGGCGACAGCCTTCCCTTTCACGCGGGCACCGGGTTCGAGGTGACGGTCGCCAATGACCAGTGCCACACCGTGGTGCACGACTCGGGGGACGGCTCGGTGGTGACCCAATTCGATGGGAGCGACCAGGTGCCCAGCGGAGGGGACTTCTTCCTGACCTTGGACCCGGCGCCGAACTGCGCCGTCAGGGTGACGCCCGGCTGACCGGATGCCCGGCCGGGCCAGGGGTCGGCGGCCGTGGCGCCCGGCGCTCAGGCGAGCGGGTGCGGGTCGCGGTTCACCGTCGCCGGAGTGGTTGGTGCGGGCGTGACGCCGAGCCGGTAGGGGAGGTCGTACAGGCGCCTGCCGCCGAGCCGGGGCTCCTTCCAGCCGAAGTGGATCGGCTGGAAGCCGGGCACGAGCACCCGCGCGCTGCGCAGGCCGAGCCGTGCCATGTCCGGCGGGGTGAGGTCGCGGTACAGCACGTCGCTGCTCTGGGACCGGAGCGCCGCGACGATCCGCTCGAGGCGCCCGCCGGTCCCCGCGCCGTCGGGTGCCGCCCAGTCCTGCGCGGCCAAGGGACTCTGCCGCAGGAAGCCGAGGGCGCCCGCGCTGCGGGGATCGCCGTACAGCAGCGCGTGGTCGTCCGGCGTGGATACCCGGCGTGGATCCTCGGCGAGGGCCTGCACGCGCGCCCGCGTCCGGGGCGAGCGCAGGTCGATGCGGACGGCCGGGCGCACCTGGCCGAGCTCGAGCACGGCCTTGCGCGCCGAAAGGGCCGGGTCGAGGTCCGCGCCGAGCCCGGCCACCACGGCCGGGCCGTCCCCGCGCTGCTGGACGGCGAGGGCCAGGAACACCTGGCACGGGTGGTCGGTGCGCAGCCGGTACAGCTCCACCGCGACGCCCCGCCGCGCATAGGCGTCGCACAGGTCGACCACGCCGCGATCGGGGTGGTCCGACGGGTCCACCCTGCAGGCGGGGAGCCGGTTCATCCAGGTGACCATGAAGGCGTCGCGTTCGAGCACCTCGAACAGGGCGGCGAGCACGGCGCCGCCGAGGGTCGCACCGGTGGCGATGCCGCTCGAGGTCGGGGGGCAGATGCGCTCGGCGGGCGAGGCCGGCGCATAGCCCATGAGCACCGCGACCGCGGGGACCTGGACCAGCGACCCGGAGACCAGCGACCTGGTCACGATCCAGCCCATCGTCGCCTCCTCGGCGTAGGGCGCATACGGCAGCTCGGCGTACTGGTCTGGCTGGTACAGCACCAGCTCGCGGGGGTCGAGGACGTCACCGTCGAGCTGGTCCCGCCGGGCGTGGTGGACGGCCGCCGGGGGCCAGGACACGCTCGCGTAGCGCTCCAGCGCCTCGCCGAGGGCGCCCGCGCACGCCTCGGCGGCCGTCATGCCCTTGCCCGAGCAGTAGCGGCGGTCGGGGTCGAGGCGTGGATGGTCGGCGAGCCTGGCGCCGACCACCACCGGTAGGGCCGGCTCGTCAGGGTCTTTGGGGAGCAGTTGAAGCGCGGCCACCACGCCGCCGAAGGGGTTGACCAGCACGCCGGCAGCGGCGAGGAGGTCGCCGCCCGCTCCGGTCGCGCCCGCCAGCTCCGTAAGCGGCGCGGGGGGTGCTCGCTCAGCAGGGCCTGACGTAGCGGATCAGGCCTCCCTCGTCGTGCGTTATCAGGTTGAGCACGTTGAGGAAGGCGCGGAACTGTTCGGTGCTGATTCCCTGCCCCGCGAGCCAGTTCCTTACGGCGGTGTACATGTCGTACTGCTCCTCGGAGAAGCCGAGCCCGTGGTCGCCCTGGTGCGCCGTGATCGCCTCAAGCCGGCGTACCTCGGCCGTCAGTTCCACGATCCGTGCCCTCAGCTCATTGAACTCATCGCCGTCCGGCATCTCCACCTCCCGCGCTCAACGCCACCAACCGGTCAGCTCGGACCAAATGGTCCGGTTCACGAGGCACAGGACGTTCATTCCGATCGTCGCCGCTTCCGCGGCTTGCGTCAACACCCGCCGGTCAGCCGTCCAGCAGGTAGCGGGCGCGGCCAGCGCCGACCAGGTTGCCCTTGGAGGCGTAGTCGCTCAGCGCGCGCCGCACGGCGGCCCGGGCGGCGTCGCCGTCGCCGGCCATCCGCAGGACCGTGCCCCGGTTCATCCAGGCGTCTCCGCGGTCGTTCAGGGCGTCCGTCCGGGCCGCCAGCTCGACCGCCTCCCGGCTGAGCCGCAGCGCCTCGTCGATGCGGCCGAGGCAAGCGACCACCTTGGCGCGGACGCTGCGCCACAACAGTTGCGAGAGCAGGTCGTCCCTCCTGGTGGCGAGCTGCTCGCTCATCCTGGTGAGCTCCTCGGCCTCGTCGGCTCGTCCCTGCTCGAAGACGACGTCGGCCAGGGAGGCCACCTCGCTGGAGGCGACCCCGCTGGCGCCCGCCTCCTCGAGTGCCCCGAGGCTCACCCGGTACGACTCCTCAGCCCGCGCGTGGTCGCCGCAGAGGCTCGCGACCAGCGCCACGATCTCGCGGTGCGTGGTCCACGGCACCCAGCCCAGCGTGGAACCTAGGTCCTCCAGGGTCGCCGCCACCTCGCCGAGCAGGGCTTCCGCCCGGGCGAAGTCGCCCCGCATGGCCTCGAGCGAGGCGACCCAGTCGCGGACGATGGCCTGCATGCTGCGGTTGTCGCCGGCCCCCTGGCCCAGCTCCAGGCAACGGCGGATCGCCTCAGGGACCATCGTCGGGCCGTAGACGTACGCCAGCCCAAACTGGTAGAGGGCCTGGCTGGCGCGGTCCCCGTCGTTCGCCGCACGCGCGTGGCGCACCGCGCGCCGGAGCGGGTCCTCCACCGCCGCGTAGCGCAGCACGATCATCTCCCGCTTGGCGGTCAACAGCCACGCCGCCGCCAGCCCCCCGGCATCGCCCGCCTGCTCGAACATGGGGATGGCCCGGGCGAGCTCCTCCCGCGTCCGCTGCGCGGTCCAGGCCTCCTCGTCGGTCCAGATCATTAGCTGCTGCTCGACGAGCAGGCGCGCCTCCAGGCGCCGCTCTCCGGACGCGCGGGCGAGCCTGATCCCCTCGCTGGCCAGCTCGCGGGCCTGGTGATGGTCCCCTTGGTAGCCGAGGATCGCGACCAGCGTCGGCAGCAGGTCGAGGCTAGTCCGATCCGATGGTGGCAGGAGGGCGCGCGCATGGGCCAGGAGGCTGGCCGCCGCGCGGTAGTCCCAGCGGTCGCCAGCGCGCCGTCCCACGAGCGCCAGCTGGTCGGCGGTCCGGCGAACTAGGGCCGGGTCGACCAGGCCGAGTTCCTCACGGTAGCGGCAGGCCTGCTCGAGGTGGTAAGCGACGACCTCCTCGCCGTCGCCCTGACGGCCACCCGTCGCCGCCGCGAGCCAGTCCGCGAAGGCCTCGTGCAGCGTGGCGCGCTGCCGCTTGGGGAGGCTGCCGTAGGCGGCGTCCCGGATCAGCAGGTGGCGGAAGCGGAACGCATCCTCGGCGGCGTGCGGCGAGAGGTCCGGGTGGACCAGCTCCTTGCGCGCCAGCGCCAGCAGGTGGGCATCGACCGACGCCCGGGCCGGCTCGGGCGTCAGCGCGACCACGGCCGCCCTGCTGAACTGTTTGCCCACGACGCTGGCCCGCTCGATGACCGCCCGCTCCTCCGCCCCGAGCCGGTCCAGCCTGGCGGCGAGCAGGGCCGAGATCGTCGGCGGTACCGGGAGGGCGGCGAGGTCGGCGGTCGCCACCCAGGAGGCGCCGGCCGGCACCAGCACGCCGTCCTCGATCAGCACGGCGACGAGCTCCTCGGCGAAGAGCGGGTTGCCGTCCGCGGCGGCCGAGAGCCATGCCCGCACCGGCTCGGGCAGGGTACCGCCGAGCAGGTTGTCGACGAGCTGGGCACATTCCTGGCCGCTCAGCGGCTCGAGCAGGATCGAGGTGGCGTTCCGCTTGCCGCCACCCCAGCCCGGCCGGACGTCGTACAGCTCGGGCCGGGCGATGCAGACCAGCAGGAAGGGGACGTCGCGGACGTAGTCGGCTAGGTGCTCGACCAGGTCAAGCAGGGCCGGCTCGGCCCAGTGCAGGTCGTCGAGCACCGCGATCAGGGGCCGCCGTCTGGCCAGTGCCTCGAGCAGCCGGCGCACCGCCCAGGGCAGCTCGGCGGCGGGCGGCGTGTCGCTCAGCCCAAGCAGTCCAGTGACCTGCCTGGCGACGACCTCGGCGTTAGAGTCGCCGGCCAACAGCGCGGCGACACCGGCGCGCAGCTCGTCGGGTGGCGACGCCTCGTCGGCGCCGAGCGCCTGGCGCACCACCTCGGCGACCGGCCAGTAGGTGATGCCCTCGCCGTAGTCCAGGCAGCGGCCGCGAAGCACGGCCGCGCGCTCGCCGACGTGAGCGAGCAGCTCGTGCGCCAGCCGCGACTTGCCGATCCCGGCGGGGCCCAGCACGGTGGCCAGGTGGCCGGCTCGGTCGGAGACGGTGCGCTCGAACAGCTGCGCGAGCAACGACTGCTCGGTGGACCGCCCAACTATGGGCGCGTCCAGGCGGCGGCGGTGGCCGGGCGTACTGGGGCGTACCCGGGCGAGCCGCCAGCCGCGGTAGGGCCTTCCCCTGCCGCCCCGCCCGAGGACCGGCCCTTCCTCCACCACCACGGCGTCGCGCACCAGGCCATAGGTGCTGGGTCCCAGCAGCAGCTCCCCTGCGGCGCCCACCTGCTCCAGGCGCTGGGCGAGCCCCAGCACGGTGCCGACGAGCGCTGCGGACCCGCTCGCCACGGTGCGCACCATCACCTCGCCGGTCTCGACGCCGACCGAGAACGCCAGCCGAACGCCGCGCTCGCGCCGCAGGTCCTGGTCGACCCGCTGCAGGACGGAGCGGACGTCCACGGCCGCGCGCACCGCCCGCAGGGCGTCGTTCTCGTAGGAGGTAGGCACGCCGAAGACGGCCACCGCGGTCTCGGTGGTGAGCTGGCGTACCACGCCGCCGTGGCGGGTGACCGACGCGCGGATCGCGTCGTGGTAGCGGTCCTCCAGGTGGCTGAACGACTCCGGGTCCAGCTCGTCGCCCTCAGCCGAGGCGGCGATCCCGACCTGGACGACGGTCACCGTCTTGCGGGTGTCGGTCGGCGCCGCGGCCGCGCCCGCCGGCTCGACGGGCTGCGCCGGGCCCGTCTCCCGTGGCAGCGCCGCCACGCGGTCCTGGGGCTCGATCCACTCCATGGAGGGGTCTTGGGTCAGGATGGCCTGCTGCAGCCGCTGCAACGCCGGCCCGGGGTCGATGCCGAGCTCCTCCGCGAGGGTCTTGCGGGCCTGCTGGTAGACCTCGAGCGCGTCGGCCTGGCGCCCCGCCCGGTAGAGGGCGAGCATGAGGCGAGCTCGGAGGCCCTCCCGGAGCGGATGGGCGGCGACCAGCTCATCCAGCTCGCCGACTAGGGCGCCGTGGCGACCGAGGGCCAACTCCGCGTCGATCCGGTCCTCCAGGACCGACAGCCGGCGCTCCTCGAGCCGGGCGACGTGCCCCCGCGCGAACGGCTCGGTGGCCAGGTCCGCCAGCGCCTGCCCCCGCCACAGCGCGAGCGCCTCGCGGAGCAACCCCGCAGCCTGCCCGGCCGCACCGGCGGCGAGGCGTTCGCGGCCCAGCGCCGCCAGCCGCTCGAAGCGGTCGATGTCCAACTCGCCAGGCCCGACCTGGAGCAGGTAACCAGGCGTCCTGGTCAGCAGCAGGGCACGGCCGCTCCCCTTGCCCCGGCCGGCCTCTAGGGTCCTGCGGAGGCGCGCGACGTGCACCCACAGAGCCCGCGACGGGGTGCCCGGTGGCGTCCCACCCCACAGGTCCTCGACCAGCCGGTCGGCCGACACCGCCGTGCCCGCGTGCAGCAGCAGGATGGCGAGCAGCGCGCGCTGCCTGGTCCCGCCGAGCGCGACGGGCCCGTCGTCGGCCAGGACTTCGAGCGGTCCGAGGATGCGAAAGTCCAATGTGCCGTCCCCCCAACAGGACCGTCAGGAATCACGCTAGCAGGACTTCCAAGAAATCCGAACCTATTTGCGCGGCCGCGGTAAGCGGCCGGAAAGGTGGCTGTAGGGTGGCGCCGCCACGCTGGCCTCGAGGTTGCCGACAGGAACGAGGTCAGGATGTCCCATCGAAGCGCCCCCGGGCCGCACGCCGCCTGCCCCGAGGGCCGCTCCCGCCGCGCGGCCGCCGCGCCGGCCGACCCGCCAGTCGCGGCGGGCGGTGCCGACCTGCTGGCCAGGCTGCGGGCGAAGGATGCGGGGGCATGGGAGGAGGTCGTCGAGCGCTACGCCGGCCTGATCTGGGCGGTCGCGCGGGCGCACCGGCTGGACGCCGCCAAGGCCGCCGACGTCAGCCAGGTGACCTGGCTGCGGCTGCTGCAGCACGTCAACGCCGTGCGCGAGCCCGAGCGGCTGGGGGCCTGGCTGGCCACCACCGCCCGGCGTGAGTGCCTGCGGGTCATCGGCGCGGGCCGGCGGGACGTCCCCGTCGGCGACGGGGCCGAACTGCAACAGGGCGAGTCCGCCGCCAGCCCCGAGGACGCGCTCCTCGGCCTCGAGCGGGACGTGGCGCTCCGGCACGCCCTGGAGTCCGTCTCGCCGCGCTGCCGCCGCCTGCTCCGCCTGCTGTTCACTGACCCGGAGCCCAGCTACGCGGAGGTGTCTGCCGCGCTCGGGATGCCCGTGGGCAGCGTCGGCCCGACGCGCGCCCGCTGCCTTGACTGCCTGCGCCGCGACCGCAGGCTCCGCGCCCTCCTCTGAGGCTTCCCAGAGCCCGGTGCGCACACTCGCCTCGGAGCCTGCGGTGCGCTACGGTCTGTGCGCCGAGCCGCCGGTGCGTGAAAGGAAGTCGAAGATGGCCCTGCCCGCACGGCACGAGATGCTCCTGCAGGACCGCCAGGCGTCGGGCGCGGAGGAGTGGTGGTGCCCGGACTGCGGCCGCCGCCTGGTGCTGCGCTGGCCCCCCGCCTACGCCAAGGTGGTCCTGGCCCGTGGCGACGAGCGCGCCGAGCACACCGGCGGGACCGGGCAGGTCCGCCTCGGCCCGCTCGCCGTGGCGCCGGGAGCCTGAGTCCCGCCCTACTGGGCAGGGACCACGATCTTCGCTGTATCAATGGTCGGCCATCGTGCCTCTGTCCCATGCCGCACCGCGCGACGACGAGCGGGCCCATCGATCGCAGCGCGGTCCCAATGGCGGCAGAGCAAGGGCAGGAGGCTGCTGTGAAGGAGACCGCTTTCGAGACGCCGGACCCGGCGCACCTCAACGGCAAGATGTCGGTGGAGGTCCTGGACCCGAGCGATCCGGGCACGCCGACCAACATCATCGAGACCGACGACGCGTGGAAGATCAAGGTCGACTGGGAGCTCAACGGCCTCGGCGCCCCCTACGTGGGCGGCACCTGGCACGTGCACGCGTACCTCGACGACGCCGACGGGGTGGCCCCCTCCTCCGGCCTGCTCGCCTCGGCGAACAAGCCGGTGGGGCCGTTCTCCCCGCCCCTTCCCCGCAAGTACTCCACCACCCTGAACATCCCCGCCCACCGGGTTGGGGCTGGCATCTACCAGCTCGTCGTGGCGCTCAACTACGACAACGGCGCCAAGCTGTCCATGGCTGCCTTCGTCGAGTCCGGCATCCTGCAGTTCTACGACAAGCAGGACGCATGAGACTGTGACCTACGCGGGTCGGCGCCGGCCGCTGTCGGGTCCCGACAGCGG
>DASUZB010000076.1:0-15480 GCA_036377075.1 Actinomycetes bacterium | reverse complement strand
AGACCCCTGGTCATATGGCGGGCCAGGGGAGCCGGAGGTGAACGCACGCACATGGAAATCTCCCGTCCCCGCATCGAGACCAACCCGCTCGCGGACAACCGCACGCGCTTCGTGATCGAGCCGCTCGAGCCCGGCTTCGGCTACACGCTGGGCAACTCGCTGCGGCGCACGCTGCTGTCGTCCATCCCGGGCGCGGCCGTGACCTCGATCAAGATCGACGGCGTCCTGCACGAGTTCTCGTCCATCACGGGCGTGAAGGAGGACGTCACCGACATCATCCTGAACGTCAAGGAGCTGCGCCTGCGCAGCGAGACGCCCGAGCCCGCCACGATGTTCCTGCGGGCGACCGGCCAGGCCGAGGTGACCGCCGCCGACATCGTGCCGCCGGCCGACATCGACGTGATCAACCCCGAGCTGCACATCGCCACGCTCAACGGCAAGGCCAAGCTGGAGATGGAGCTGCGGGTGGAGAAGGGCCGCGGCTACCGGCCGGCCGAGCGCAACAAGTCGGCGAGCGACGAGATCGGCCGCATCCCGGTCGACTCGATCTTCTCGCCGGTGCGCCGGGTCAGCTACACGGTCGAGGCCACCCGCTCGGGTGAGATGACCAACTACGACCGGCTCATCCTCGACGTCGAGACCGACGGCTCGCTGAGCCCGGAGGACGCCCTGGCGTCCGCCGGCGGCACCCTGCGCGAGCTGGTCAGCCTGTTCGCCGACCTCACCGGCGGTGGCGAGGGCCTGCAGCTCGGCCCCGCCGAGCAGGTCGGGCCGCTGGGCGCCAACCTCGACACCCCGATCGAGGAGCTGGACCTCTCGGTGCGCTCCTACAACTGCCTCAAGCGCGAGGGCATCACCACCGTCGGCGAGCTGGTCACCAAGTCCGAGGCCGACCTGCTCGACATCCGCAACTTCGGCGCCAAGTCGATCGACGAGGTCCGCGAGAAGCTGCACGAGCTGGGCCTCTCGCTGCGCGAGGAATGAGCGACTGCGGGGGGCTCCGCCCCCCGCACACCCCCCGAAGACCCAAGAGTGGCCACCGCTAGAGACGAGATTAGGAGCAAAGAACAATGCCGACCCCGACCAAGGGGCCTCGCCTGGGCGGGGGACCGAGCCACGAGCGCATGCTGATCGCCAACCTGGCCCGGTCGCTGTTCGTGGAGGGGCGCATCCGCACCACCCAGGCCAAGGCCAAGCGCCTGCGGCCCCAGGCCGAGCGGCTGATCACCTTCGCCAAGCGCGGCGACGTCGCCGCGCGGCGCCAGGTCCTCACCGTGGTGCGGGACAAGGACGTCGTCCACAAGCTGTTCGCGGAGATCGCGCCGCGGTACGCCGACCGTCACGGCGGCTACACGCGCATCCTCAAGCTCGGCCCGCGGCCGGGCGACTCCGCGCCCATGGCCCTGATCGAGCTGGTCGACCTCGACGCCGGCGAGGTCAAGGAGGCGGGCGGCGAGGCGGGCCGCCGCCGGCGCTTCGGCCGCCGCCGGGCGCGCACCGGCGAGGCCGCGCCCGAGGGCGCCAACCGCGCCCAGCGCCGCGCCGCCGCCCGGCGCCGCCACGTCGAAGAGTCGGAAGAGGTCGACGCCGCCCTCGCCGGCGAGGGCGCCGAGGACGAGGAGCGCCCCGCCGTGCCCACCGACGCCGAGATCGAGGCCGGCGTCCCCGCCGCCGGTGAGGACGAGGCCGACGAGGCCGCCGAGGAGCTCGAGGAGGCGGAGGACGAGGCGCGGGCCGAGGCCGCCGAGGAGGAGGCCACCGCGCCCCAGGCCAGCGCCGAGGACGACCAGGCCGAGGCGGACGAGGTGCAGGACGAGGACGGCAAGGACGACGGCGGGAAGGGTTGAGGCGGGCGCCACGCGGCGGCTGCGGCTGCTGGTCGCCTACGACGGCGGCGGCTTCACCGGCTTCGCGCGCCAGCCTGACCGGCGCACCGTCCAGGGCGAGCTGGAAGCGGCCCTGGCCCGGCTCGCCCGCGCGCCGGTCGTGACCGTCGGCGCGGGCCGTACCGACGCCGGGGTCCACGCCCACGGCCAGGTCGTCCACGCCGACGTCCCCGCCCGCCTCGACCCGGCGCGGGTGCGCCGTGCCCTCAACGCCGCCCTCGGCCCCGCGCTGGTGGTGCGGCTCGCCGACTGGGCGCCCGACGGCTTCGACGCCCGCTTCTCGGCCGTGCGCCGCCAGTACCGCTACCGGATCGACGACTCCGGCGACCCTGACCCGCTGACCAGGAGCTACGTGCTCGCCTGGCGGCGCCCGCTCGACCTGGTGCCGATGCGCCAGGCGGCCGCCTGCCTGGTGGGCGAGCACGACTTCGCCGCCTTCTGCCGCGCCCGCGCCGGCGCCAGCACCACCCGCCGGCTCCGCTCCCTCGGCGTACGGCGCGTCCGCGGCCTGGTCGAGGTGCGCGTGGTGGCCGACGCGTTCTGCTGGCAGATGGTGCGCGGCATCGTCGGCTACCTGCTCGCCGTCGGCGACGGCCGCCGCGACCCGGCCGGCACCGCCGCGGTGCTCGCCGGCCGCGACCGCGCCGCCGCCGGCCAGATCGCCCCGCCCCACGGCCTGGTGCTCGAGAAGGTCACCTACCCGCCCGCGCTCGCCCCGCCGGCCACGCCGTGACCCCCGCCCAGTTGCCGTCGGCGGCGAAGACCGCTAGCCTTGACCGTCTGCACGGGCAGGCCGTGCCGTACGCGCGTGCACGTGTCCGCCCAACGCCCTCGCCCGTCATGGAGTTTGCTCGCATGCCCGTCGCCAGCCAGCGGACGTTCTCGCCACGCCCGCAGGACATCAAGCGCACCTGGTACGTCGTCGACGCCGACGGCCTCACCCTCGGGCGCCTCGCCGCCCAGGTCGCACGCATCCTGCGCGGCAAGCACAAGCCGATCTTCGCCCCCCACATCGACACCGGCGACCACGTGATCGTGGTCAACGCGGCCAAGGTCCAGCTCACCGGGAAGAAGCGGGAGCAGAAGATGGCCTACAGGCACTCCGGCTACCCCGGCGGCCTCAAGGCCACGCCCTACGGCGTGCTGCTCGCCCAGCGCCCGTCGCGCGCCGTCGAGAAGGCGGTCAAGGGGATGCTGCCGCACAACCGCATCGGCCGGCAGATGGCCTCCAAGCTGAAGGTCTACGACGGCCCCACCCACCCGCATTCCGCCCAGCAGCCGGTGCCGCTGGAGCTCGGCCCGGAATCAGGCGCCAAGCAGGCGTGACAGGAGGATCGCTCAGTTGGCTGCTCCCACTCAGCTCGCCCGGGGCACCGGCCGCCGCAAGGAGGCCATCGTCCGGGTGCGCCTCATCGAGGGGACCGGCACGTTCAAGCTCAACGGCCGCCCGCTCGACGACTACTTCCCCAACCCGACCCACCGCCGGCTGATCACCGAGCCCTTGCGGGTGACCAACACCCTCGAGCGCTACGACGTGATCGCCAGCCTGGTCGGCGGCGGCATCTCCGGCCAGGCCGGGGCGCTGCGCCACGGCATCGCCCGTGCCCTCATCGACCTCGACGAGGAGCTGCGCGGCGAGCTGAAGAAGCGCGGCTTCCTGACCCGCGACGCGCGCGAGGTCGAACGCAAGAAGTACGGCCTCAAGAAGGCCCGCAAGGCGCCCCAGTACTCCAAGCGCTGAGCGGCCCGCGCTACTTCATCTTGTCGCGGGCCTCGGCGGTGAACTGGCTCACCCGCTGGGGGTTCTGGGTGCCGCTGAAGCCGAAGCCGACCACGTCGCCGTCGTTGAAGCGGCAGATCGCCACGGTCGCGCCGAGCTGGGACGAGGTGCAGCGGTACTCGACGCTGCCCTGCTTGTAGGTCTGGGCCTGGCTGGTCCCGGCGCCGCCCTGCCGCAAGAGCGCCTGGTCGAAGCCGGTGGTGATGTCCTGCCGCGTCTTGTCGTTGGCCTCGCGGACGGCGACCACGACGAACTCGGGCTGCCCTCCGTTGCCGTACGCGGCCACCACGAAGTTCTTGGCGCCCTTCTGGCGCAGCTGGCCCGACTGCTGGTCGAGCGTCGAGCGGATCGCGCCGGTGTCGATGCGGGCGAGCCCGCCGATGCTCGCCGGCGCCTGCAGCGGCTGGTTGGACCGGGCCACCTTGCCCACCGTGCCGCTGATGTTCATCGCGGCGATCCCGATCCCGACGAGCACCAGCAGCACCACCACGCCGAGCGCCACCCAGAGCAGCGGCCGGCGCCGCCCCTGGGAGGTCGGGCCGGGCGTGCCCCACGGCTGCGCGGCGCCGCCCTGGGCGCCCCAGCCGGCCTGCTGGCCGGAGGCCTGGGCGCCCTGGCCGTACTCCCACGACCCGCCGCCTTGCTGCCAGCCACCCCCGGCGGGCCGCTGCTCGCCGGGCTCCCACGACGGGGCACCCTGCGGCTGGCTTGGCGGCGGCTCCCAGGCGCCGCCCTGCGGCTGCTGCTGGGTCGGTGACGCCTCCCAGGACCCACCGGCGGGCTGCGCCGGGCTGGGGGGCTCCCAGGCCCCGCCACGCGACTGCTGCGCCGACCCCTCGGCCTCCCAGGAACGCCCGGTCGGCTGCTGCTGGGTCGGTGCCGCGTCCCAGGATCCGCCGGCGGGCTGATCCGGGGCGGTGTCGCCACGCTGCCAGCCGGCGGCGGTGGGCTGCTCGTCCTGGGGAGGCGTGACCGGGCCGCCGATCGGCTGGGTGGCGTCGTCGTCGAGCGAACGGCCGCACCAGGAGCAGGTACTCGCGTTCTGGGCGTTGGTGGTGCCGCAGTTCGGACAGGTACGTTGTCCCATGGGTGCTTCCGTTTCACGCTGGCCCGACCGGGACGGGCGTTTGGAACGGTCATGCGATCGATATCAGGTTCGGCCGCGACTCGCACCTCGGGCGAAACTCACTAAGCGGTCAGCGCGGTCGTGGCACAATGCCCTCTCACCACGCGGACCGCCACCGACGACGGGAGCAGGCTCTTGGGGAAGCTCTTCGGGACCGATGGCGTGCGCGGAAGGGCAAACGGCGACCTCACCCCGGAGCTGGCGCTCGCCCTGGGGCGCGCCGCCGTCGGGGCGCTGTGGGCGGCCGGGGCTCACGCGCTGCAGCCAACCGGGGCTGACGCGCTTCAGCCAATCAGCCCGGCGCACGCCGGCCGGCCGTTGGTGGTGGTCGGGCGCGACCCGCGCGCTTCCGGGCACCTGCTGGAGAGCGCCCTCGTCGCCGGGATCTGCAGCGCCGGCGGGGACGCGCTGCTGGTCGGCGTCGTGCCGACCCCGGCGGTCGCCTTCCTCACGCGCCACTACCGGGCGGCGGCCGGCGCCGTCATCTCCGCCTCGCACAATCCCATGCCCGACAACGGCATCAAGTTCTTCGGCCCGGAGGGCTTCAAGCTGCCCGACGAGCTCGAGGAGCGCATCGAGGCCGCCCTCGGCTCGGCCGACCAGGAGGCGCCGCGGCCGCTGGCGGGCGCGGTCGGACGGGTGCGGGAGGCCGGCGACGCGGTCGAGGCCTACCTCGCCCACCTGCTCGAGGGCGTGCCCGACCTCGGCGGCCTGAAGGTCGTGGTGGACTGCGCCAACGGCGCCGCCGCCGCGGTCGCGCCGGAGGCGTACCGGCGCGCCGGCGCGCGGGTCACCGCGCTGGCGGCCGAGCCGGACGGGGAGAACATCAACGCCGGGGTCGGCTCCACCCACCCGGGGCACGTGCAGGCGGCGGTGCGCCGCGCCGACGCCCAGGTCGGCCTCGCCCACGACGGCGACGCCGATCGCCTGATCGCCGTCGACGAGCACGGCGAGCTGGTCGACGGCGACGTGATCCTGGCGGTGGCCGCGCTCGACGAACGCGAGCGCGGCGCCCTGCCGACCGGCACGGTGGTCACCACGGTGATGACCAACCTCGGCTTCAGGCAGGCGATGGCGGCGCACGGCGTCGAGGTGGTGCAGACCGCCGTCGGCGACCGCTACGTGCTGGAGGCCATGCGCGCGGGCGGCCACGCCCTCGGCGGCGAGCAGTCCGGCCACATCATCTTCCTGGACCGCGCCACCACCGGGGACGGCGTGCTCACCGCGCTGCGGCTGCTGGCGATCATGGCCCGCAGCGGCCGGCCCCTCTCCGAGCTGGCCACGGTCATGCGCCGCCTGCCGCAGGTGCTGGTCAACGTGCGCGTCGCCGACCGTGACGCCATGGCGGCCTCGGCGGCGATCCGCGCCGCCGTCGCGGCCGAGGAGGCCGCCCTCGGCGACCGCGGCCGGGTGCTGGTGCGCGCGTCGGGCACCGAGCCGCTGGTCCGCGTCATGGTCGAGGCGCCGACCGAGGCCGGCGCCCGCGAGGTAGCCGAGCGCCTCGCCGCCGTCGTCGGCGACGAGCTTGGCCGCCTCTAGGAGCGGGCAGCCGATGCCGACCCCGCGACGTCGCCGCCGCCCCTGGCACGCCAGGCTGGTCGTGGCCGTCGCCGCCGCCAAGGCGTGGCTGCTGCTGGCCGCGGGCGCCGCACTGGCGAGCACCACGTCGACCACGCTGCCGCGCCCGGGCGCCGGCGCGCGCCGCATCAACCTGCCGTTCTTGATCGTCGCCGTCGGCGGCGCCGTGCTGATCGTGGTGATGCAGCGCCGCGCCTCGCGCAAGCTCCGCGACATGTTCCCGTCCGACCCGAACGAGGGCGACGGCCGCCCCGACGGCCCCGATGGGCGGCAGGCCCCGTAGCCGCTGGCCCTGGCGGGTCTTTGGCCGTGCCCAAATGGGTCCATGCGGCGGCAAGCGAGCCGCCGCGACTTTGACTGGCGCCGGCCACTCCGTACACTCATCGAGGAACGGCGCCTGGTTGCAGGCGGTTCGGTCGCCGCCACGGCCTCCTGGCGCGTCATCCCGCGGCGATCCCTCTCGGCAGGTGCGATGACGAAGGGAATCAGGCAACCGCCGGACGGCGCCGAGCGCAAGGTCGTCACCGTGCTGTTCGCGGACGTCGACGAGACCGTCCCCCAGTTCGGCGAGCGCGACCCCGAGGACGTCGGCCGCATGCTCGCCAGCCACCTCGAACGCGCGCGCGCCGAGATCGAGAGCTACGGCGGCTCGGTCGAGCAGGTGGTCGGCGGCACCACCATCGCCGTGTTCGGCGTGCCGCGCACCCGCGAGGACGACCCCGAGCGGGCGGTGCGCGCCGACCCCGGCCGGGTCACCGGCGACCTGGTCTCGACGTGCGCCCGCATCCAGCAGGCGGCCCCGCCCGGGGCGATCCTGGTCACCGACGCCACCGAGCGGGTCACCCGCCGCACGATCGCCTACGGCGGCGCCAGCCTGCTCGCGCTGGAGAGCCGCGACGAGCCGGTGGCGGTCTGGCCGGCGATCGCCCCGTTCGACGCGTCGCCCACCGAGCTCGGCCGGGTCGCCGAGCTGCCGCTGGTCGGCCGCGAGCACGAGCTGGCGGCGCTGCTGGAGCACTTCATCCGCGTGCGTACCAGCGGCCGCCCGCAGCTGGTGACCCTGCTCGGCGAGGCGGGGCTGGGCAAGAGCCGGCTGGTCGCCGAGCTGCGCCAGGCGGTCGCCGGCGACATCGGGCCGGTCGCCTGGCGCCACGGCCGCTCGCTGCCCTTCGGCGACGGCGTCACCTTCTGGGCGCTCTCCGAGGTCGTCAAGGCGGAGGCCGGCATCCTCGAGACCGACACCGCCGAGCGCGCGGAGCGCAAGCTGGCGGCGGCGGCCAGCTTCGCCATGGCCGGCGACCCCGCCGGGGCCGCCTGGGTCACCGAGCACCTGCGCCTGCTGGTCGGCGCCGGCGAGGCGGCGCTGATGCCAGGCGGCCGCGAGGAGGCCCTCGCCGCCTGGCGCCGTTTCCTCTACGGGCTCGCCGCCCGGCGCCGCGCGCTGGTCCTGGTGGTCGAGGACCTGCACTGGGCCGACTACGCCCTGCTCGACTTCCTGGACAAGCTGACCGGCCAGGACGCGGCCGCCCAGCCCGGCCCGGTGCCGCTGCTGGTGCTCGCCACCGCCCGGCCCGAGCTGGAGGAGCGCTGGCCGCTGCGCGCACCGGCCACCACCATCCCGCTCGGCCCGCTGTCCGACGCCGACACCAGCCAGCTGCTGCAGCGGTTGCTGCTGCGCTACGGGCTGCCGACCACGGTCGGGCCGGAGCTGCTCAGCCTCGTCGGCGGCAACCCGCTGTTCGCCGAGGAGTACGTGCACATGCTGCGCGACCACGGCTCCGGCGAGGGCCGCCGCGACGCCCTCGGCGCCATGCCGGAGAGCGTGCACGCGATCATCGCGGCGCGGCTCGACGCGCTGCCCGCCGACGAGAAGACGGTGCTGCAGGACGCGGCCGTGCTCGGCCGGGTCGGCTGGGTCGGCGCCCTCGCCGTCATCGGCGGCCACGACGAGGCCTGGCTGGAGGACTGCCTCGAGCGCCTGGAGCGCAAGGAGTTCGTGCACCAGATCAAGCGTTCCTCGGTCGCCGGCGAGCGCCAGTACGGCTTCCGCCACGTCCTGGTGCGCGACGTCGCCTACGAGCAGATCCCGCGCGTGCGCCGGGCCGAGCGGCACCGCCGGGCGGCGAGCTGGATCGAGTCCCTCGCCGCGGCCCACCGCCGCGACCGCGCCGAGGACCGCGCCGAGCTGCTCGCCCACCACTACCAGCGGGCGCTCGCCTTCGGCCAGGCCAGCGGCCGGGACGACGCCGCCCTGCCGCAGGCGGCACGGCTGGCCCTGCGCGACGCCGGCGACCGCGCCGCGGCGCTGGGCGTCTACGGCACCGCCGCCCGCTGGTACGCCCAGGCGCTCGAGCTGTGGCCGCCGGAGGACCCGGGGCGCCCGGAGCTGTTGCTGCGTGCCGGCCGTGCCGCCTACCTCAGCGAGGGCGGGGGTGGGGAGCTGCTCACCGAGGCGCGCGACGCCCTGCTGGCCGCGGGCGCGCGGGGCCGGGCGGCGGAGGCCGCGATGTTCCTCGGCCGCGTCGTCTGGCTGCGCGGGCGCGGCGAGGAGCGCCTCGCCCACGTCGAGCGTGCCCTCGGCCTGGTCGCCGACGAGCCGCCGTCGCGCTCCAAGCTGAAGGTGCTCAGCGAGGCCGCCGGCATGCTGCTGGTCAGCGCGGCCAGGCAGGCCGAGGCGCTGGCGGCGGGCAGGGAGGCGCTGGCGATGGCCGAGGAGCTCGGCCACCGCGACCTGGAGGCCGGCGCGCTCGGCATCATCGGCCTCGCCCGGATCGAGGGCGGCGACCCGAACGGCGCCGCCGACCTGGAGCGGGCGGTCGCCCTCTGCGACGTGCACGGCTCGCCCTACGCCATCCGCTGGCGGGTCAACCTCGCCTACGCCTTCGCCGCCCACGGCGACCTGGCGCGCTGCTTCCACGCCCAGGAGGCCGCCTGGCGGGTGGCCGAGCGCTTCGGCGCGCTGCACGAGTTCCGCTGGCTCGAGGCCGAGCGGGTGGCCGAGGCGTACTGGACCGGGAGCTGGGACGAGGCGGCGGGCGTCGCCGACGAGTTCATCGCGGAGGCCGAGGGCGGCGAGGGCCACTACCTGCAGAGCTGGTGCCGGCTGTGGCGTGGTCGCATCAGCCTCGCCCGCGGCCGCATCGCGGCCGCCCTGCAGGACGCGTCCGCCGCGCTGCGGCTCGCGCGGGAGACCACCGACGCGCAGAACGTCCGCCCGGCCCAGGCCTTCCAGGCCGCCGCCCTGCTCGCCGACGGCCGCCCGGCCGACGCGCGGGCGGTGGCCGACGAGCTGCTCGGCAGCCTCGGCGGGCTGCTGGAGCCGGCCCTCGGGGCGGACTTCGGCGTGGTCCTGCGCGAGCTCGGCTACGAGCTGGGAGTGCTCGACGGGGTGGTCCCCTCGCCCTGGCTGGCGGCGGCCCAGGCGCTGCTCGCCGACGAGCCGCTGCGCGCCGCCGACATCTACGCGGCCATCGGGACGCGCCCGGACGAGGCGGTCGCCCGCCAGCGCGCCGCCCGCCGGCTGATCGAGACCGGCCGTCCCGCCGAGGCCGCGGTCCAGCTCGACGCCGCCCTCGCCTTCTGGCGCGAGGTCGGCGCCGCCGCCCACCTCCGCGCCGCCGCCTCCCTGGTCAGGGCGTAGGCGACAGCCCCCCGATGCATCAGGGGGCGTCTGGGGCCGGCTGGTAGCATTGGCCGGTCACTGCGCCCTGGGGGGGCCGAGGGCTTGGAAGCCGAGCGGTAGGAGCGCCATCGTATGTGTGGAATCGTCGGCTACGTCGGGCCGCGGCAGGCCCTGCCCATCCTTCTCGCCGGCCTCCGGCGGCTCGAGTACCGCGGCTACGACTCGGCCGGCACCGCGGTCGTCGCCGGCGGCCGCGTCAACGTGGTGCGCCGGGCGGGCAGGCTCGAGGTGCTCGAGAAGGAGCTCGGCAGCGAGGAGGCCCTGCCCGGGGTCACCGGCATCGGCCACACCCGCTGGGCCACCCATGGCGCGCCGGTCGACGCCAACGCCCACCCGCACGTCGACTGCGGTGGCGAGGTGGCGGTGATCCACAACGGCATCATCGAGAACTTCCTCGCCCTGCGCCTGCGGCTCGAGGCCGAGGGTCACGTGCTCACCTCCCAGACCGACACCGAGGTCGTCGCCCACCTGGTCGAGGCCGCCCTGGCCGTCGGCCAGCCGTTCCCCGAGGCGGTGCGCAGCGCGCTGCAGGAGCTGGAGGGCTCCTTCGCGATCGCGGTGGTGCACGCCGGCGACCCGGAGACGGTGGTCGCGGGCAAGCGCGACCTGCCGCTCGTCGCCGGCCGCGGGCAGGGCGAGAACTTCGTGGCCAGCGACTTCGCCGCCTTCCTCGACCGCACCAGGGACGGCGTCATCCTGGAGGACGACCAGGTGGTGGTGCTGGCGCCGGACCGCTTCGAGGTCACCGACCTGGACGGCAACCCGGTGACGCCCTACGAGCACCGGGTCGACTGGGACCTGGGCGCCGCCGAGAAGGGCGGCTACGCCCACTTCATGCTCAAGGAGATCCACGAGCAGCCGCTGGCCATCAAGCAGACCCTGGAGGGCCGCACCGACCTCGACGGCCGCCTCGTCCTGGACGAGCTGCGCATGAGCGAGGACGAGCTGCGCGAGGTGGACAAGGTGTTCGTGGTCGCCTGCGGCACCGCCTACCACGCCGGCCTGGTGGCCAAGTACGCCATCGAGCACTGGACGCGGCTCCCGGTCGAGATCGAGATGGCCAGCGAGTTCCGCTACCGCGACCCGGTGCTCGACCGCAACACCCTGGTGATCGCGATCTCCCAGTCGGGCGAGACGGCCGACACCCTCGCCGCCGCCCGCTACGCCCGCCGCCAGCGCGCCCGGGTGCTGACGGTCAGCAACACGGTCGGGGCGTCGATCCCGCGAGAGTCCGACGCCGTGCTCTACACCCGCGCCGGGCCCGAGGTCTGCGTCGCCGCCACCAAGACGTTCGCCGCCCAGATCCTGGCCATGTACCTGGTCGCCCTCTACCTGGCCCAGGTCCGCGGCACCATGTTCCCGGACGAGATCGCCGCGGTGGTCCGCGAGCTGGAGCAGGTCCCGACGAAGATCGAGGCCTGCCTGGAGCGGGCCGGCGAGGTCCGCGCGGTGGCGGAGCGGCACGCCAAGTCCGACAGCTTCCTGTTCCTCGGCCGCCACGTCGGCTACCCGATGGCGCTGGAGGGCGCGCTCAAGCTCAAGGAGATCAGCTACGTCCACGCCGAGGGCTACCCCGCCGGCGAGCTCAAGCACGGGCCGATCGCCCTGATCGAGGAGGGCACCCCGGTGGTGGTGGTGCACCCGTCCAGCCACGTCCACGCCAAGACGGTGACCAACATGCAGGAGGTCGCCTCGCGGGGCGCGGCGGTGATCTGCATCGCCGAGGACGGCGACGCCGACGTGACCGTCCACGCGCAGGAGGTGCTGCGCGTGCCGCCCACCGCCAGCCTGCTCTCGCCGCTGGTCACCCTGGTGCCGCTGCAGCTGCTCAGCTACTACGTGGCCGAGATCCGCGGCTGCCCGATCGACAAGCCGAGGAACCTGGCCAAGAGCGTCACCGTCGAGTAGCCAGCAGCCCTACCACCCGCGTCTGCCTGCGCCTTCTCGGTAGAATGCTCGATTGTCCGCCGATGCATGCGCTCCCCATCCTTGACTGGATCCATCAATTTGCGCGTGCCGGCGCAATCCGCGGAGCCGATCGGGTTCGGACGGGGCACGGAAGGGCCGGCCGGGCGTCGCCTTGCGGGGGGCAATGGTGCGTCGGGGACGCTGGCTGGTCAGCTTTTCGTTCATTGCCGCCTGCGCGGTGCTGCTGGGGGCGACCCCGCTGGCGCCGGCGAGGCCGGCCCGGGCGGCGACGCTGCCGACCGGCTTCCAGGAGACGATCGCCTTCAGCGGGCTCACCGAGCCCACCGTCGTCCAGTTCGCCGCCGACGGCCGCGTCTTCGTCGGCGAGAAGAGCGGCCTGGTCAAGGTGTTCGACAACCTCAGCGACACCAGCCCGACCGTCTTCGCCGACCTGCGCACCGAGGTGCACAACTTCTGGGACCGCGGCCTGCTCGGCATGGCGCTCGACCCGTCGTTCCCGACCAGGCCGTACGTGTACGTCCTGTACGCCCACGACGCGGCCATCGGCGGCACCGCGCCGCGCTGGGGCACGGCCGGCGCCACCTCCGACAACTGCCCGACCCCGCCGGGGGCGACCGACGACGGCTGCGTCATCAGCGGCCGGGTCTCCCGACTGACCGCCAGCGGCAACGTCATGACCGGGTCGGAGCAGGTACTGGTCGAGGACTGGTGCCAGCAGTACCCGAGCCACTCGATCGGCTCGCTGGCCTTCGGCGCCGACGGCGCCCTGTACGTCAGCGGCGGCGACGGCGCCAGCTTCAACTTCACCGACTACGGCCAGGACGGCAGCCCGCTGAACCCGTGCGGTGACCCGCCCGGCGGCGCCGGCGCCACCCTCACCCCGCCGACCGCGGAGGGCGGTGCCCTGCGCAGCCAGGACCTGCGCACCAGCGGCGACCCGACCGGCCTGTCCGGCACCGTCCTGCGGATCGACCCGGACACCGGCGCGCCGCTGCCGGACAACCCCATCACCGGTCCGGACACCAACGCCCGCCGGATCGTCGCCTCCGGGCTGCGCAACCCGTTCCGCTTCACCGTCAGGCCCGGCACCAGCGAGGCCTGGGTCGGCGACGTCGGCTGGAACACCTGGGAGGAGATCGACCGCGTCGCCAGCCCCACCGCCGGGGCGGTCAACTTCGGCTGGCCCTGCTACGAGGGCGACGGTCCCCAGAGCGGCTACGACGGCGCCAACCTCAACATCTGCGAGAACCTCTACGCCCAGTCGGGCGCCGTCACCGCCCCGTACTACACCTACAACCACAGCGCCAAGGTGGTCTCGGGCGAGTCCTGCCCGACCGGCAGCTCGTCGATCTCGGGCATGGCGTTCGAGACGACCAGCAACTACCCCGCCGCCTACGACGGCGCGCTGTTCTTCGCCGACTACTCGCGCGACTGCATCTGGGCGATGCTCAAGGGCACCAACGGCCTGCCAGACCCCAACCAGCGGGTGACGTTCGCGGCCGCGGCGGCCAACCCGGTCGACCTGAAGACCGGGCCGGGCGGGGACCTGTTCTACGTCGACCTCACCGGCGGGACCATCCGGCGCATCAGCTTCCAGGGCGCCAACACCCCGCCGACCGCCGTCATCCAGGCCACCCCGACCAGCGGCGCGGCCCCGCTCACGGTCAGCTTCGACGGCCGCTCCTCCAGCGACCCGGACCCGGGCGACGGCATCGCCGCCTACAGCTGGGACCTCAACGGCGACGGCACCTACGGCGACGCCACCGGCTCCACCGCCAGCCACACCTACACCGACCCGGGCAGCTACACCGCCAGGCTGGTGGTGACCGACCGCAACGGGGCCACCAGCACGCCGGCCACGGTGACCGTCACCGCCAACAACACCCCGCCCACCCCGGTGATCACCTCCCCGGCGGCCGGAACGACCTGGAAGGTCGGCGACCAGATCGCCTTCTCCGGCTCGGCCACCGACGCCCAGGACGGCGCCCTGCCAGCCTCCGCGCTGTCCTGGTCCCTGACGCTGCAGCACTGCCCGTCCAACTGCCACACCCACTTCCTGCAGAGCTGGACCGGTACGGCGGGCGACTCGTTCTTCGCGCCCGACCACGAGTACCCGTCGTACCTGCTCCTCACCTTGACCGCGACCGACTCCGGCGGGCTGACCGGCTCCACCACGCTGCGCCTCGACCCCAAGACGGTGGTCCTGACCTTCACCTCCGACCCGAGCAAGGCGCAGCTGACGTTCAACGGCACCAACGGGACGACCACGTTCACCAGGACCGTGATCGTCGGGTCGCGCAACAGCATCAGCGCGCCGGATGGGCAGCGGATCAGGGGCAAGGTCTGGAACTTCAGCTCCTGGTCGGACGGTGGCCTCCAGGGCCACGACATCATCGCCCCGGCCAGCGCGGCGACGTACAAGGCCTTCTTCGTGCGGGCGCCCTAGGAGAACGCCGGGCTGAAGGTTGCCAGCCGGTGCTCTACGATTGCGACGCCATGGCTTCCTTCGAGATCGATCCGGACCAGTCGGTCAGCATCGTCGCGATCCTGTTGTTCATCGACGCCGCCTTCGTCGGCTTCCCGCTGCTGCAGAGCATCGTGCTCTCCTCCGGCAACCCGCCCGGCCTGCTGCTGTTCTGGTTGGCGCTGGTGGCCGCGCTGGTCGCCGGCGGCGTCGGCCTGCTCAAGGGCGAGCGCTGGGGCTGGTACCTCGGGATCGTCGGCACCGGGCTGCTGACCCTGATCCACCTGTCCCAGCTCAGCCTGCTGGCGCTGCTGTTCGACGCGCTGATCCTCTTCCTCCTCACCCGCCCCGAGGTCAGGGGTCGGTTCGGCGTTCGATGATCGTCGGCATCGGCGTCGACGCCGTCGAGGTCGCCCGCATCGCCCGCGCCCTGGAGCGGCACCCACGCTTCGCCGAGCGGGTCTTCACCCCGGCCGAGCGGGCCGCGTCGGCGCGCCGCGGCGTCGGCGCCGCCGCCTACCTCGCCAAGCGCTGGGCGGCCAAGGAGGCGGTCTCGAAGGCGCTCGGGGTGGGCTTCTCCGGCTTCCGCTACACCGACCTGGAGGTGGTCAACCACCCCTCGGGCGCGCCGTCGATCGCGCTCAGCGGCGAGCTGGCCGAGTGGGCCAGCTCGCTGGGGGTGCGGCAGTGGCACCTGTCGCTCTCGGACACCAGGGACACGGCCGTCGCGGCGGTGGTGGCCGAGGGCGAGCCGCGCCGCCCCGACGGCCCGCCCCCGTGGGTGCGCCGCCGCCGCGAGCGCCAGCGCGCGGCTGGGGGTCCGGGGGGCTCGAGTAGCGAAGCGGTAGCCCCCCGGAGGAAAGGGACGGGGTCGTGAAGCCGATCGCGGAGGTGGCGGCGGTCCAGGCCGCCGACCAGGCGGCGGCGCGGGCGGGGATCCCGGTGTCGGTGCTGATGGGCCGGGCCGGGGCGGCGGTGGCCGCCGCCGGGCGCGAGCTGGCCGGCGGGGCGGCCGGGCGCCGGGTGGTCGCGCTC
>DASUZB010000075.1:0-9431 GCA_036377075.1 Actinomycetes bacterium | reverse complement strand
GAGGCGGTCGAGGTCGCCGCCGGCGGCGTCGCGTAGCCGGCGCGCGGCGGCGGCGAGCGAGGGCGGCGCCCCGCGGGGGCGCCGGTCGGCGTGCTGGTCGGTCATCCGGCTCACGGGAACGAGGTGGACGCTGTGCGCACTCCGTCGGCAGGCGGCGCCGCCTGGTGCATGACCCGAAGGAGCCATTTGCCACGCTCCGGCGGGTGCCGCGCGAAGCCTGGGCCCCCGGCTTCTCAAGGCGGCGGCAGAGTCGGCCGATATCCGCGTCAACATGCGCAACCGCGACCGCGAGCCCCAGACCAAGATCCGCGCCACCTGCCCGGCGTGCGGCGAGGTCGAGCTGACCCCGCCCGACGTCGAGCTGCACGTGTGCACCGCCGCCGAGCGCAGCTACTACGCCTTCGTCTGCCCGGACTGCTTCGAGCTGGTGACCAAGCCGGCCGACCAGCGCGTGATCCGGCTGCTCGTCTCCGGCGGCGTGCCCACCAGGTTCTGGGACCCGCCGGCGGAGCTGCTCGAGGACCACGCCGGGCCCACCCTCACCTACGACGACCTGCTCGACCTCCACCTGCTCCTGGAGGGGCCGGACTGGTGGTCGCGCCTGGTCGCCGCGTGCCGTTGAGGCAGCACGACCGGTAGGATCCTCCCGGTCCGTCTCCCGGGAGGTCCACGCTGCCCGCCTACCTCGCCATCCTGCTCGGGCTGTTCTGGCTCGGCGTGCTGGTGACGCTCGGGTTCACCGCCTGGCGCCTGGTCGGCAACCTCAAGTCGCTGAGCGACGCCGTCGCCAGGCTCAACCAGCGGCTGGCGCCGACGCTCGAGGAGCTCGCCGCCAAGAGCGAGGAAGCCGCCAAGCGCGCCGAGAAGCTGCAGGCGCGCGGCCAGCGTGACCACCGCTGACGTGCCCGCCGGCCTGCCGCGGCGGCTCGTGAGGCGGTAGACTCGACGCGACTTCCCGGCTCGGCGCCGCCGGGTCCCGATTCGCCATGAGGAGCGACCAGCCATGTTTGGTGGACCTGAATGGATCTGGGTGATCCTCGTCATCGTGGTGATCTTCGGCGCGGCGCGCCTGCCGCAGGTCGGGCGCAACCTCGGCCGTGGGATCAAGGAGTTCAAGGAGGGCGTCGGCGAGGGCCTCAAGGAGGACGGCAAGAAGCCCACCAGCGACCACACGCCCGACGAGAAGAAGCCGCTGAACTGATCCTGGCGACCGGCGATCCCGCTCCCGACCATGCGCCTGCGTCGCGCCCCGGCCAACCCCGGGGCGGAGATGACCATCCTCGAGCACGTCGCGGAGCTGCGCGACCGGCTGATCAAGAGCTTCGCCGCCCTGCTGGTGACCACCCTGGTCGCCGCGTTCGTGCTCTATGACCGGACGTTCTCCTTCATCACCCACTCCTACTGCCAGATCCCGGCCCGCTACCGCATCACCACCGCCGCGGGGCAGGGCTGTGGCCTGCTCGCCCAGAGCCCGCTGGAGGGCATCGGCATCCGCATCCGCCTCTCCCTGGTGCTCGGGCTGCTGTTCGCCATGCCGGTGATCGCCTACCAGATCTGGCGCTTCGTCTCGCCCGGCCTCAAGCAGAGCGAGAAGCGCTTCGCGGTGCCCTTCGCCCTGGCCAGCACGCTGCTGTTCGCCGGCGGGGTGGCGATCGCGTTCGTCACCATGCCGAAGGCCATCGGCTTCCTGGTCGCGGCCGGCGGCCATGGCCTGATCAACTTCTACGCGGCCGACCGCTACCTGCGCTTCGTGCTGTTCATGGGGATCGCCTTCGGGCTCAGTTTCGAGTTCCCGATGGTGCTGGTGTTCCTCTCCATGGCGGGGGTGCTGTCGTCGGCGGCGATGCTGCGGGCTTGGAGGCCGGCGGTCGCGTTGATTATCGTTGCGGCGGCGGTGATCACGCCGAGCCAGGACCCCTTCAGCCTGTTCGCGATGGCGATTCCGATGTGGATCTTCTATTTTGCGGCGGCGGGGGTCGCCAAATGGCTGATCGAACCCTGGCGCCGGCGGCGCCGGGCCGAGTTGATGCAAGGGAGCTAGCGCAGCGTGGCGATCAAGGGAAAGACCAAGCGGAGCCAGAGCCGGCCGGGGCGCCGGCCAACGCCGGGCCCTCGGATCCAGGCCGTCGAGCGGCGGCTGCCCTGGTACCGGGCGCCGGCCTTCCCCGTGACCCTTGCGGTGGTGGCGCTGCTCCTCACGATGGTCGCCGGGGTCAGCCGGGCGCGGGAGGGCGTGCAGCGGGACGACGTGCGCCGCTTCACCGAGTCGCTGCGCGGCGCGATGGCACCCGTGCAGGGCATCACCGGCCCCGGCACCACCACCAAGCCGGGGATGACCACCGCCGGCGACCTGAAGGGCGGCAAGCTCAAGCCGGCCGACCTGGCCAAGCGGGCCAAGGACTGGCAGTCCCAGCTCGAGGACGTCCGCACCAAGGTGGCCAACGTCAGCCTCGGCCCGGCGGTCGAGAGCAAGCTCGACGGCAACCCCACCAACCAGGCCGGCGGCCACGTGCCGCTGCTCGGCAGCATCCGCGACGCCTACGCGTCCGGGGTCGGCCTCTACTTCGAGGCCGCCCACACCTACGAGCTGGCCGCGAGCGCCCCCGCCAAGAGCCCGCTGGCGCAGCAACTGGTCTCCCAGGGCGACGCCATCGCCAAACGGGCCGAGCAGACCACCGACGCGGCCGCCAACCAGCTCGTCCGCCTGGTGGGCCGCTACCACCTCGACGTCACCCGCCAGATGCCGGGCGAGTCGGCCGGCTCCTACGCCAACCGCTGGGCGAACGCCCCGGCGCCGGTCGGCAACGACACCGGCGGCGCGACCGGCGGCAGCCCCCTGCCAGGCTGAGCCGGAGGCGGGGGGTGCGCGCGCTGCTGGCCTGCAACCCGGCGTCGCGCGGCGGGCGCGGGGCGCGCGCCCTGCCGGCCGTGACCGAGCGGCTCGGCCAGGCGGGGGTCGAGGTCGAGGTGCACCGCACCAGCTCGCTCGCTGACGCGCGCAAGGCCGCCTGCGACGCCGCCGACGAGGTCGACGCGGTGGTCGCCATGGGCGGCGACGGCATGGTCGGGGCGTGCGCGGCCGGGCTCGCCGACGCCGGCCCCGACCCCCGCGCCGCCCTCGGCGTGGTCCCCACCGGCGGCGGCAACGACGTGGCCCGCGCGTTCGGCCTGCCCCACGACGACCCGCTGGCCGCGGCCGCGCTCCTGCCCGGCCTGGCGCGGCGGCGCGTCGACCTCGCCAGGGCGGACGGCCGCCGCTGGCTCAACGTCGCCGGCGCCGGCTTCGACGCCGAGGTCAACCGGCTCGCCAACCAGCGCCTGCGGCGCGCGCCGGCGACGTTGCGCTACGTCGGCGCGCTGCTCGCCAAGCTGGCCGTCGAGCAGCCGACGCGCTTCACCCTGACCCTCGACGGCCACGCCCAGGAGCTGGCCGCCTGGCTGGTGGTGGTGGCCAACGGCCGCAGCTACGGCGGCGGCATGCAGGTCGCCCCCGCCGCCCGCTTCGACGACGGCCTGCTCGACGTGGTGGTGATCGGCGACCTCGGCAAGGCCAGCTTCCTCGCCACCTTCCCCAAGGTCTACTCCGGCCGGCACGTCGAGCACCCCATGGTCGCGGTCCACCACGCCCGCCGGGTCGAGCTGGCCGCCGACCGCCCCCGCACCGTCTACGCCGACGGCGAGCACGCCGGCGAGCTGCCGATGGTGTTCGAGGTCGAGCCGTCCGCCCTGACCGTGCTCGCCGCCGCCGACGCCCCCGCGCTCTCCCGACCCGCCTGAGCACCCGGCCCGCCGCGGCGGGACCGGGTGGCATAACCTGGGAGCGTGACCAACCACCACGCTGACGATTCGGTGCTGCGAGATCCCGAGGCGGCCGCCCTGGTCGAGGAGTTCGCCACCGGCTACCCGTTCGAGCTGGACGCCTTCCAGCGGCAGGGCTGCCTCGCCCTCGCCGGCGGACGGTCGACCCTGGTCGCCGCGCCGACCGGGGCGGGCAAGACCGTGGTGGGGGAGTTCGCCGTCTGGCTGGCCCTGCGGGCCGGCGGCAAGGCCTTCTACACCACGCCGCTGAAAGCGCTCTCCAACCAGAAGTTCGGCGACTTCGTGGCGCGCCACCACGCCAGCAACGTCGGGCTGCTCACCGGCGACAACTCCATCAACGGCGAGGCGCCGGTGGTGGTGATGACCACCGAGGTGCTGCGCAACATGCTCTACGAGGGCAGCCCGACGCTGGCGGGGCTGCGCTACGTGGTCATGGACGAGGTCCACTACCTGCAGGACCGGGTCCGCGGCGCGGTCTGGGAGGAGGTGCTGATCAACCTCCCGCTCCACGTCAGGGTGGCGTCGCTGTCGGCGACCGTGTCCAACGCCGAGGAGTTCGGCGAGTGGCTCGAGACCACCAGGGGCCCGACCGAGGTGGTGATCGAGGAGCGCCGCCCGGTCCCGCTGGACGACCACTACCTGGTCGGCGACGAGCTGCACCCGCTGCTGGTGCGGCGCGCCAACGGCGGGCCGGTGCCGAACCCCGCCCTGGCCCGCCGCGGCGAGCGGTTGTGGGACGGCCGCCGCGACCGGGCTGGCTCGCTGCAGCGGGCCGGTGGCCGCCGGCGGGTCCGCTCGCGGGACTGGGTGCCGACCCGCATCGAGGTCGTCGACCTGCTGGAGCGGGAGCGGCTGCTGCCGGCGATCTACTTCATCTTCTCCCGCGCCGGCTGCGACCAGGCCCTGACCCAGTGCCGCGCCGCCGGGGTACGGCTCACGACCGCGGCCGAGCAGGCCCAGATCCGCGAGTTCGTCGACCTCAAGGTCGCCGCGCTCGACCCGGCCGACCTGGACGCGCTCGGCTACGAGGAGCTGGCCGAGTCGCTGGGGCGGGGCGTCGCCAGCCACCACGCCGGCATGCTGCCGCTGTTCAAGGAGGCGGTCGAGGAGCTGTTCGCCCAGGGGCTGGTCAGGGTGGTGTTCGCCACCGAGACGCTGTCGTTGGGCATCAACATGCCCGCCCGCACGGTGGTGATCGAGCGCCTGTCGAAGTGGCAGGGGGAGCGCCACGAGCTGCTCACCCCCGGGGAGTACACGCAGCTCACCGGCCGAGCCGGCCGGCGCGGCATCGACCAGCGCGGCGCCGCGGTCATCCTGCACCAGCCGTTCCTGCCGTTCGAGCGCATCACCGGGCTGGTCTCGGCGCGGACCTACCCGCTGACCTCCTCCTTCCGGCCGTCCTACAACATGGCCGTCAACCTGGTGGCCAACTACCGCCGCGAGGAGGCCGAACGGCTGCTCGCCTCCTCGTTCGCCCAGTTCCTGGCCGACCGCACCGTCCACGGCGCCGAGCAGACGCTGGCGCGCAACGCCGAGTACCTGGCCGGCTACCGCGCCTCCGCCGCCTGCGACCGCGGCGACGTGGAGGAGTACTGGGCGCTGCGGGGCGCGCTGCGCGCGCGGGAGGGCGCCGTGGCCGACGCCGAGCGGCACCTGCGCACCGAGGAGGCCGCGGCGGCGGTGCGCGCCCTCACCCCCGGCACGGTCGTGTACCTGCCCGGTGGCCGGCGCCGCGGCCTCGCCGCGGTGCTCGGCCCCGCCGGCGGGCGCGACGGCGCCACCGGCGTGCTGGTGCTCACCGAGGACCGGCGCGTGCGCCGCGTGGCAGTGCGCGACCTCGGCGGCGCGCCGGTCGCGGTCGGCAAGCTGGCGATGCCGCGGGCGCTCTCGCCCAAGAGCCCGCGCTTCAAGGCCCGGGTGGCGGAGGCGCTCGCCCGGCTCGACCCGCCGCGACCGGGCCAGACCCGCCGGCGCCGCAGCGCCGCCGCCGCCGACCCGGAGGTCGCCCGGCTCCGTCAGGAGGTCCGCGCCCACCCGGTGCACGGCTGCCCCGACCTGGCCGAGCACGAACGCTGGATGCAGCGGTTCGACCAGCTCACCCGCGACACCGAGGCGCTCGCGGCGCGGGTCAGGCGCCGCACCGGCTCGCTGGTGCGCACCTTCGACCGGGTGCTGCGGGTGCTCGGCCGGCTCGGCTACGTCGACGGCTTCGCGCTCACCGGGAAGGGGGAGACCCTGCGCCGCGTCTACAGCGAGGCCGACCTGGTGGTGGTCGAGGCGATCCACCGCGGCGTCTGGCACGGGCTGGACCCGGCCGAGCTGGCCGCGTGCGTCTCCAGCCTGGTCTACGAGTCACGCGGCGGCGAGGGGCCGCCGGCCCCGCCGGAGCTGCCGACCGAGCCGGTCCGCTCCGCCCTGGAGGCCCTTGACGAGCTGTGGCACGAGGTCCACGCGCACGAGACCGCCGAGGCGCTGGACCTGACCCGGGGCCTCGACCCCGGCTTCGCCGACGCCGCCTGGCGCTGGGCCAGCGGCCAGCCCCTCGAGCGCGTGCTCGCCGACGACGAGCTCACCGCCGGCGACTTCGTCCGCGTCACCAAGCAGCTCCTCGACCTGCTCCGCCAGATCCAGGAGGTGGCCGGCGACGGCGAGCTGGCCGCCACCGCCCGGGCCGCGGCCACCGCCTGCCAGCGCGGCGTGGTCGCCTACTCCGGCCTGCTGTGACGGCGGGCGGCTAGGCCGACCCGGTCGTCCGCCTGGCCTCCATCAGGCCCTTCCCGGCCAGCAGCGCGCCGGGCTGGCACGGCGCTGGAACGGGCGGTCGTTCGACCGCTCCCGCCCGGCTGCCACGCCGCGGGCGGGAGCGGTCGCTGCGCCTACGCCGGGAGCTCGAGGACCGGGCGCACCTCGATGGTGCCGAACTGGGCGCCGGGGATCCTGGTGGCGAGGTCGGTCGCCTCGTCCATGTCCTTGCACTCGAGCAGGTAGTAGCCGCCGAGCTGCTCCGGGGTCTGGACCGCCGGGCCGTCGGTGACCTGCGCACGCCCGTCCCGGACGCGGACGCTCCTGGCCTCCGCGACCCGCAGCAGCGGCTCCCCGCTGCGCAGCAGGCCGCGCTCGGTGACCTCGCCGTGGAACCCGTCGTAGCCCTTCGCCTCGGCGTCCCCCTCGGGGGTGCCCCAGGCGGGCCGGTCGGCCTCGTTGGTGTAGATGAGCAGGACGTAGCGCATCCGGCGCTCCTTTCCCTCGCCGGCGCCGCTCGCCGGCCTCACCCCGACGACGATCGGCGGACCCCGGAATCGACACCGTGCGGGGTCACGGTCGCGCCCGTAGGGCAGTACTGGACAGTCTAGTTCCATACTTGGTACTATACCGTCCAGTACTCGAGACCGGCGGGAAGGGGACGACCACCATGGAGACCGTCTCGTCCAAGGACGGCACGACCATCGCCTTCGACCGATCCGGCGACGGGCCGCCGGTCGTCCTGATCGTCGGCGGGCCCTCGGACCGGTCCGCGAACGCGCCGCTGGCGGCGCTGCTGGCGGAGCGCTTCACGGTGCTCAACTACGACCGCCGCGGGCGGGGGGAGAGCGGCGACACCCTGCCGTACGCCGTCGACCGCGAGTTCGAGGACCTCGCGGCGGTGATCGGCGCGGCCGGCGGGTCGGCCGCGCTGGTCGGCTTCTCCGGCACCGGGAACATCGCCCTCGAGGCGGCCGCCCGCGGCCTGCCGGTCACCCGGCTGGCGCTGTGGGAGCCGCCGTTCGTCGTCGACGACAGCCGCCCGCCGGTGCCGAAGGACTGGGGGCAGCGGGTCGAGGAGCTGGTCGCGGCCGGCCGCCCGGGCGACGCCCTGGCGTACTGGATGATCACCGTGGTCGGGGTTCCCGCCGAGTTCGTGGACCCGATGCGGAGCGCGCCGTTCTTCACGGCGATGGAGCCCAACGCCCACATGCTGGTGCGCGACGCCGCCCTGCTGGGCGACTTCTCCCTGCCGAGCGAGCGGCTGCGGGCGGTCGCCACGCCGACCTTGCTGCTGGACGGCGGGCAGCTGCCGTGGCTGAGCCACGGCGTCGAGGTCCTCGCGACCGTCCTGCCGAACGCACGGCGCCGGACCCTCGCCGGACAGCCGCACGACCTCCCCATGGACGTCCTCGTCCCGGCCATCGCCGACTTCCTCGCCGGCTGAGGCGCGCCACCGCGCTCCACCGCCCGCCAACCTGGAACAATACCGACGCCCGTCCAGGCGGCGACCGGCGAGAGAGCGAGCTGGAAGGCACCGAGCGAGTGAGCGAACCCACCCCGGCCGAGGGCCTGCGCCCCGGCCCCGTGCACGACCCGGCGGCGCTGCTGCCGTTCGGGCCGCCGTTCCTGATCGGCGACCCCGCCGCCGGCCGCCGCGGCCTGGCCGAGCTACGCCGCGGGCTCGCCCAGGCCGGGGTGGTGGCGGAGGCGGCGGTGGCCAGGCCGCCCGGGCGGGCGGCGGAGCTGGCCAGCGGCGCGCTGGCGCGCGGCGCCCGCCTGCTGGTCGCGGTCGGCTCCGACGAGGTCGCCCACAGCCTGGTCAGCGCGCTGGTCGCGGCCGACGGGCCGGCCCACCCGGAGGCGGTCCTCGGGCTGGTCGGCCTGGGCCGCCAGGACCTGGCGGCCACCTTCGGCCTGCCCGACGACCCCGAGCGGGCCGTCCAGCACCTGCTCGGCGAGCGGCTGTTCCTCGCCGACGTCGGGCGCGCCCGCTGGCGCGGCCCCGACGGGGCCGAGCGGGCGGCGGTGTTCGCCAACTCCGCCGAGCTCGGCTACCCGGCGGAGACCTCGGCGCGGCTGGCCGGCCGCGACCCGACCCGCCGGGTCGGCCGCTTCGCCGTCGCCGTGCGCGCCCTGGCCGCGAGCCGCTCGACCCCGGCGCGCCTCGCCCTGGACCACACCGCGGTCGAGTTCCGCCTGGCCGGGCTGGTGGTCGCGAACGGCCAGTTCTCCATGGGCCGGATGAAGGTCGCCCCGCGCGCCCTGCCCGACGACGGCCGCATGTCGGTGATGGCCTTCGAGGGCCAGCCGCTGACCATCTACGCCCGCTCCCGGGAGCTGTACTACGGCACGCACGTGCCGCACCCGTCGGTGCGCGAGTACCAGTCCGCCCGCGTCGAGGTCGACACCGCCGAGCCCCTCGCGCTCACCCTCGACGGCGTCCGCGTGCCCGGCGGCCCGCCCCTTACCGTCGACGTGCTCGGCAAGGCCCTGCGCATCAAGGTCTGACCTGGGCGCGGCGGGCGCGGTAGGCGGCCATCTTCGCGCGGGCGCCGCAGGCCGCCATCGAGCACCAACGCCGCCGGCCCGCACGGCTGGTGTCGAGGAACAGCACCGCGCAGTCGGCGGCCTCGCACTCGCGAATGCGGCCGGCGAGCGGGCCGCCGAGCAGGTCGACGGCGTCGCGGGCGAGGTCGGCGACCAGCGCCGCCGCGGTGGTCGCGTCACGACGCGACCGCAGGCGGCCGCCGTCGTCGCGCTCCAGCCAGGCGCGTGGCGGTGGCCGCCCCGCCCAGTCGTTGATGATGGCGAGGTCGCCAGGGCCGGGCCGCTGGCCGGCCAGGCGGCGCGCGATGGTCTGGTACACG
>DASUZB010000074.1:0-2007 GCA_036377075.1 Actinomycetes bacterium | reverse complement strand
GGCCGCCCGCGCCACCAGGCCGCGGCCGAGCGGGTCCTGGCGCGGACCGTAGACGCTGCCGAGGGCGACCACGGCGACGCTCAGGCCCCTGGCGGCGTAGCTGTCGGCGTAGGCCTCGAGGGCGAGCCTGCCGGCGCCGAGCGGATGCCGCGGCGACGGCCGGTCGTCGGCGCGGGTGGTGCCGGTGAGCTGGGTCGGGAACAGGTAGGCGCCCGACGAGGCGAGCACCACCCGCGCGCCGCCGGCCGCGGCCACCTCCAGGAGCTCGACCGTGCCGGCGAGCAGGGCGCTCGCGTCGGCGCTCGGCGCCGCCCAGACGCGCTCCGGGTCGGCCGTCATCGCCAGGTGCACCCAGGCGTCGGCCTTGAGCCGGGCCGCGACCGCGCCGAGGCCACCGGCGCCGATGTCGACACGGTGGAAGCGGACGCCGCCGCGCCGCCGCGCCTCGCTCAGGTTGGCCAGGCTGCCGTGGGACAGGTCGTCGAGGATGACGACCTCGTCCCCCTGAGCCTGCAGGCGGTCGACCAGGCTCGCGCCGAGGAACCCGGCCCCACCGGCGACCACCACCAACACCCGCACGACCTCCGCGCTGCGCCACCAAGACCAGTGCATCCTAACGGCATTTGCCCCGCGCACGGCATTTGTGAGTCGGGATCTTCGTCAGCCGTGCCTGCGTAGCAGGCGCGGCGGCCAGTAGGCAAAGCGGACCACGCCGACGATCCGGTCGCGGCTGACCGGGCCGAAGGCCCGGCCGTCGGTGCTGGCGTCGCGGTGGTCGCCGAGCACCAGGTACTCGTCCGGGCCGAGGGTGAGCTCGCGAGCGTCGCTCGGCTGCAGCGCGCGAGCCCCGTCCGGTCGGACCCGCTCCCCCGGCAGGCCGACCAGGCGCTTGACCACCTCGAGGCCGTCGCCGGGCCGGCGGACCACCACCACCGCGCCGTGGCGCAACGGGCGGGTCGGCGGCGCCACCGCGATGCGCTGGCCCGGGACCAGGGTCGGGCGCATGCTCCCGCCCCGCACCAGCATCGGCTCCAGCCGGGCGCGCCGCGCCGCCACGGCGGCCGCCGCCACGGCGGCGGCAGTTGTGAGCGCCAGCCAGCGCCAGCCCGTCACCAGCTGTCCCACCTCCTTGTTCCACCGGGGGCTACCGCTCGGCTCCGGGTTCCCGGCCTCGCTCTCGAGCCCCCCGGACCCCGGCGTGCCGCTCGCGAACGAGGATGGTACCGTCGAATGACCAGCAGATTCCGACCGGAAAGGGACGATGCCATGATCATCGAGCGCCTCGCCGCCTGGCTGTCGCCCACGCGGGTGGTGCACGCCCACTGCGATCTCCCGTGCGGCGTCTACGACCCGGCGCAGGCCCGGATCGAGGCCGAGTCGGTCGCGAAGATCATCGAGAAGTACCACGCCTCCGACGACGAGGTGTTCCGGCAGCGCGCCATCGTCATCAAGGAGGCGCGGGCTGAGCTGGTCAAGGAGCACCTCTGGGTGCTGTGGACCGACTACTTCAAGCCCCAGCACCTGGAGCAGTTCCCCAACCTGCACGACCTGTTCTGGCGGGCGACCAAGAAGGCCGGCGAGGCCAAGCATTCGGTGGACTCCAGCGTCGCCGCCGAACTGCTCGACCTCATCGCCGAGATCGACAGCATCTTCCAGAAGACCAAGAGCTGAGCGGTCAGGAACACGAATGGGGCGCCCGGACGGGCGCCCCAATCACGTTGTGCGGTCTAGGGGTTGGCCAGCCGCTTGCCCCGGTAGTTGGGGAAGATCAGCGGCTGGTGCTGCCAGCAGTAGCCGGACTTGTTGTAGATCGACAGGCGGGTGTCACAGGTTCCGTCGATGCAGATGCGGCCGACCCGCTCCGGCTTGGACGCGGGGGGGTCGCTGCCGGGCCGATGCCCCTTCACGTTCTCCGAACGCATGGTTCCGACCACCGTCCTTCTCGCCATCACGGCGTTCGCGCCACGGACAGGCGCAGCGCTCCACGTGGGCGAGAACAGGGCCCCG
>DASUZB010000073.1:0-10362 GCA_036377075.1 Actinomycetes bacterium | reverse complement strand
GGCGGCCGCCGCGACCGGCGTGGCGGCCGCGCTGCCGCTGGCGTTCGGCTGGCCGCTGTGGGCGGCGCTGCTGCTCCCGGCGGCGACCGCGCTGGCGGCGCTGACCGGAGCCGTCGCCGCCGACCGCGGCGCCCGGACCCTGCCGCCGTCCGACCACCGCGCCGGTGCCGTGCCGCCCGACGGTGGCGCCGGTGCCGTGCCGCCCGACCGTGGCGCCGGGGGACTGGCGGCGCGGTTCCTCGCCGGGTGGGCGGCGGCGCTGCTGGTGCTGGCGGCCGGCTGGGCGCTCGCCGCGGAGACCGGAACGCTCGCGTTCCTGGGGGCGGTGGCGGGGGCGGCGGCGCTCGCCACGGCCGCGTCCCGGAGCGGCTGGCTGCGCCAGGGCTGCGCGGCGGTCGCCGCCGTCGCCGTGGCCGGCGGGTGCGCGGCGGTGGCGGTGGGCGCCGGCGGCGGCGCCGCCGAGGCCGGCTTCGTCGTGGCCGCCGCGGCGGGTGCGGTGCTGCTGGTGGGGGCCTCGTGGCGCCGGCGCGCGGCGGAGGGCCCGGTGCTGGAGGCGCTCGGTCTGGGCATGGGTGCGCTCGGCGTCCTGCTCGCCGGCTCGGAAGGGCGCTGGCTCGCGGCCGCGCTGACCGCCGCGGTCCCGGCGATGCTGGCCGCCGGGGCGTGGCCGGTGCGCCGCGCCTACCTCTGGAGTGGCGCCGTGGTCGCGATCGCCGCCACCTGGGCGTGGCTGGCGGTCGCCGGGGTCGCCGCGGTGGAGGCGTACACCCTGCCCGCGGCGGCCGTCGCCCTGGCGGCGGGCGCGCTGGCGCGCCGGGGCGAGGCGCGTCCCGGCTCCTGGCTCGCGTTCGGGCCCGGGCTCGCGGTGGCGCTGCTGCCGAGCCTGGCCCTGGTCCTGGCGGTCGACCGCGGCGGCATGACGCGCCCGCTGCTGCTCAGCGCCGCGGCGCTGCTGGTGCTGCTGGCCGGCGCCCGCGCCGGGCTCCAGGCCCCGCTCGTCCTGGGCGCCGTCACGTTGCTGGGGCTCGGCGCGGACGCCGTCCTGCCGGTCGCGGCCCAGCTTCCGCGTTGGATCACCATCGGCCTCACCGGCCTGCTGCTGCTGTGGCTGGGAGCGACCGCGGAGCGCCAGCTCACCCGGCTGTCCCACGCCTGGAGCGCGCTCCTTCGCAACCAGTGAACCACTCGAGAAAGCTGGGTCGACCTGGAGCTCGGTGACCGGTGGCCCGGGTGCGCCACTTGTCCCCCTCCGTCGATAGGATCCGCCCATGCCCGATCGGTGGAGCCGTGACCAGGTGCTGGCGCTCGCGCCGGACGCCGCCTCGCGCCAGACGGCCGAGCGGGTCGCCACCCCCGGCCTGTGGTCCGACACCGGCTCCTACGCCGGTGAGGACGTCGCGGCGGTCTGGGGGTCGTGCAAGGGCAGCGGCGCCAAGCCGTACCGCGCCTGCGTCGACCTCGCCGGCCCGGCGTACCGCTGCACCTGCCCGAGCCGAAAGTTCCCCTGCAAGCACGCGCTCGCCCTGCTGCTGCTGTGGTCGGAAGGCGGCGTGTGGGACGCGCCCGCCCTGGCCGGCTGGGTCGCCGAATGGATCGAGCAGCGCCAGGAGCGCGGCGCCAGGGCCGCCGGCCGCCGCGCGGCCAGGCCGCCGGGGGCCGAGGCGGCCGATCCCGAGGCCCAGCGCCGCCGCGCCGCGCAGCGGGAGCGCCGCGTCGCCGCCGGCGTCGAGGAGCTCGACCGCTGGCTGCGGGACCAGGTGCGCCACGGCCTCGCCGAGGCGCACCGCGCCGGCTACGGGCACTGGGAGACGGCCGCCGCCCGCCTGGTCGACGCGCAGGCGCCCGCCCCGGCGACGGTGCTGCGCCGGCTCGCCGCCGTGCCCCGCTCCGGCGACGGCTGGCCGGCCCGGCTGCTCGAGGAGTACGCCCTGCTCCGCCTCCTGGTGGTGGCGGCGCAGCGGTCGGCCGAGCTGCCCGAGCCGCTGCGCCAGACGGTCCGCTCCCGGATCGGCTTCACCGTCGCCCGCGACGAGGTGCTCGCCGGCCCCGCCGTGCGCGACGACTGGGACGTCATCGGCCAGCGCGACACCGTCGAGGACCGCCTCACCGTCCGGCGGGTGTGGCTCCGCGGCCGCGACCGGGGCCGCCTCGCGCTGGTGCTCTCCTTCGGCGCGCCCGGGCAGCCGCTCGACGCCTCCCTGGCGGTGGGCACGACCGTCGACGCCGAGCTGGCCTTCTACCCCGGCGCGCTGGCGCTGCGCGCGCTGGTCGCGCGGCGCCACGGCGGCGCCGCCGCCGGGGTCGTCCCGCCCGGCGGCACCGTCGCCGCCCTGCTGCAGGCGTACGCGGAGGCGCTCGCGTCCGACCCCTGGCTCGACGCCTGGCCGGCGCTGCTGGCCGGCGTGGTGCTCGCCGGCGCCGGCTCGCCGCCGACCGGCCCCGGTGGCTGGGCGCTGGTCGACCCGGCCGGCGACGCCGTGCCGCTGCACCCGGGCGCCGGCGAGCCGTGGCGCCTGGCGGCAATGTCCGGCGGCCACCCGGTGACGCTGGCGGGGGAGTGGTCGCCGCTGGGGCTGCTGCCGCTCACCGCCTGGGACGCCGACGGGCGGGTGGTGTCGCTGTGACCGTCTGGGACGAGCTGGTCTCCACCGCGCTGGTCGGCACCGAGCGGCGCCCGGTGCCCGAGGTCACGGTCGCCGGCGCCGAGGCGGCCGCGCCGCCGCAGGGGGCCGAGGACCCCGCCGCGCTGCTGCTCGACCGCGCGGCGCTGCTGGCCGTGCAGCGCCGCGCCGGCCTGGTGGCGGGGCGTGCGGCGCCGCTGCCGGCGGCGCCGGACGAGCGCACGCCGCCGGCGCGCCCCGCCGCGACCAGGCGGCTGGCCCGCCTGCTGGCCGGCGACCACCACGAGGTGCTGCCCGAGTGGCTCGACGCCGCCGCGGCGCGCGGCGTCAGGGCGCCGGCGGACCTGCTGCCCGACCTGCTCGGGTTCGGCCGCCGCGACCGCTCGCTGCGGGCGGCCATCGCCGCGGTCGCCGGCCGCCGCGGCCGCTGGCTCGCGGAGCTCAACCCCGAGTGGGCGTACCTGCTGGCCGAGAGCGACCTGGGCGACGAGCCCGACCCGGAGGCCTGGGAGCTCGGCACCGCGCTACAGCGCCGCGACCACCTCGCGCGGCTGCGCCGCGACGACCCGGCCGGCGCCCGCGAGCTGCTCGCCGCCTCGTGGAGCAAGGAGACCGCCGCCGACCGCGCGGCCCTCGTCGCCGTCCTCGAGGACGGCCTGTCAGCGGCCGACGAGCCGTTCCTCGAGGCCGCCCTCGACGACCGCGCCAGCGCGGTCCGCGAGCTCGCCGCCGACCTGCTGGCGCTGCTGCCCGGCTCGGCGCTCGGGCGCCGCCTGGCCGACCGCGCCCATGCCTGCCTGCGCGTCGAGCGGCGCCTGCGCGGCCAGCGCCTGGTGGCCGAGCCGCCGTCAGCCTGCGACCAGGAGATGCAGCGCGACGGCGTGCGCCGCCGCCCGCCCAAGGGGACCGGCGAGCGGGCCTGGTGGCTGGAGCAGCTCCTGGCACGCACGCCGCTGGCGAGCTGGGTCGGCCGCCTCGGCGACAGCCCGGCGGAGATCCTGCGGCTCAAGCCGGACGAGTGGGGGCCGGTGGTGCGGGCCGGCTGGGTGCGCGCCGCGCTGCTGCAGCGCGACCCCGACTGGGCCGTCGCCCTGCTCGCCGCGGAGCCGTCCCGGGAGCTGCTGGCCGTGCTCCCGCCGGCGCGGCGCTCGGCGCACGCCGCCCGCCTGGTCCACGAGGCCCCCTTCGCCGAGCTGGGCGCGCTGCTCGCCGACCTGCCGGGGCCGTGGAGCGGCGAGCTCGCCGAGGCGGTGCTCACCCGGATCCGCAAGGCGGGCAAGGACGACTGGCAGCTCGGCCGCGTCTGCCGGCTCGCCGCCCTGCGCCTGGCGCCCGACCTCCACCCGAAAGCCGGCGAGCTGCTGCCGAGGCTGCCCCGCACCGTCGGCGAGCACCTCGCCACCACCCTGCGCTTCCGCCACGACATGCTGAAGGAGCTGCAGTGACCGAGACCGCCGCGACCGAGCGCGTCCTGCGCCCACACGCCGAGCAGCAGCACGCCGACGAGCTGGCCGCCCTCGCCGAGCACGACGACCGCCCCCGGCCGCCCGGCTGGAAGCTGTCGCCCTGGGCCGTCACCACCTACCTGCTCGGCGGCACCCTGCCCGGCGGCGTGCCCATCTCCCCCAAGTACGTCGGCGCCCGCCGCATCGTCGAGGTGGCCGTCGCCACCCTGGCGACCGACCGCGCCCTGCTGCTGCTCGGCGTGCCGGGCACGGCCAAGACGTGGCTCTCCGAGCACCTCGCCGCCGCCGTCTCCGGCGACTCCACCCTGCTGGTCCAGGGCACCGCCGGCACGCCGGAGGAGGCGATCCGCTACGGCTGGAACTACGCGCGCCTGCTCGCCGACGGCCCGTCGCGGGCGGCGCTCGTCCCCAGCCCGGTGATGCACGCGATGGCGCACGGCAGCCTGGTGCGGGTGGAGGAGCTCACCCGCATGCCCTCCGACGTGCAGGACGCGCTGATCACCATCCTGTCGGAGAAGACCCTGCCCATCCCCGAGCTGGGCGATGAGGTCCAGGCGAGCAAGGGCTTCAACGTCATCGCCACCGCCAACGACCGCGACCGCGGCGTGAACGAGCTGTCCAGCGCGCTGCGCCGGCGCTTCAACACGGTGGTGCTGCCGGTGCCGGCATCGGCCGACGAGGAGGTCGAGATCGTCACCCGCCGGGTCGGCCAGATCGGGCGCAGCCTCGAGCTGCCCGAGGCGCCGCCGGGGCTCGACGAGATCCGCCGGGTCGTGACCGTCTTCCGGGAGCTGCGCGAGGGCGTCACCGCCGACGGGCGCACCAAGGTCAAGTCGCCGAGCGCGACCCTCAGCACCGCCGAGGTCATCTCGGTGGTCACCCACGGCGTGGCGCTGGCCGCCCACTTCGGCGACGGCGTGCTGCGCCCCGCCGACGTGGCCGCCGGCATCGTCGGCGCGGTGGTCCAGGACCCCGTCTCCGACCGGGTCGTCTGGCAGGAGTACCTCGAGGCGGTGGTGCGCGAGCGCAAGGACTGGCGCGACTTCTACCGCGCCTGCCGCGAGGCCTCCGTGTGACCGTCACCCTGCTCGGCGTCCGCCACCACGGGCCGGGCTCGGCCAGGGCGGTCAGGGCCGCCCTCGCCGACCTGCGGCCCGACGTGGTGCTGGTCGAGGGGCCGCCGGAGGCCGACGAGCTGCTGCCGCTGGCCGCCGACGCCGGCATGGAGCCGCCGGTCGCCCTGCTCGCCTACGTGGCGGGGGAGCCGTCCCGCTCGGCGTTCTGGCCGTTCGCGGTGTTCTCGCCGGAGTGGCAGGCGATCCGCTACGCGCTCGACGCGGGCGTGCCGGTGCGCTTCTGCGACCTCCCGGCCGCCTACAGCCTCGCCGAGGAGGGTGACGAAGACGGCGGCGAGCGGCCCGGCGAAGGCGAGCCGCCCGGGGACGGTGCCGACCGGTCGGGCGACGACCGCGAGCAGCCTGGCGACGGTGCCGACCCGCCCGACCGCGGCGCCGGGCGTGACCAGGCCGCCGAGGTGCGCATCGACCCGCTCGGCTGGCTGGCCGCCGCCGCCGGCTACGACGACGCCGAGCGCTGGTGGGACGACGTGGTCGAGCACCGCGTCGGCGGGCCGTCGCCGTTCGCGGCGATCGCCGAGGCGATGGCGACCCTGCGCGCCCACGCGCCGGCGCTGCCGCCGCGCGAGGCGGCCAGGGAGGCCCGCCGCGAGGCGCACATGCGCAAGGTCCTGCGCGCCACGCTCAAGCAGGGCCACGAGCGGGTCGCGGTGGTCTGCGGCGCCTGGCACGTGCCGGCCCTCGCCGAGCTGCCGCCCGCCACCGCCGACGACCGCGCGCTGCGCGGCCTGCCCAAGGTCAAGGTCGCCGCGACCTGGGTGCCGTGGACGCACGGCCGGCTCGCCTCCTGGACCGGCTACGGCGCCGGCGTCACCTCGCCCGGCTGGTACCACCACCTGTTCACCGCGCCGGACCGGCCGGTCGAGCGCTGGCTCACCCAGGCCGCCGCGGTCCTGCGCGAGCAGGACCTCCCCGTCTCCTCGGCGCACGTCATCGAGGCCGTCCGCCTGGTCGAGGCGCTCGCCGCCGTGCGCGGCCGCCCGCTCGGCGGCCTCGCCGAGGTCACCGAGGCCACCCGCGCGGTGCTCTGCGAGGGCGCCGAGCTGCCGGTCGAGCTGGTGCAGCGCCGCCTGGTGGTGGGGGAGCGCCTCGGGCGCGTGCCGGCGGCGACGCCGATGGTGCCGCTGCAGCGCGACCTGCACGCCGCGCAGCGCCGCCTGAAGCTGCCCCCGGCGGCCCTGGAGCGCGAGCACGACCTCGACCTGCGCAAGCCGAACGACCTCGCGCGCAGCCGGCTGCTGCACCGCCTGCGGCTGCTCGGCGTCGCCTGGGGCGAGCCGCGCCCCGAGCGCCGCGGCAGGGGCACCTTCCACGAGCTGTGGGCGCTCGCCTGGCGGCCCGAGCTCGACGTGGCCCTGATCGAGGCGAGCGCCTGGGGCACCACCGTGCCCGCCGCCGCGACCGCCCGCGCCCGTGCCCTCGCCGCCGAGGACGGCACCCTCGCCGACCTCACCGCGCTCGCGGAGCGCTGCCTGCTCGCCGACCTCCCCGACGCCCTCGGCGAGGTCACCGCCGCGCTCGCCGGGCGGGCCGCGCTCGTCGCCGACGTCACCCACCTGATGGCGGCCCTGCCGCCGCTCGCGCGCGCCTGCCGCTACGGCGACGTGCGCGGCACCGACGTGGGTGCGCTGCGCGTCGTGGTCGACGAGATCGTCGCCCGCGTCAGCGCCGGCCTGCCGCCGGCGGTCACCGGGCTGGACGACGACGCCGCGCGCGACCTGCTCGGCCACGTCGACGCGTTCGACGCCGCCATCAGCCTGCTGGCCGACCCCGAGCTGCGCGGCCGCTGGGAGGCGACCCTCGCCGCCGTCGCCGACCGCGACGACCTCCACGGCCTGGTCGACGGCCGCCTGACCCGGCTGCTGCTCGACGCGGGCCGGCTCGCCGACGCCGAGGTCGCGCCGCGGATGAGCCGCGCCACCTCGGTGGGGACGCCGGCGGCGCACGCCGCGGCCTGGATCGAGGGGTTCCTCGCCGGCGGCGGCCTGCTGCTGGTCCACGACCAGGGCCTGCTGCGCCTGGTCGACGGGTGGATCACCGCCCTGCCCGGCGACAGCTTCCAGGACGTGCTGCCGTTGCTGCGCCGCACCTTCGGCGCCTTCGCCGCCCCCGAGCGCCGTGCCATCGGCGAGCAGGTCCGCCGCCTCGGCAGCGGCGGGCGTGCCGAGGCCGCGCCCGGCGACGGCGCGCTCGACCTGGCCCGCGCCGCGCCGGCCGTCCAGACGGTGGCCCAGATCCTCGGCCTGCTGCCGGCCCCGGCCGGCGCGCCCGCGGGTCCGTCGGCCGTCGCGGCGGACCAGCCCGAACCGGAGGTGGCCGGCCGTGAGCGCTGAGCGCGGGTGGCTGCGGGTCCCCCGAGGTCCCAGGCGGGCGGCCGCGACCGCAGGCGAGGAAGGGGCCCGCTCATGAGCGACGAGCGGCTGCGCCGCTGGCGGCTGGCGCTCGGCGGCGGCGACGACGGCACCGGGGTGGGGCTCGCCGGCGACGACGCCCGCGTCGACGCCGCCCTGGCGGCGCTGTACGACAGCGACGGCGGCGACGGCGGGCGCGGCGCCGGCGGCAGGGACGGCGGGCGCGGCGCCGGCCTCGGCGCCTCGGCGCCGCGGGTGGCCCGCTGGCTCGGCGACATCCGCACGTTCTTCCCCTCCACCGTGGTCCAGGTGATGCAGAAGGACGCCATCGAGCGGCTCGACCTCACCCGGCTGCTGCTGGAGCCGGAGATGCTCGAGGCGGTCGAGCCCGACGTGCACCTGGTCGGCACGCTGCTCTCGCTCAACCGGGTGATGCCGGCCAAGACCAGGGAGTCCGCCCGCTCGGTGGTCCGCAAGGTGGTCGAGGAGCTCGAGCGCAGGCTGGCGCAGCGCACCCGCACGGCCCTCACCGGCGCGCTCAACCGGGCCGCGAGGGTGAACCGGCCGCGGCGCCACGCCGACATCGACTGGCACCGCACCATCCGCGCCAACCTGCGCCACTACCTGCCCGAGCGGCGCACGGTCGTGCCCGAGCGGTTGGTCGGCTACGCCCGCCGCCAGCAGGCGGTGCAGCGCGAGGTGGTGCTCTGCATCGACCAGAGCAGCTCGATGGCCGCCTCGGTGGTCTACTCGAGCGTCTTCGCCGCGGTGCTCGCCTCGATGCGCTCGCTGCGCACCTCGCTGGTGGTGTTCGACACCGCGGTGGTCGACCTCACCGAGCAGCTCAGCGACCCGGTCGAGCTGCTGTTCGGCACCCAGCTCGGCGGCGGCACCGACATCAACCGCGCCGTCGCCTACTGCCAGGGCCTGATCGGCCGACCCAACGACACCATCTTCGTGCTGATCAGCGACCTGCTGGAGGGCGGCGTCCGCGAGGAGATGCTGCGCCGGGTCGCCGCCATGAAGGCGGCCGGCGTGCAGGTGGTGGCGCTGCTCGCCCTGTCCGACGAGGGCGCGCCCTACTACGACCGCGACAACGCCGCCGCCCTCGCCGCCCTCGGCGTCCCCGCCTTCGCCTGCACCCCCGACGCCTTCCCCGACCTGATGGCCGCCGCCATCCAGCGCAACGACCTCGGCCAGTGGGTCGAGCGCCACCTCGACCAGCGCGCCACCTGACCACCCGCTGGCGGGCCGGCCCGCCGCCTCAGTTGCCCGACGGGTCCGGCTGGCCGGCCGCCCACTGCCGCGCCCGGCGGCCCAGCTCGTCGGGAGAGAGGTCCTCGCGCCGGCTCGCCAGCGACCAGCGGTGCCCGAACGGGTCGCGGACCACCGCGTAGCGGTCGCCCCAGAACGCGTCGTCCGGCTCCATGACTGGCTCGGCGCCGGCCCGCACCGCGCGGGCGAAGCTCGCGTCCACGTCGGGGACGTACAGGTGCAGGACCACCGAGTTGCCGCCGTCCGGCGGCCCGGTCAGGCGGGACTCCGGGTACTCGTCGTGCAGCAGCAGGCGGCTGCCGGCCACCAGCAGCTCGCAGTGCATCACCCGCCCGTCGGGGCCGTGGACGCGGAGCAGCTCGTCGGCGCCGAACGCCTCGCCGTAGAAGGCCACCGCGGCCGCCGCGTCGCGCACCACCAGCTGCGGCGTGAGGCCGGAGAACTCCTCCGGGACGGGCGACCCGCTCACGGGGACGGATCCGGAGGCCCAGGCCGGCCGCGCGCCGCCGCGCGGCCCAGCACGCCCTTGCCCTCCGCCGCGTCGACCAGCCGGGCGAGCCGCCGCGCCTCGTCCTCGAGGGCGTGCCTGCCCGCCGCCGTCAGCCGGTAGACCCGGCGCCGCTCCGCGCGCCGGTCCGACAGCTCGTCGTCGATCGCGCCGGCGAGCTCCTCCACCAGGCCGTCGACCCGCATGCGCTGCAGCGACCGGTACAGGGTGCCCGGCCCCATGCGCACCGCGCCGCCGGTCAGCTCCTCCACGTCGCGCATCAGCGCGTACCCGTGCCGGTCCCCGTCGACGAGCGCCAGCAGCAACGCGAAGACGGCGGGCGTCACCGCCGCCCGGGCCTGCTGGTCAGCTGCCTCGCCGCTCACCTCGGGTGACGCCGCCTCCTTACGCGCGAGGGCCTACGCGCCGCTGATCACGAACTGGTGCCCGTCCGGGTCGGTCACCTGGACGTACGAGCCCCACGGCTCGGTGACCGGCTCGGTCACCTCGACGCCCTCGCCCCGCAGCTTCTCATAGGTGCCCTGCAGGTCGTCACAGTGGAGGGTGACGTCCGCCGAGGAGCCCACCCGGTCCGCCTTCTCGAACTGCTTCGCGTCCGCCAGCACGAACCCCGTCCGCGCCCCCTCGGGCGCGACCTCGATCCAGCGCATGCCTGGCCCCATCTCGGCGTCCGTCCGCTTCTCGAACCCGAGCTTGTTCACGTAGAAGTCCAGCGCCCGCTCCTGGTCCTCCACGTAGAGCGAGACAGTGTTGAGGTTGGTGATCACGCGCCCTCCTTGGGTCGCAGGATGCTATCCGTAGCGGACTGTATCTAAGGTGGAGTGTTAGAGCAATCTGGTGTCCTCAACGGGCTGGCCGATGAGGTGGGTCGCCCAGAGCAACGCCTTCGCACGGGCATGGTTGAGGCAGTCAGTTTCGTCTCCACGTCGCAAGCCCATGCGTTGGTGCTCAACGCAGCTGTACCGCTCAGAGGATTAGCCATAGCGGCATACGCAAACTGTGACA
>DASUZB010000072.1:0-14155 GCA_036377075.1 Actinomycetes bacterium | reverse complement strand
CGCGCGCTCGGCAATTCGCACCGGCTCTGGCTTGAACACCACCTGGCCCGGGTCGACGGTTCCGGTCTGGGGCCGACCGAGGTCGGCTTGCCAGCCGCGCACCAGCGCGGCGGTGGCAGCGGTGTAGGCGTCACCGACGGTCAATCCGCCGTAGCCAAGACGGGCGAGGTTGCGCTCGAGCTCGCGGACATCGAGGCCCTTCACGCCTTCACGCAGCGTCCGATACAGCGGCAGCGACCCGTAGAGCACGACGACCGGCCGCTCGTCGACCTTGAACAGCGGCTCGCCCCGCTTGACCGTGGAGCCCTCCGGCGCGATCCAGGTGAGCGTCCCGGCCTGGGCCGCGCCGACCGGCACCGCGTCGCCGTGGCCGAGCGTGCCCGACACCTTCTTGGTTTCCACCAGCGTGGTCCTGGTGACCTTCACGGTGGCGGGCGGCAGCCCGGGGTTGGCCGCTGGTTCCTTGGCGGCCGATCCCCGAGCGACCACCAGCCCGGCGACCGCGCCACCGAGGAGCACCACCGCGACGCCGGTGATCAGGAGCTTGCGCCTCATTGATGGTTGCCTCCCCCCGGCAGCTTCTGGCGGCAGGCCTCCATCGCGGCTCGGTACGTCGGGGTGTCCTGCTGCTCGTGGCCGGCGCCGCGCAACTGCCCGTTGGCGTCCGGGTCGGGGAAGTCGGGCAGGCCGTTGTCGCGCATGCACTGCGAGAACTTGCGCATCTGCTCCACCGTGGCCGGGTCCGATTTCTGGTGTTCGCCGCCCGGGGCCAGGTTGCGGCACTTCTCCTGCGCGGCTTGGAATTTCGGGTCGTTTTGCTTCTCGTGGGCAGGGCCGCGTAGCTCCCCGTTGGCGTCAGGGTCGGGAAAGTCGGGTACGCCGTTGTCCCGGATGCACTGCGCGTACGCCCGGGCCGCCTCCGCCTTGTCGACCGGGGTGACGCCGCTTCGGTTGTCCTGTGCGCACCCGGCCAGCACCAGCAGCGGCACCACCAGCAGCGCCAGCACCAAACGTCGAGCCTGCCGCCTTGCGGTCATGCGCGTCCTTCCTGTGGAGCGTGGGTTGTCATGCGCACCAGTTCACCCGACGGGCCGTTAGGGCGGCGCGAGGGATTCCCTAACACCGCCCTAACGCCCGACCGCGGCATGATGGGCAGATGCGGGTTCTGGTGGTGGAAGACGAACGGCTGCTCGCCGACACGATCAGTGCGGGTCTGCGCAAGCACGCGATGGCCGTCGACGTGGCCTACGACGGTGACCAGGCGCTCGAGCGGCTGGCGGTCAACGACTACGACGTGATCGTGCTCGACCGCGACCTGCCGGTCGTGTCCGGAGACGACGTGTGCCGCACGCTGGTCGAATCCGGCAACGAGACCCGGATCCTCATGCTCACCGCCGCCACCGCGGTGAAGGAACGCGTCGCCGGTCTTGGGCTCGGCGCCGACGACTACCTGACCAAGCCGTTCGCGTTCGCCGAGCTCACCGCCCGGATCCAGGCGCTGGCGCGCAGGGCGCGGCCCGCCGCGCCCCCCGCGCTCGAACGCGCCGGCATCCGGCTGGATCCCCACCTCCGTGCCGTCACCCGCGACGGCGAGCACGTTCCGCTGTCCCGCAAGGAGTTCGCCGTGCTCGCCGAGCTGCTGCGCGCCGACGGCGGCGCGGTGTCCGCCGAACAGCTGCTGGAGAAGGCCTGGGACGAGCACGTCGACCCGTTCACCGGCGTCGTCCGGTTCACCGTCATGATGCTGCGCCGCAAGCTCGGCCAACCACCGGTCATCGAGACCGTCCCCGGCGCCGGGTACCGCATCCCATGAAGCGCTGGTGGCGGTCCACGATCCGGGTCCGGCTCACGCTGCTGTACGCCGGGGCGTTCTTCCTCGCCGGCGCGATCCTCGTGGCCTTCATGTACCTCTACCTCGGGCAGTCGCTCGGCCACCAGCTGAGCGGACGCGGGGCGTCGACCGAGCAACTGCGGTCGCACGAGGTGCCACCCGACCTTGCCAACCAGCTCCGAACCCAGTCCCAACGGGACCGCGACGACACCCTGCGCGCGATGCTCATCGCCTCGCTGGTGGCCCTCGGGGTCATCGGCGTCGCCGCCGGAGGGTTCGGCTGGCTGCTGGCCGGGCAGGCACTCCGACCGCTGCAGGACATCGCCGCCACCGCCCGCCGGGTCGCCGACCGAAGCCTCCACGAGCGCATCGCCCTCGACGGGCCCCAGGACGAGATCAAGGACCTCGCCGACACCTTCGACGCCATGCTGGAGCGGCTCGACCGCGCCTTCGACAGCCAACGCCGCTTCGTCGCCAACGCCTCCCACGAGCTGCGCACCCCGCTGACCATCAACCGCACCCTCATCGAGGTCGCCCTCGACGACCCGCGAGCCGGCGAGTCGCTGCGTCAGCTCGGCACCAACCTGCTCGCCGTCAACCAACGCCACGAACGCCTCATCGACGGCCTACTCACCCTTGCCAGCAGCGAAGAACGCCTCAGCACGCACAGCCCGGTCGACCTCGCCGAGGTACTCCGGCGCATCGTCACCGAGTCCCAAGCCGCCGCCCAGCAAGCCGGTGTCGAGGTCCGCACCGCGCTCGCCACGGCACCCGTCGCGGGCGACCCGGCCCTGCTGGAGCGACTCGCCCAGAACCTCATCGACAACGCCATCCGCTACAACGTCGCCGAACGCGGATGGGTGGCGGTCACCACTGACCTCGAGGATGGAAACGCGCAGCTCACCGTCGAGAACTCCGGCCCCACGGTGCCGACCTACGAGATCCCCAGCCTGTTCGAGCCGTTCCGCCGGCTCGCCTCCACCGAGCGACGCGCAGCCGTGAGCGGCAACCGTGGGGCGGGACTCGGCCTGTCCATCGTTCGCTCCGTAGCCCAGGTCCACGGCGGCGACGTCCACGCCGTTCCCCGCCGCGACGGCGGCCTCACCGTCCACGTGCGCCTACCAGCCCTCGCCACGGACAACCGGACCAATTCCCCGGACCGGAATCCAACGCGCACGTCCGCGGAGGGCGCAACCCAAGCAGACTGACCAGGTTCGAATCTGGTCGGTGCGACCTGCGCATCCGGTCCGGCCGCCAGCGCTGGTTAGGTGATGCCGCTGGTCAGGGTGCCCACGGCGGCCGAGACGACTTTCTGTGGCAGGCAGTAGTAGAAGGGTACGTAGCGAGGTAGCCCAAGCCGCACCAAGGCACCCCCAGCCAGGGGACCTAGCGTCGCCTCGGGAGCTTGGCAACGCCTGGTTCCGAAGCGCGCGAAGCGCTCGGCGGCTTGTCGCTCGACCTGATCTTCATGTGGAGGTGGTAGAGCGGGTGCTCCCGGCGGGTCGGCAGCCGTCGCGACGTGTCGTCTGAGGGGCCGTCGACCCGGTCGTTGACCGCGATGGCGATGAACACCACCCCGGCTCCCGCCAGGAGCAGGGTGAACAGCACGACCCCTGCGATGCCCATACCCTCGTCACCGCCACCGACACCATGGCCGGGCTCCGTACCTTGCCTCGCGCACCCCTCGAGCGGGGTGGCGGATTTGGCTGTCGGTCCCGCCTGGTCCAAGGAGATACTACGCGCTGTCTGCGATCCGCTCTCAGGAGGGCGACCGGGAGCGTACCAGCGTGCTCGACCTGCTCGACGGCGGGGAGCTCACCAACCTGATCGAGGGACCCTCGACGAGCCGCCATCGGACCAGGTGCTCGGTCAGCGCGGGGGGCGGAGCCCGGCCAGGGTGACCGTGACGAGGCGGCGGACCGCGGCCTTGGACGGCAGGCTGCTGGCGGCCGCGAGGGCGTGGAGGCAGTAGCTGGCGAGCTCGTCGGGGGCGACGTCACCGCGCAGGTCGCCGGCCTTCGCGCCCTCGGCCAGCAGGTCCCGCATCATGGCGCGGAGCTGCCGCTGCGCCGGGGCGAGCTGCTCGTCGCGGTGGAGGAACGCCCCGAGCTCGGTGTCGCGGTGGCCATGGGACTCGTGGGAGATCAGCGCGTAGGCCTCCAGCACGGCTTCGAGCCGCCCGGCGGCGTCGCGGGCTTGGTCCCGGACCGCGGCGAGCTGTTCGAGGTGGCCGGTGACCTGGCGCTCGTGCCAGGCGAGCAGGATCGCTTCCACGTCGGGGAAGTACTTGTACAGCGTCGCGCGCCCGATGCCGGTCTCTTCGGCGATCTGCGACATCGTCACCGACCGTAGCCCGTGCTGGGCCACCAGCGCCGCGGTGGTGTCCATGATCGCGGCGCGCACCTCACGGCGGTGCGCCGCGATGGTCTGGTTCCACAGCTTCGGCACCAGCCGAGTATACGCGACGGCTCATGTCGGGACACGTTAGATTGGATATAGACATTGTGTCTAGTAAACTCGAATGGCCGTGACCCTGCCCGCCTACTCGGAGGAGGACAACCAATGGCTGACCCGCCCCCCTACCGCGACCCCAAGGGCGACACCGGCGTAGGACCTGACCGAGGATCGACCAGCGGCACCCCACGCTGGGTGAAGGTGTTCGGGATCGTCGCCCTCGTCGTGATCCTGCTGGTCGTCATCATGTTGCTCACCGGCGGCAACCACGGCCCTGGTCGCCACACCGGTGGCCGTGGTGGCCGCGCACCGGCCGCCGCAGTCACCGCGCACGACCTGCGACTGCGATGACCATGTCGCCGCGCCTGCGCAAGCTCGTGCTCACCGCGCACGTCACCTGCTCGGTCGGCTGGCTCGGCGCGGTCGCCGCCTCCATGGGCCTCGGCGTCGTGGGCCTGGCGAGCCAGGACGCGCCGACGGTGCGTGGCGCCTACCTCGTGTTGGAGCCGATCGGCTGGCTGGTCCTCGTTCCGCTGAGCGTCGCCTCGCTGCTCACCGGGCTGGTCCAGTCGCTGGGCACCACGTGGGGCTTGTTCCGGCACTACTGGGTCCTGTTCAAGCTGCTGATCAACGTCTCCGCCAGCATCGTCCTGCTGCTGTACATGCAGACACTTGGCTACCTGGCGGACGCCGCGGCGACGACATCGTCCAGTGGCGATCCCAGAGCCCTGCGCGACCCGTCCCCCGTGCTCCACGCCGGCCTCGCGCTGCTGCTGCTGCTCGTGGCCACCGCGCTGGCGGTGTACAAGCCGCGGGGCATGACCCGGTACGGGCAGCGCAAGCAGCAGCAGCGTGCGCTGGCCAAGCAGCACCAGCAGCGCGCGCTGTCGCGGCCATCGCCGTAGCCGTAGCGGGTCCTGCCCGACCTCGAGCCGGCATGCAAGGAGGCAAATGAGCATCCTCGACGTTCCCGGCGCCCGGCTCTATTACGAGGTTCACGGCAGCGGCCCGCCCCTGTTGATGGTTCCTGGCGCCAGTGGCGAAGCCGGCAGCTTCAGCAAGGTGACGGCCCACCTGGCCGAGCACTACACCGTCGTCACCTACGACCGGCGCGGCTTCTCCCGGAGCCAACTCGACGGACCCCAGGACGACGACCGCCGGCTCGCGACCGACGCCGATGACGTCCGGCGCCTGCTCGAGCGCTTGGGCGAGAAGCCCGCGACCGTCTTCGGCAGCAGCTCCGGAGGCATCGTAGCCTTGGAGGTTCTCGTCCACCACCCATCGGTGGTGCGCACGCTCGTCCCGTTCGAGCCACCGACCGTACGCCTGTTGCCCGACGGGCAACAGTGGCTCGACTTCTTCTCCAGGCTGTACGACCTCTACCGCCAGTCCGGCATCGAGCCAGCGCTGAAGCGGTTCCGCGAGCATGCCTTCACACCATCAGACCGGCAGGCCATGGCCCACGCGACCGACCCTAGGAACAGCAGGTACGTTCGTGCCAACGCCACGTACTGGTTCGAGCACGAGCTGCGTCAGTACCCCGCAGGCGACCTCGACCTCAACGCCCTCGTCGCACGAGCCGACCGGATCGTCCCGGCGGCCGGGCGGGAATCGCGCGGCCGCCCAGCCTACGAGGCCAGCGTGGAACTGGCCAAGGAGCTCGGCCGGGACCTGGTCGAGCTGCCCGGCGGCCACGTCGGCTTCGTAGCCCAACCCGCCGAGTTCGCGCGCCAGCTCGTGCAAGCCCTCGCCCGGGCAGGGCACGGACCGAAGGGCTAGTCGGGTCGTGCGCCGTCGGCATCGGGTTGCTCTGGTGCCGCGTGGAGCCGGACCTGGACGGTGAGGCCGCCGCCTTCCCCGGGCTCGGCTGCGCAGGCGCAACCCCCGTCTCCAGCTACCCGCGCCGCGACGCCGGGGCGCGGACGGCCATCGCCAGCGTCGCCCACGCGATCCTCGCCCTCCAGCCCCATGCGGAGCGCGGGATGCTCGGCTTCCTCGACGACTTCGTCGCCGCCGCCAGGCCGTTGGCCAACAGCCTCGGCCTGGGGAACCGGGCTCGCCGCGCTGGTGAGAACTTGAGCGGATCTTGAGGCTCCCCGGAGCCGCGCTTGACCTCGGCGCCGTAGCCTGGTCTCAGGTCGCTGGGGCAGGTAGCCGAGGCGACTGGGGACCGAAACGAGGTGTTCCGCGATGATGTGGGGATGGAACGGCTGGAGCTGGTGGGGTGCGCTCCTGATGATGTTCTCGATGGTGGCCTTCTGGGGGCTGTTGATCTGGGGGATCGTGGCGCTGTTCCGCCGGCCCGGGGACGGGCGGCACGAGCGGCCCGACCCCGAGCGGATCCTGGCCGAGCGGTTCGCGGCCGGGGAGATCGACGAGGAGGAGTACCGCCGCCGGCTCGACACGCTGCGCTCGTCCGGCCGCCAGCCGGCCTGGCCACGCGGCGAGGGCTCCTGACCGCGGCGCCGGGCGACGGCATGCCGGCCGACCCTCCGCCGGGACGGGGCGGGCACGTGCCCGCCCCGTCCCGCGCGCTCGTGGTCGAGGACGAGGCGCCGCTTGCCCGGCTGCTGGCCAGCTACCTGGAGCGCGAGGGGTTCGAGGTCAGCACCTGCGGCGACGGCGAGCGCGCGGTCGAGCTGGCGCGCGAGCGCGACCCCGAGCTGATCGTGCTGGACCTGATGCTCCCCGGCCTGGACGGCATCGAGGCGTGCCGGCGGATCCGCACCTTCAGCGACGCCTACGTGGTGATGCTGACCGCGAGGGCCGAGGAGACCGACAAGATCGTGGGCCTGTCGACCGGTGCCGACGACTACGTCACCAAGCCGTTCTCGCCCGGCGAGCTGATGGCGCGTGTCAGGGCGTTGCGCCGGCGGCCGCGTGCGGGCCTAGGGGAGCCGGCGCCCCCGCGGCGCTTCGGCGACCTCCTGGTCGACCCCGCCGCCCGGGAGGTCCGCCTCGGCGGCGAGGCGGTCGAGCTGACCCGCCTTGAGTTCGACCTGCTCGACGCACTGTCCGAGCACCCGCGGCTGGTGTGGAGCCGCCGGCGGCTGCTCGAGCGGGTGTGGGGGCCCGAGTGGGTCGGCGACGACCACCTCGTCGAGGTCCACGTCGCCAACCTGCGCCGCAAGCTCGGCGACGACCCCCGCAGCCCGCGCTTCGTGCAGACCGTCCGCGGCGTCGGCTACCGCATGGGCACCGGCGCGTGAACCCCCGTCAGGCCCGGTCGAGCCTGGCCGTGCGCCTGTTCGCCGCCCAGCTCCTGGTGATCGTGGCCGGCAGCGTGACGCTCGCGGTGGTGGCCCTGGGGGTGGCGCCGGGCCTGTTCCGCGTCCACGTCAGGGAGGCGTTCACGGTCCTGCCGCCCGGCGCGGCCGGCCACCTGCGGCAGGGGTTCCAGGAGGCCATGATGGTCGCGCTCGCGATCGCGGCCGCGGCGTCCCTGGCCACCGCGCTGGCGGCGAGCTGGCTGCTGGCCCAGCAGCTCACCCGGCCGGTCCGGGACCTCGCCGACGCCAGCGACCGCATCGGGCGGGGCAGCTACGAGGCACGGGTCCCGGTGCCCGCCGCCAGCGACGAGCTGGCCACCCTCGCCGGCGCCTTCAACCGGATGGCCGACGCGCTGGAGTCGACCGAGCTCCGCCGCCGGGAGCTGCTGGCCGACCTCGCCCACGAGCTGCGCACCCCGCTGGCGACCCTGGAAGGCTACGTGGAGGGGCTGCGCGACGGGGTGGTGGCCGCCGACCGGGAGGCGTGGACGGTGCTCCAGGCCGAGGTCGCCCGGCTCCGCCGGCTGGCGGAGGACCTGACCGCGGTCTCGCGGGCCGAGGAGCAGCTGGACCTGCGCCGTGGCCCGGTCGAGCCCGGCAAGCTGGTGGCCGCGGCGGTCCAGGCCGCCCAGCCCTCCTTCGCGGCCAAGGGGGTCACCCTCCACGAGCACGTCGAGGACCGCCTTCCCGCGGTCGCCGCCGACGCCGACCGCGTCGGCGAGGTGCTCGCCAACCTGCTCGGCAACGCCCTGCGCCACACGCCGGCGGGCGGCCGGGTCGAGGTCACCGCCAGGCAGCGGGGACAGGAGCTCGAGCTGGCGGTGAGCGACACCGGCGAAGGGATCCCGCCCGAGCTGCTCGGTCGGGTGTTCGAGCGCTTCTTCCGGGTCGACCCGGCCCGCCGCGGCGACGGGGGCGGCAGCGGAATCGGGCTGACCATCACCCGGGCGATCGTCCAGGCGCACGGCGGCCGGGTGTGGGCCGAGAGCACCGGCCTCGGCCGCGGCGCCCGGATGGTCATCAGGCTCCCCAGGGCGTCACCCGGGACCGGGTGACGCCCTGCCAGGCGCCTCGCGGCTCGTCGGCGCTCGCGCCGCGTTCACGCGGCCGCGCGGCCGACGTGCGGGGCGACCTGATCCTCGGTGCCGCTCGGGAGCTGGGACCAGTCGCCGCTGCCCTCGGCGGCCAGCAGCCACGCCAGCACGGCCAGGGGGGCGGCCAGCACCGCCGCGAACGGCGCCAGCACCGGCGGCCAGGCGCCGCCGCCAAGCCAGGCGGTCCAGGCGGCCAACACGGCGACCAGTACCACCGTTACCGCCGCGATGACCAGCACGAGCACGTAGGGACGCTTGCCGTCGTCGGTTCGCATCGCGGACCTCCTCGGTCCGGAGGCCGCGGTCTGCCGCCTCCACCACCACGGTGCGCGCTTCGGCGGCCCGCGAGCAGGGCCGGATGCCCCGCCAGCACGGGACTGATAGTCCTACCCTGTAGGGGTATATGCGACCTTGCTACAGGCACGCTCCCCAGGTGCTCCAAAGGTAGAACGGCCCTCCGAGTACAGGGCGTTCGTCCCTATGAGATACCCCCCTAGGGTAAGACACTCCAATGAGGCCGGAGGCGCCGAGGAAGGTCGCACGGGAGGTTGGCGAGATGGGCTGGATCGGAGTGGGCCGCGTGCCGCTGGCCCGGCGTAACCTGCTGGCCGAGCCCCGCCGGCTCGCCGCCGGCGTGGTCGGCATCGGCCTGGCCTTGATGCTGATCCTGCTGCTCGGCGGCCTGTGGGCCGGCGTCCAGGCGCAGACCACCCAGTACCAGGACGCGACCGGCGCGGCCCTGTGGGTCTTCCCGCCCGGCACCCGCGTCCTGTTCGCCGAGGGCACCGAGCTCCCCGTCGCCACCGTCGCCGCGGTCCGGGCCACCCCGGGCGTCGACTGGGCGGCGCCCACCTGGGGTCTGTACGCCATCCTCGAGCTGCACGACCACAAGGCCGCAGCCGTGCTGGTCGGCTCCGTGCCCGGCCGCCCCGGCGGCGCCTGGGCGCTGGCGCGCGGCCGCTCCCCCGCTGCCGACGACGAGGTCGCCATCGACCAGGTGCTCGCCGCCAGGCACGACCTGCGCCTCGGGGACCGCCTCCCGGTCGCCGACCGCAGCCTTCGGGTGGTCGGCATCTCCCGCCACGCCGGCTTCATGACCAGCTACGTGTTCGCCACCCACCGGGCCGTGGAGCGGCTGCTCGGCGCGCCGGGCAGGACCAGCGCGCTGCTGGTCGGCACGCGCGACCCGCAGGCGGTCCGGGACCGCCTGGCGGCCCGCGGGCTGAACGTGGTCGCCGCCGCCGAGCTGCGCCGCGGCAACCGCGAGCTCCACACCCGGGTCTTCGCCGCGCCGCTGGAGCTGATGGTGGCGATCGCGTTCTCGGCCGGGGTCCTGATCGTCGCGCTGGTCGTCTACACCCAGGTCGTCGACCACCAGCGCGACTACGGCATCGCCAAGGCGATCGGCGCCGGCAACCGCCGCCTCGCCGCGCTGGCGCTCGGGCAGACGCTGGTCCTGGCGGGCCTCGGCCTCGGCGCCGGCGGGCTGCTGTTCGCCGCCGGCCGCTGGCTGCTCGGTCGGGCACGGCCCCAGTTCGAGGTCGTCGTCACGCCGGGGCTACTCGCCCAGACCGTCGCCGCCGCGCTGGTGATGGCGCTGCTCGCCGCCACCATCCCCGCCCGCCGCCTGGCCCGGCTGGACCCGGCCACCGCCTACCGAGGTGCACGATGAGGCCCCTACCTGCCCACCTGCCGCTTAGACGGGTGCCGCTGGCGCGCCGCAACCTGTTCGCCGACCGGCGCCGCGCCGGCCTGGCCACCGCGGGCGTCGCCGTGGCGCTGCTGCTGGTGCTGCTCCTCGGCGGCGTCTTCGCCGGCGCGATGCGCCAGCTCACCGGCTACGTCGACCGGTCGGGCGCCGATCTGGTCGTCTCCCAGCTCGGCGTGCGCACGATGCACATGTCCACCTCGGTGCTGCGCCCGGACGTCGCCGACCGCGTCCGTGAGGTGCCCGGGGTCGCCTGGGCCGCCCCGGTCCGCTACGCGACCGGCATCGTCAGCTCGCCCCAGGGCCGTTCGGTCAGCTACGTGCTCGGCTACGACGTCGCCGCCGGCCGTGGCGGCCCGGCCGAGCTGGCCGCCGGGCACCCGCCCGGCCTCGGCGAGGCGGTCCTCGACCGGCAGGGCGCGCGCCAGCTCGGCGTCCACCTCGGCGACCGCGTCCGCGTCCTGGGCGAGCCGTTCACCGTGGCCGGCCTGTCGACCGGCGGGACCAATATCGCCAACACCACCGCCTTCGTCCGCACCGACGACCTCGCCCGCCTGCGCGGCCCGATGCAGGCCTACGTCCTGGTCGGCGCGCGGCGCGGCACCGACCTCGGCCTGCTGCGCGCCCGGCTGGAGGCCATCCCGCCCGGGACGACGGTGCAGACCAGCCGGCAGTTCGCCGCCTCCGAGCGGCGCATCGTCACCGATATGAGCGCCAGCCTGATGCGCATCATGAGCGGCATCGGCTTCGCGATCGCGCTGGCGGTGGTCGCGCTCACCCTGTTCAACCTCACCCTCGCCAAGACCCGCGAGTACGGCGTGCTCAAGGCGCTCGGCGCCCGGCCCGGCCGGCTCGCCGGCGTGGTCGCCGCCCAGGCCGCCTGGTCGGTCGCGCTCGCCCTGGCCCTGGCGACCGTGCTGGCGCTTGGGCTCGCCATCGTCATCGGTCGCGCCAACCCGGCTCTGGCGATCTGGGTCGCCCCCGCCGGCGTCGCCCGGACCGGGCTCGGCGCGCTGCTGGTCGGCGCCGCGGCCGCGGTCGTGCCCTTGCGGCGGGTGCTGCGCGTCGACCCCGCCACCGCGTTCAGGAGGCCATCATGACCACCAGCACCGCCCGGACGGTCCGCGTCCGCGGGCTCACCAAGACCTACGGGGAAGGCGCGCTGGCGGTCGCGGCCGTCCGCGGCGTCGACCTCGACCTGGTCCCGGGTGAGGTGGTCCTGGTCATGGGCCCGTCGGGTAGCGGCAAGACCACCCTGCTGCTGATGCTCGGCGCGATGCTGCGGCCCACCGCCGGGTCCATCCTCCTCGACGGCGTCGACGTCGCCCGCGCGCCCGAGCGGCGGCTGCCCGCCCTGCGCGCCCACCGCTTCGGCTTCGTCTTCCAGGACTTCAACCTGCTCGGCGCGCTCACCGCCGCCGAGAACGTCGAGCTGGCCTGCAACCTCGCCGGGATCACCGGCTCGATAGCCCGCCGGCGCGGCCGCGCGCTGCTGGACCGCGTGGGGCTGGGCCACCGCGTCGGCTTCCGTCCCGAGCAGCTCTCCGGCGGGGAGAAGCAGCGCGTCGCGATCGCCCGGGCGCTGGCCAACGACCCGCCGCTCGTCCTGGCCGACGAGCCCGCCGCCAACCTCGACAGCGCCCACGGCCGCGAGGTCGCCCGGCTGCTGCGCCAGCTCGCCACCGAGGACCGCCGCAGCGTCGTGGTCGTCAGCCACGACGCCCGCCTGAAGGAGATCGCCGACCGGGTCCTGTGGCTCGAGGACGGCACCTTCCGGGAGCTGGCCACCATGGCGACCGACCCGGTCTGCGGCATGGCCGTCGAGCAGCACGACACCCCGCACCTGCAACTGGACGGCGCGCTGTGGTGGTTCTGCTCGGCCGCCTGCCGCGACGAGTTCGCCGCCGACCCCGCCCGTTTCGCATCCCCTGCCCGTTCGGCCCGGGACGGGCGGGACCAACGGCCGTAGCTTAGGGCCCGACGGCCCCGGATCATCCGTGCCAACCGCGTGACGATCCAGGCAGGAGAAGCCCCGTGAAGAGACCACGACGAGGACCGTGGCAGGCGGCCGCGGTCACGCTGGCGGTGCTGGCGCTGGTGGCGACGGGCAGCCCCGCCCTCGCCCACGAGGGCGAGGAGGCCGTCCCCGCCCGCACCCAGGTGCAGGTCGCCGTCGCCGTCCTCCGAACCCAGCCCGAGCAGGTCGACCTCGCCGCCGACCGGGTCAACGACGCCACCGAGGCCAAGGACAAGGAGGGCGTCGACGTCGACCGGGTCGAGCAGGCCAAGGAGGCCCTCGAGGCCGGCGACATGGCAAGGACCGAGCTGCTGCTGGAGCAGGCGCTCGGCTCCTGCCCGGGCGAGCCGGTGACCAACCCGGTGCGCATCCGCGGCAAGCAGCCGCTCAAGGCCTGCCCCGCCCCCGCCCCGCACGAGCTCGCCGTCGGCCGCCTCCGGCCGCAGGGCGCCACCCGCGCCAGCCTGCTCGCCATCGGCGCGCTGCTGGTCCTCGCGGGGCTCGTGCTGACCAGGAGGGTCCGATGAGCGACACCACCGTCGACCGCCCGGTGGCCCAGCCGCCCGCGCCGCGCCGCCAGGGCCTGTGGGACGCGCTGGACGAGCGCCTTGGCCTGAAGGGCCTGCAGTACCCGGTGCCCGCCCACGCCAACACCCTGGCCTACTCGCTCGGCGGGCTGTCGCTGATCACCTTCGTGCTGATGGTCGCGACCGGGATCTTCCTCACCCAGTACTACAACCCGGCCCCCGACGCCGCGCACGACAGCGTCCGCCACATCATCACCGGCGTCACCCTCGGCGGCTTCGTCCGCGCGTTCCACTACTGGGGCGCGATGGCCATGATCGTGCTGGTCGGCCTGCACCTGCTGCGGGTGTTCGCCTCGGCGTCGTTCAAGCGCCCCCGCGAGGGCAACTGGGTGATCGGCGTCGCCCTGGCCGGGATCACCGCGGGCCTGTTCTTCAGCGGCTCGGTGCTCAAGTGGGACCAGGAGTCCCTCGAGGCGCTGGAGCACAACATCGAGGTCGGCAAGCTGCTCGGCAAGTTCGGCTTCTGGTTCGCCGAGACCTTCGGCGGCATCCCGCTGCTGACCAGGCTGTACGTCGTCCACATCAGCGTCCTGCCGGCGCTGTTCACCCTCGCGGTGGCGGCGCACCTGCTGCTGGTCAAGCGGCACGGCATGGCGCCGAGCCCGTTCCGCCGCGACACCGCCAAGGACACCGGCGCGGAGCCGACCCGCCCGTTCACCCGGCACCTCGCCGAGCTCGGCGTGCTGGCGCTGGTCCTGGTCGGGGTGCTGACGCTGCTGGCGGTGCTGCTGCCGCCCGCCCACGGGCCCACCCCGATCGAGGGCATCGAGGTGACCAAGCCACCGTGGCCGCTGCTGTGGGTCTACCCGGTCGAGGACTGGATCGGGGTCTCCGGGATCCTCTGGGCCACCCTGGCGATCTTCGCGGCGCTGCTGGTCGTCCCGCTGGTCGACCGCTCCCCCGAGCGGCACCCGCGCCGCCGCCTGCCGGTCGTCATCGCCGCGGGGGTGGTGGTTGCCGGGATCATCGGGCTGATCGTCTACGCCTGGGTGCAGCCGGTCGTCTCCCACATCGGCATGTGAGGAAGGTGACACGATGCCAAGCCGCGTGCAGGTCGCCTTCTGGACGGCCACCGTCGTGTCGGTGCTGCTGCTCGGGGTGGTCTGGACCCTCGGCGAGCGCGTCCGCGCCGGCGACGCCGGCCTGGAGGAGGACGTGCTGCTGGTGATCTCGACCGCCGGCCTGGCCGCCGCCG
>DASUZB010000071.1:0-2188 GCA_036377075.1 Actinomycetes bacterium | reverse complement strand
AGCTCCGACAGCACCCGGCCGGCCATCGCCGGCGCGTTGAAGCCGGGCGTCGCTGCCGACGGTTCCGCGCGGCTGGTCGTGCCGGAGGCCTGACGGACCGCGTCCAGCAGGGCAAGCCAGAACCGCTGGGCGTCGTGCTGGCCGCGCTGCACCTGCACGACGGCGAGCCGGCGCGGCTGGCCCGGACGGCCGGCCCAGGCGCGCAGCAGCGACGTCTTCCCGCTGCCGGCGGGAGCCGAAAGGATCGTCACCTTCCCCGCCGCCGCGCGGTCCAGCGCGGCCAGGAGGTCGTCCCGGTCGACCAGCCGGGGAGTTGCCGGAGCCACCTTGAGATGCCCGCCTTGGTGCCTGCGCCTGACGCCCTACCGCTGGCGACGCATTCCGTCTCGGTATCAGGCCAGCGTACGCACTGTCAACGGCGCGAATCACCCGGATCTGGTGATGACCTCTCACCTGCCCGGCGGCCAGGGTGGTCCATCGAAATGCTAGGTAAGGAGAAGTCATGAGCGCGCTGGTGGCGATCGTGGCCGGCGGGGGCGGTGAGCTTGGCCGCGCGACGGCGATGGCCCTGGCCGCTGGCGGCCGCTCGGTGGTGGCGGTCGACCGGAACGAGCGGGGGCTGCGTGACCTCCCCAGCGGTGTCCGCCGCGAGGTGGCCGACACCACCGACCCCGCCGTGGCGGCGAAGCTCATCGACCGGATCGCCGCCGAGGTTGGGCCGCCTGCGGTGCTGGTGAACACCATCGGTGCGTTCCGGCCAGGGGATGCGCTCGCCACGACCCCTGAGACGCTGCGGCTCATGATCGACGTCAACCTGGGACCGGCGCTGTGGCTGAGCCAGGCGGTCGCGCCGCACATGCGGCAGCAGGGCTCCGGTGTCATCGTGCACGTGGCCGCCCGCCCAGGACTCGAGCCAGCCGGCGGCATGGCGGCCTACAGCGTGAGCAAGGCCGCCCTGGTCCACCTGACCCGCACCCTCGATATCGAGCTCCGCACGCACGGGATCCGGGTGAACGCGGTCGCGCCACAACTGCTCGACACCCCGGCGAACTGGGCCACGTTCCCGGCCGAGGTGATGGCCAAGGCGGTCGCGCCCGAAGCGATCGCCGCCGTGATCGCCTTCCTGGTCAGCGACGCCGCCGCGCCGGTGAGCGGAGCGATCCTGCCGGCCTACGGCGGCTGAGGGCCGGGGCGCGAATCACCAGGATGCAGTGACGACTGCTCACCTGGCTCGCAACGAGCCTGAGATGGTCGAGAACTTGCACGGCCGCCAGGGACGTGCCCGAGACGCAAGGGAGAGACCGTGACCTCACCAGCCTCCGGCGCCAGCAGCGCCGCAGCCCTGCCCGACTACGCCCCGATTCCCCGGTCCGCGCTCGGCCCGGCCCTCAACGACCACGGCTACCACGTCGGGAGGGTGGAGCGGAACCTGTACTGGGTCACCGACGGCGTGTACCAGTCGGCGTTCCTGACCACCCGCGACGGCATCGTGCTGTTCGACGCGCCCCCCTCCATCGGCCACAACCTGCAGCGCGCCGTGGACGAGATCGCCGCCGCCAACGGCGTGAGCAACACGGTGACCCACCTGGTCTACTCGCACCACCACGCCGACCACGCCGGCGCGTCCTCGCTGTTCGACGGGGACGTGGTCCGCGTCGGGCACGAGGAGACCCGCCGGCTGCTGCTGCGCGACGACGACCCGGCCCGGCCGACACCGGAGATCACCTTCCAGGACCGCTACACCCTCGAGGTCGGGGACGAGCGCGTGGAACTGGCCTGGCACGGCCCCAACCACTCGCCGGACAACATCTACATCCACTTCCCCGGCCACGACACCCTGATGTTCATCGATGTGGTCAACGCCGGCTGGGTGCCGATCTACAACCTCAACCTCAGCGAGGACGTGCCCGGCTACATGGCGGCCTCGGCCACCGCGCTGGGCTACCCGTGGACGCACTTCATCAGCGGGCACCTCGGCCGGCTCGCCACCCGCGATGACGTCGCCGTGCACCAGGCCTACATCGCCGACATCCAAGCCAGCGCCAGAGAGGCGCTTGGCACCGTCGACCCGACCCCGTACTTCATGAAGTACGGGGAGAACGCCTGGGCCGGGGTGCAGGGCTACCTGGACGCGGTGACCGACGCCGCCGCCAAGCCGGTGATCGCCAAGTACACCGGCGTGCTGGCC
>DASUZB010000070.1:0-3818 GCA_036377075.1 Actinomycetes bacterium | reverse complement strand
GCGGTGCCCGGGCACGCCCTGCAGTTCAACTGGAACCCCAACGCGGGATGGTCGGCGACCCGGACCGACCTGACCTGGCCGGGCGACGCCTACGTCGACAGCGTCGGCATCGACGTCTACGACCAGTCCTGGACGGCGGGTACCTACCCGATCCCCACGGACGCGAGCGCCGACGAGGTGCGGCGCCGGCGGGCGCTGGTGTGGTCGGAGATCCTCGACGGCACGTACGGCCTGCGCTACTGGCAGCGCTTCGCCGCCGCCCACGGCAAGGCACTGTCGATTTCCGAGTGGGGCGTCACCAGCCGGGCGGACGGTCACGGCGGCGGCGACAACCCGGATTTCGTCTCCAACATGTGGCAGTTCATCCAGAACCCGGCCAACCACGTCCAGTTCCACGCCTACTTCGACTACATGGCGCGGGACGGCGGCCACCAGCTCTCTCCCTACGACGGATTCACCACCCCGTTCCCGGCCGCGTCGGCGACCTTCAAGCGCCTCTTCGGACCCTCCACGCTCGACGTCAAGCCGCGGCTGAGCACCACCTCGACCCGGACCTCGGCCCAGCCGCTCGCCGACCGGACGGTGCCGGCCCGGGCCTTCGTGTTCGTCCCGGCCGGCGCGTCGGTCCAGCGCGTCTCGTTCTCCATCGACGACCCGAAGCGGCTGCGGCCGCCGCTGCGGATCGACAGTGCGGCGCCGTTCGACCTGGTGGGCGGCGACGCCCAGCACGCGCTCGCCTTCGCCACCACCCGGGTGCGCCCCGGCTGGCACACGCTGACGGTGGCCGCGCGCCTCGGCGACGGCCGGCTGGTCGTTGCCAACGCCAGGTTCCTGCGGCGCTAGCGGGCGTCGCCGAACGCGACCACGGGAGTTTCCTCCACAATTGCGCGGGCAGACGGGCGTTCCCGTCTGCCTGCATTTCTCACCGATCGGTGGAAGCAGCGCGCCCGTGTCGTAGCTTGCCAGCGCCGCCCGCCTGCATTAAGGTGCCGCCGTTTGTCGCGTCGTCGCGGCGGACGGGATTTCCGCGTGGCTCCAACCATCGACGGCGCAATTCTGGTTGCACCTGATTACCGCTGACGGCGCTATTCGACCAACGCAGCAGGTAGGCCGTATTTCGTCGTGCCACGAGCCGAGCCGGGGGGGCTGCGTCGTGGAACTGCACCGGTCCATCAGCAGGATTGGCGGCGCCACCGGGCCGCATCCACCCGTCCGGGCGCGCCACCTCTCGGTGGCTCCCGCGGTGGGCGCGCCCGCCAGGATTCACCGGATCGACCACCCGCGCGCGGGCGCGGCCTCACGGACGTCGCGGCTGGTCCTGGCCGGCTTCGACGTCGCCGCCGCCGGCGCCACCGTGCTGGCCACCGGATCGGGGTCGCCCTGGGTCGCCGGCTACTGGGCCCTCGTGCTGCTGCTCCTCGGCGTCTCCGGGAGCTACCAGAACCGGATCGCCCTGCACGCCCTCAACCAGGTCCCGGTGCTCGTACGGCGGGTGTCGGTTCCGGTCCTGGCCGTCCTCGCCGGGCGGGCGTGGCTGCAGGTCGACGGTTCGGTGGCCGCCCAGGCGGCGCTCACGCTCCCCGTCCTGGTGGGTGCCCGCCTGCTGTCCTACGGCGCGCTGCGCCACGCACGGCGCCGGCGGCGCCTGCTGGAGCCCGCGCTGATCGTCGGGTCCGGAGCGGTCGCGGTCGACGTCGCCAGGCGCCTGCGCCAGCACCCTGCGTACGGCCTGGTCCCGGTCGGGTTCGTCGACTCGGTGCCGGCCGAAGCGCGCGCCGCGCTGCCCCTGCCCCTGCTGGGCCGGGTCGACCAGCTCGACCTGGTGCTGGACGACCTCGACGTGCGTTGCGTGATCGTCGCCGACGGACGGGCCGAGGGCTCCGAGGCGGACTGGGTCGGCATGCTCCGCGCCGCGGTCCTGGGCGGCGCCGAGGCGTACGTGGTGCCCCGCCTCTGCCACCTCGGCCTGGCGTCCGAGGGCGCCGACACGGACGAGGTCTGGGGCATCCCCCTGCAGCGGGTGCGCCGGCCGGCGGTCCGCACCACCGCGTGGCGGGTGAAGCGGCTCCTCGACGTCGCCGTCGGCGCGTCCCTGCTGGTGCTGCTGGGGCCGCTGCTGGCGGCGATCGCCGTGGCCGTCCGCCTCAGCGGGCCCGGCCCGGTGATCTTCCGGCAGCGCCGCATCGGGCAGTACGGCAGGCAGTTCGAGCTGCTCAAGTTCCGCAGCATGCGGGTGAGCCACGACGGCGCCTCCTCGTGGTCGGCGGTGACCGAGGACCAGACGGCCGTCGGCCGCTGGCTGCGACGGACCAGCCTGGACGAGCTGCCGCAGCTGTGGAACGTGGTGCGCGGGGACATGTCGCTGGTCGGGCCGCGGCCCGAGCGCCCCCATTTCGTGCAGCGGTTCACCGCCGAGATCCCCGGCTACGCCGACCGCCACCGGGTGGCGGTCGGCATGACCGGCTGGGCGCAGTGCCACGGCCTGCGCGGCGACCGGACCTCGCTGCACGACCGCGCCCGCTTCGACAACTTCTACATCGAGCGCTGGTCGCTGTGGCTGGACGTGGTCGCGATCGCGCGCACGGCCGGGACGATCGTCCGCGACGTCGCCGAGGGGGTCGCGCTGCGGCGCGGCGCCTCAGCGCCCGCGCCGGCCCGGTGCCTCCACGACCCGGTCGAGGAACGCGGCCGCCTGGCGGGCGTGCCGGGACGGTAGGAACCGCGCGGCGCCCGCGCTGGCGGCCGCGCTCATGCTGGCGCGCAGCGCGCCGTCGTCGAGCACGCGGCGCAGCCGCTCGGCGAGCGCGGCGGCGTCCCCGGCCGGGTACAGCAGGCCGTCCACCCCGTCCCTGACGACCTCGGGCAGGCCCCCGGTCGCCGCCGCGACCACCGGGACGCCGCAGGCGAGCGCCTCGGCCGCGACCCGGCCGAAGGGCTCCCGCCGGGACGGCACGGCCAGGACCGCGAAGCCGGGCAGGACCTCCGCGGGATCGGCGACCGCTCCCACGAAGCGGAGGCGCCCGGGAGCCCGCCGGGCGGCCATCGCCTCGAGGCGCCGCCGGTAGCCGGCGGGCGCGAAGCGCGGCTCGCCGGCGACCACGAAGCTCGCGTCGACCAGCTCGGCCGCCCGGATCAGCTCTTCCAGGCCCTTCTCCGGGTCGAGCCGCCCCACGAAGCCGACCACCCGTCCCGGCACCTGGCGCGGCACCGCCCGGACGGTCGCCACCGGGTTGTGCAGGACCAGGGTGCGCCGGTGCGGCACGGTCGCGGCCACCGCCCGGCTCACCGCCAGGACGCCGTGCGCCCCCCGGGCCGCGCCGGCGAGCAGCCGCCGGCCGGCGCCGGGATCGACGATGTCCCGCAGGTGCCAGACCACGCGGCGGCCGGCGAGGCGGCCGCCGAGGGTGGCGAACGGGTGGGCGTGCAGCGAGTTGGAGAGGACGGCGTCGGCGCGCGCGCGCCGCGCCAGCAGGGCCGTCCGGGCGGCGTTCGCCGCGGTCGCGGCGGCCGCGGCGGCGAGCGCCGCCGGTGGGTAGGCCTTGCGGCCTCCGCTGCGGCTGCTCACGGCGTGGACGGGCCGCCACGCCGTCGCCTCGACCGCGACCCGCGCGTCCCTGGCGTGCCCGGCCAGCTCGCCCGGCGGGCAGGCGAGCACGGCGTCCCAGCCGTGGTCGCGGAGGTGGCCGGCGAGCAGGAGCATGCTGCGCTCGGCGCCCCCCAGCGTCGCCGAGAGCGACACGATCAGCAGGCGCCGCACGTCACCGCTGCGGCTTCCAGCGACCGCCGAGCCAGCGGCGCGCCGGGGCGACCAGCACGAC
>DASUZB010000069.1:0-9291 GCA_036377075.1 Actinomycetes bacterium | reverse complement strand
CGCGAGCGGCCAGCCCGCGAGGTGGCCGAGCAGGAAGCCGGCGTCGAAGCTGTCCCCGGCGCCGGTGGTGTCGGCCACGGCCGCCGTGGCCGCCCCCGGCACCGGCACCCGGACCAGCCCGCGCCCGCCGGGCGCGGCGGCCACGGCGCCGTCGGCGCCGAGCTTCACCGCCACCAGCGGCCCCGCCGCCGCCAGCGCGGCGGCGGCCGCCTCGACCGCGGCCGGGCCGGCCCCGGCGGCCGCGTGGGGGTCGCCCGGACGCCCCGATGCCCCGGCGGCCGCGTGCGGATCTTCCGGACGCCGCGAGGCCGCGGCGATCCGTACGGCCTCCTCGCCGTTGGGGAGCAGGCAGTCGGTATCCGGCAGCAGGGCGTGGAGACCGGCGTCCCAGCCGCCGGAAGGGTCCCAGTTGGGGTCGAGCGAGGTGCTGCGGCCGTCCCGCCTGGCCTCGCGGAACAGGCCGGCGAGGCCGGGGCGGAGCGCGCTCTGCAGGTAGTAGGAGCTGACGTGCAGGTGCCGGGCCGCGCGAAGCCGCTCCGGGTCGACGTCCTCGACCCGGAGCGCGGCGATCGTGCCCACCGCGGTGAGGATCGCCCGGTCGCCAGGCTCCGACAGCACCACCGTCAGGCCGGTGGGCCGGCGCGGGTCGACCACGCAGCCGCCGACGTCGACGCCCCTGCGGCCGAGCTGGTCGAGCAGCCAGTGGCCGAGCGCGTCGTCGCCGACCACCCCGACCAGGGCGGTGCGCAGCCCGAGCCGGGCGGCCCCGCAGGCCATGATCGCCCCGGAGCCGCCGACGACCAGGCGCGCCTCGTCGACGAGCTGCTCCGCCTGGCCGAAGCGCGGACGCAGGTCCGTGCCGCGGACCACCAGGTCCGGGTTGCAGTCGCCGAGCACGAGCAGGTCGAGGTCGTCCATCGGCCCTGGATCCTCCCCACCCGCCCCGGCTACTTCAACCCCGACAGCGCCACGGACTGGACGAACCAGCGCTGGCAGGCGAAGAACAGCGCCAGGACGGGAACCTGGCTCATCGCCGTGCCGGCCATCAGCAGCGTCCACTGGGTGGTGTGGGCGCCCTGGAAGCTCGCCAGCCCGAGCTGCACGGTCATGCGCGCGTCGGAGCTGATCACGATCAGCGGCCAGAGGAAGTCGTTCCAGGTCCACAGGAACGTGATCACCGCCACCGTGGCGAGCACCGGCGTGGACAGGGGCGCGACCACCCTGGTCAGGACGGTCAGGCGGGAGGCGCCGTCGATGCGGGCGGCGTCCTCGAGCTCGACCGGCAGGGTGCGGAAGAACTGGCGGAACAGGAAGATGCTGAACGGCGTCACCAGGTTCGGCACGATCAGGGCGGGCAGCGTGTCCACCAGACCGAGCAGGCGGACGATGATGAAGGTCGGGATGATCAGCACCTGCAACGGCACCATCAGGGTGGCGAGCAGGACGACGAACAGCACCCCCCGGCCGAGGAACCGGATGCGGGCGAAGGCGTAGCCGGCGAGCGCGCCGACGGTGAGGTTGCCGAGCACGGCGGCCACCGCCACCACCGTCGAGTTGAGGAACCAGCGCCCGAATGGCGCCGCCCGCCACGCGTCCGGGTAGTTCTGCCAGTGCAGCGCGCGCGGCAGCAGCACCGGCGGGAACGCGACCGCGTCGCTGGGGCGCTGGAGCGAGGTGATCAGCACCCAGACCAGCGGCAGCAGCATCAGGGCGGCGGTGGGGGCCAGCACCAGGTGCCACGGCGAGAAGGGCAGGCGCCGCCTCATGAGGAGCCGTAGTGGACCCGCCGCGACCCGATCCACAGCTGCAGGCCGGTGAGCGCCAGGATGGCGACGAACAGGGTGTAGGCGATGGCCGCGGCGTAGCCGCCGCTGAAGAAGTGGAAGGCCTGGTCGAACAGGTAGTAGACGACCACGGTGGTGGCGTGCAGCGGCCCGCCGCGGGTGGCGACGTACACCTCGTCGAACAGCTGCAGCGCGCTGATGGTCGACCAGACGACCAGGAACAGGGTGGCCGGGCCGAGCAGCGGCACGACGACGCGCCGGAAGGTCACCCACCGGCCGGCGCCGTCGATCGCGGCCGCCTCCAGCAGCTCCCTGGGGACGCTCTGCAGGGCCGCGAGGTAGATGATCACGTCGAAGCCGAGCCAGCCCCACACGGTCATCGCCACGATCGCGTACAGCGCCTGGTTCGGGTCCTGGAAGAAGCCCTGCGCCGGCAGCCCGACCTTCTCGAGCCCGTAGTCGACCAGGCCGTAGTTCGGCTCGAGCAGCCAGTTGAAGGTGATGGCGGTGGCGACGGTGGAGAACACCACCGGCACGAACACCGCCGTGCGGTAGAGGCGGATGAGGCCGACCCTGCGGTTGAGCGCGACCGCGATCCCCAGCGCGCCCACGATCGAGATCGGCACGAACAGCACGGTGTAGACGAGCGTGTGCCGCACCGCGCCGCGGAACAGCGGGTCGTGGGCCAGCGCCCGGTAGTTGCCGAGGCCGACCCAGGCAGGCGGGGTGAGCAGGTCGTTGTGCTGGAACGACAGCACCAGCGACCAGCCCACCGGGAGCAGGCCGAAGACGGCGATCAGCACCGTGGCCGGCAGCGCGAAGGCCCAGCCGGCCAGGTGCTCACGCTGGCCGGCACGCGGGCCGCGGCGCCGCGGCCCGGTCGCGGCCACCACGTCAGGGCGCTCCCACGATGCCCGACACCTGGTCGGCGCCGCTCTTCAGGGCGGCGTCCGGCGCCGCCTTGCCGAGCAGGACCGACACCACCGACTGGCCGAGCGCCGCCGAGACCTTCGCGTAGTTGGGGATCGTCGGCCGCGCCTTCTGGGCGTTGGCGAGGTTGTCGGTGAAGGTGCCGATGCCCGGGTAGCGCGAGACGAACTGGGCGTACTCGGGCAGCTTGGTCACCGACGCCCGCACCGGCAGGTCGCCCGTGGCCAGCGACCAGGTCAGCACCTGCTTGGGGTCCATCAGCCAGGCGAGGAACTGCTTGGCCCCGTCGACGCGCGCCTTGCCGTTGTCGAACACGACCCAGTTGTCCGGGCCGGAGATCGTCTGGTGGTTCTGGTCGGCGGGCAGGAGCTGCACGCCGTAGTCGACCTTGTGGTCGCGGATGTCGCTCAGGTCCCACGGCCCGGTCCACAGCATGCCGATCTTGCCCGCGTCGAACAGCGCGAGGTAGTTCTGGTTGCCGTTGTCGAGGTAGACGGAGTGGTCCACGGTGGCCATGTCGTGCAGCAGGGTGAGCGCCTTGAGCCCGGCGGGCGAGTCGAACGCGGCGGCGCGGCCGTCCGGGGTCAACAGGTCGCCGCCCGCCTGCCAGAGCATCGCCTCGTAGCGCCAGACGGTGTCCTCGCTGCCGTCGGCGACGTACGCCCAGCCGAACTGCTTGCGGCTCTGGTCGGTGAGCGCCTTGGCGGCGCTGCGGAAGTCGTCCCAGGTCCAGTCCGCGGTCGGGTGGGACAGGTGCGCCTTGTCGAACAGCTTCTTGTTGTAGACCAGGGCGAGGTTGTCGACCAGCGCCGGCACGCCGACGACCTGGCCGTCCACGGTGGCGGCGGCCCGCTCGCCCGGCCAGAAGTCGTTCCAGTTCATCCCGCTGCCGTTGACCCAGTCGGTGAGGCGGACGACCTTGCGGCTGCGGGCGATCTCGGCGGCGTTGGAGCCGTACAGGTAGGCGACGTCCGGGTACTTCCCGCCCGCCATCGCGGTGAGCACCTTCTGCAGCGCGTAGTCGTTGTTGCCCTGGTTCTGCAGGGTCACGTGGACGTTGTGCTGGCTGGCGTTGAACTTCGCGGTCAGCTGGTTGATGGCCTTCAACTCGGCGTCGGTGTAGCCGTGCCACACCACGACGTTCGCCGGCTGGCCAGGTGCCGTGGTCCCCTTGTCCTGGTTGCCGCCGCCGGAGCAGCCGGCGACGGCGACGAGGGCGAGCAGGACGGCCGCCGCGACGGTTCTCCTTGGTCGCATCGCGCACCTTCCCCTGTTGTCTGGACGACTACGTCGACGATGGAGTGGCCGGGAGCACGACCGAGCGGGTCAGGTGGAGGGGGTGGTCGGGGTCGAGGTTGCGGGCCTCCGCCATGGCGAGGGCGAGGCGCTGGGCGAGGACGAGGCTCGCCATCGGGTCGGCGCTGGGCCGCACGAGCGGCGCGCCCACCCGGCGGAGCTCGCCGGCGAGGGGGGCCGGCAGCTCGTCGAACGCCCAGACCAGCGTCGCGGGACCGGCGGCGGCGATCGGCCCGTGCAGGTACTCCATGGCCGGGTACGACTCGGTCCGCGCGCCGGCGGCCTCGCGCAGCTTGAGGGCGGCCTCGTCGGCCAGCCCGACGGTCCAGCCCTGGCCGAGGAAGACGACGTGGTCCAGGCCGTCCGGGCCGGCGGGCAGCGGCGCGAGCAGCGCCCGCTCGGCCGCCTGGACCACCGATTCGAGGTCGTCGCCGAGGTGGGCGCGCCACAGCGCGAGGGCGCTGGTGGCGAAGCGGGTCTGCACGATCGACCGCTCGTCGGCGAACTCGAGCAGGACGGCGTCGCGGGCCGCCCGGACGACCGGCGTGCCGGCCACCGCCGAGAGCGCCACCGATGGGACGTCACCGTCGAGCCCTTCGAGCACGCGCACCACCTCGGTGGTGGTCCCCGAGCGCGACAGCGCCACCACCGCGTCGTAGCGGCGGGTCGCCCGCCACTCCGAGGCGACGACCGCGTCCGCCTCCCCCAGTCCCCTCGCCTCGCGCAGCGCCGCGAACGCCTGGGCCATGTGGTAGGAGGTGCCGCAGCCGACCACGGCGAGGCGGCGGCCGGGCAGGAAGGTGCCGCGGTCGAGGGCGCGGCCGCGGTCGGCGGCCTGGCGCCAGGTGACCGGCTGGCTGCCGATCTCGTCAGCGGTGAAGCTCATAATTGATCAGTTTCGAGTCCAAATGAGCGAGAGTCAACACAAGATGACCACGATCGTCTGCGTCACGCCCAACGCCTCCGTCGACCGGACCCTGGTCGTGCCGAGGCTGCTGCCGTCCGCGGTGCTGCGGACCGACCAGACCCTCGCGGTCGCCGGCGGGAAGGGCTTCAACGTCGCCAGGAGCCTGCGCGTCCTCGGGCACCGGCCCCTCGCCGTCGCGATGGCCGGCGGGCGCACGGGCGAGCACGCCGCCGCGCTCGCCGTCGACGAGGGGATCGAGGCGCGCTGGACCCGGATCCGCGGGGAGACCAGGACGTGCGTGATCGTCGTCTCACAGCAGACCGGGACGGCAACCGTCATCAACGAGGCCGGCCCGGCCGTCGGCGCCGCCGAGTGGTCCGCCTTCGAGGACGCCGTCGTCGAGGAGGCGGCCCGGGCCGGCGCCGTCTGCCTGTGCGGGTCGCTCCCTCCCGGGATCGCGGCCGAGCGCTACGGCGCGCTCGTCGCCCGCCTGCGGAGCGGCGGGGCGGCCGTGTTCGTGGACGCGCACGACGACGCGCTCGCGGCGGCGGTCGCGGCGCGACCTGCCGCCGTGAAGGTCAACGCGGAGGAGGCGGCGACCCTCCTCGGTCGCCGGATCCTCGCGCTCGACGACGCCCTGGCGGCGGCCACGGACCTGCGCGGCCGCGGCGTCCCGCAGGTGGTCGTCACGCTCGGCCGCGACGGGGCCGTGCTCGCCCACCCCGGCGGCGCCGCCTCCGCGCGACCCCCGGACGTGCCCACCAGCAGCCCCGTCGGGTCGGGCGACGCGTTCCTGGCGGCCTACGTCGCGGCCCACGTCGAGGGCGCCGATCCCGTCACGGCGCTGCGCCGCGGCGTCGCGGCCGGCGCCGCGAACGCGCAGTCACCCTTCGCCGGCGCCTTCGCGCGTGCCGACTACCTCGCCGCCCTCGACGGGGTGACCGTCACGCGGCACTGATCAGGCGGGCGGGGCGAAGAACTCGAGCGCGATGCCGTCCGGGTCGCGGAAGGACACGCCCGAGCCGTAGCTCGCGTCCTTGATGCCACCGTGCTCGACGCCGAGCTCGTCGAGCCGACTGGCCCACCTCTGCAGCTCGGCGCGGTCGGCGCAGCCGAAGGAGACGTGGTCGAGGCCAATCCTGAACTCGCTGAACGGCTCGTCCGGCGCGGGCTTGGTGTGCTGGTGCAGGCCGAGCAGCGTGCCGTTGCCCAGCAGGTACACGGTGTGGTGGAAGTCGGGGTCGGTGTCCTCGTCGAGCACGGCCTTTGCGTCGAGCAGCGCCTCGTACCAGGGAACGCTGACGGACAGGTCGCGAACGGTGAGGGCGACGTGGGTGAGGGGCGGAAAGGCGGTCATGGGCTGCTCCTTGTGCGGCTCGTGTCTGGTTCCTGCTGCCAGAACGAGTATCGGTGCAAGCCGATCGAGCGGGCTATGACCAGGACACCGTATTGCTCTGGTCGCTTCAGGGTGCCGCCGGGCCGGCGAGCTCGTCGAACAGTGGCAGCCACGTGCCCGAACGCATCCCGCTACCCCGTCACCGGGCTCATCGGGCCGGCGGGCGGCGCCACGTCCGGGCCGTCGGGCAGCAGCACCTGGAAGCTGGCGCCGCCGCCGGCCCGCGGCTCCACCCACGCGCGGCCGCCGTGGAGGCCGGCGATCTGCGCCACCAGCGCCAGGCCCACGCCGGACCCGGGCGAGTGGCCGGTCGCGCCCGGCCCGCGGTGGAACGGCTGGAAGATGAGCTCGCGCTGCTCGTCCGGCACGCCGGGGCCGGCGTCCGCCACGGTGAGCAGCGCGCCGGAGGCGCACGGGTCGACCCGCACCCAGACCGGGGTCCCGGGCGGGGTGTGGCGTGACGCGTTGACCAGCAGGTTCTCCACGATCCGCTCGACCTTGGCCGAGTCGATCGCGATCTCGACCGACGCCAGGTCGACGTGGATGGGATGGTTGCCGACCAGGTCCGCCTTGGCCTGTTCGACGGCCGTCGCCACGAGCACGGCCAGGTCGACCCGCTCGCGCCGTGGCTCCACCAGCCCCCTTGTCAGCCGGTCGAGGTCCAGGAGACCGCCGAGGATGCGGTCCAGCCGGCGCGCGTTGGCGCTGAGCCGCCGGTGCAGGTCGTCGACGTCGGCGGTGGGCAGCGCCCCACGGTTGCGCTCCAGGGTCAGCGCGATCCCCAGCACCGAGGCCAGCGGGGTGCGGAGGTCGTGGGAGACGGCCTGCATGAACGCGCTCTTCAGCTCGTCCAGGCTGCGCAGGTGCTCGGTGGCGGCCTGCTCGTGCTGCAGGGCGACCGCCAGCCGCTCGGTGGCCACCTGCTCCCGCTCGAACGCGATGCGGAGGGCCTGCTCGGCCTGGCGGCGCTCGCTGACGTCGCGGGCGACCACCAGCTGCCCGCCGCGCCGTCCCGGCCGTCCTGGCAGGGAGGAGATGACCAGGTCGTAGGTGCGGGCGGCCACGGTGAGCTCGCTGGCGGTCGCCTGGCCGGCGGTACGGTCGCCGAGGGCGGGGAGCAGCTCGACGGCCGACCGGCCGACCGCCTTCCGGGTCGGCCGCCCGACCAGCCGCTCGGCCGCGGGGTTGGCGTCGATGATCCGTCCCCAGGGGTCGAGCACCAGGACCGGGTCGTTGATCGTCTCGAAGATCTGGCTCCGGGCCATGGGACGCTGGTCGAGCAGGCTGAAGCGGAACACCCCGAAGACCAGCACGCCGGCGGTCAGGGTGAAGGCGAACGGGCTGAGGTCCACCTGGCCGAACGGGCCGACGTCGAGGTTGAACAGGAGGTTGACGGCCCAGGGCAGCAGCACCGAGACGAACACCACGATGCCCTGGCGCCGGTACAGCCGCGACAGCCGCCAGGACGACAGGATGAGCACGGCGGTACCGAGCCACAGCAGCGCGTCGGTGTAGATCAGGTGCACCCAGAACAGCGGCCCGGCATCCGCCACCGTCCTTCCGTCCGCCGGGTAGAAGCGGATCAGGTCGTGGGTGGCGTCGTTGGCCAGCAGCAACAGAACCGCCAGCGGCTCGATGGCCAGCAGCACGGCGACCAGCCGGCTCGGCCACCTGGCCCGGCCGGTGTAGTGGAAGACGAACGCCAGCCAGGCCGGGGTGAGCAGGCAGATGCCGACGTACTTCAGGTCGCCCCAGCGCTGCCGCGCGGCCGGGTCGGCGCTGAGCTCCAGCGCGTAGGCCACGCTCCACTCCAACGCCGCCAGGAGCATCACCAGCAGGCTGACCGCCAGGGCGTCGCCGCGCCGCCGCCAGACGTAGCCGACGGCGACCGCGAGGAAGCCGGCCCCGCCGAGCATCAACCACCCGGCGGCCGACCAGCGCCAGCTCATGGCGCCCCCCTCATCAGGCGCCGCCTCCCCTCACCGAGCGACCCACCAGGCCCCCGCCCGCGGCGGTGCGACGCACCAAGCCAGGCCGTTCGCTCAACGCAGAAGCATCGGCCCGAGAAGCCGGAACCGTCAATCACGCCGCCGCCGCGGTGGTGGTGGGCGCCGCCTCGCTGCTGGTGCGGTTCCGCCGCGCCCGCGGCATCGAGCGCCAGCAGCTCCGCTGGGTGGCCCTGGCGGCGGCGGTGGTGGCGCTGCTGGTCGGCGCCGTCGGAGCCGGCGAGGCGACCGGCGCCACCCTGCCCGACCCGGCGGTGGCGGGCGTGCTGTCGCTGGCGGTCCTGGAGGTCGGCATCGGCGCGGCGGTGCTGCGCTACCGGCTGTACGACCTCATCCAGGCGTTCGCCGCGCGGCTGCGCCAGCAGGTCGACCTCGACAGCCTGACCGCCGAGCTGCTGGCCGTGGTCGACCAGACCGTGCAGCCCACCCGGGCGTCACTGTGGCTTCGGCCGGCCGGGGATGCCGCCGTCCCTAAGGGGTCGTTTCGCTCCCTTGGGGAGGATGGCATGATCCCCGGTCATGCCTAGCGTTGCTGAGGAACTGGTCCCTGACGAGCTCTGGCAGCTCGTGGAGCCCTCGCGCCGTTGCCACCCCGGCCTTGGTACGGCGGCCGGCGGCGCACGATCCCCGATCGCAACTGCTTTGCCGCGATCGTCTACACGGCGCGGACCTCCACCCCGTGGCGGCTGCTGCCCACCCGCCGCCGACGAGGGATCACGCCGCGGATCGCCCGCCGCGGGGTCGAGTCCTCCCAGCGGCTGGGCCGCCATCGCTGGCGGGTGGAGCGGGCGCTGTCATGGTTGCGCTGCTACCGGCACCTGCAAGTTCGCCGGGACCGGGGCGCAGGCCGGTTCTATGCCTTCGTGCTGCTGGCCTGTGCCCTGGTCTGCTGGCATCACCTGCCGGGCGCTGGCGGCAGACCATCATGGTCTGGTCACGGTACCGAAGGAGCGTTGTTGGCGCGGATCGGGG
>DASUZB010000068.1:0-48056 GCA_036377075.1 Actinomycetes bacterium | reverse complement strand
AGCGTCTCCGACGAGGTCACGTTGACCGCGGGGTAGGCGAACCCGCCCGCCTTGGCCCGGTCCAGCATCTCCGCGTACGCCTCGGGGCTTGCGATGGGCATGGCGATCCTCTTCCGCAGCGGTTGGCGTGTCGTCCTTGGCACGCTCAGCTCCTGGCCAGCATGCCCGTGTCGCGGAACAGGAACACGTCTTCCTCCGGGGCGCAAAGCCGAGACCGGATGGATGTGCCGCAGCCGAGGCGTCATCAACCAAGCCAGCCTTGCCATGGCCGCCGCCCGCGCGATCCGTGCCGCCCGGTCCATCCGACCCGGCGGGACCGGGTAGGGCCGCCGCAGCTGCCAGAACGGCAGCGCGAACGCGGCCGGGTCGCACCCTAGCAGTGCGTGCAGCAGCGTCGTGCCGGTCCGCGGCAGACCCACCACCACCAGCGGCGGCGGCACCGGCGTGTCGACGATCTGTGGATGGCGCCGGATCTCATCCTCCAACAGCTGCTCGGTGACGCTCCGCCGGACCAATTCGCTACGCAGCCAGAGCCGTCCCAGTGCCGTCAGCCGCGCCTCGGCCAAATCGGCGAGCAGCACCCCAAGCCCCGGATCGTCGCCCACAACCGCGCGTCCCAGCCGCCGGGACGCCCTCCGGCGCACCTGCCGCTCGTCCAGACCTCCCAGCGACACTCCTGCTCGCTGCTCAGCCAGCCACGCCACCTTCGCAGCCGCCCTAACCCACGCGGCCGGGCGGAAGGCGGCACTCCCTCCCATCGCCACCCAGCCTTCCCGCCCCGAGCCCGCGCATCGGTCGGAGCCTCGCCTCAAGGCCATCATCGACCTCGAAGTGGTTCTTGGCATACCGGTCAGTCCGACGCCGGGTGCCGCGCCGTTGCTCCGGCGCCCACCGCAGCGGAGACTTGGGACGGCCGCCCGCTGGGCGGGCGAGGTCGAGGGAGTGGCAAGGTGCGACGGCGTGACGCCGACCGGGACGCCGAGCCTGGCAGGCTTATACGGGCTTGGCGGTGGCTGCAGAGCTCGGGCTTTGACGACTACCAGGCCCGCGACGGGCCTCCGCGGGAACCGTTCAGCAAGGAGCAATTCTGGAGGGCGGTCCTGACCCAGTCGGTCTTCTGGTGGACCAACCGCTGACCAACGCCACGTCGAACCGGACGGCCGGCTGCGGCGGTGAGCACGGTAGGCTTCCCCTCCAGCGGCTCGCGATCCGGCGCTTCGGCGTTCGTGGCGCCTTGGTCGCAGGGGTGCCCAGCGGCCTACTCCTCCGTAGGTCGTCCGGCGAGGGCGCTGTTGCATCTGGTCAGTCCGCGGCATGCTGAAGCCGTGACGGTGGTCCGGTGTCAGATCACCAAGGCGAGTTCCGCGAACGCGACCGCCAGCCGGCGCTTCACCGGAGCCTCCGCCGCCAGTTCGTAGTGGCCGCGACGCACGTTCTGGACGAAGGCGTGCCCGGCGATGACCACGCTGGCGCTGCGGTCCTGCTTGAGCCCCCGCATCGGACGAAGCCTCGCCTTGAGCCGGCCGTGGTCTGCCTCGACGCCGTTGTTGGCGTACCGATCGGTGCGGTGCCAGGCTGCTGGCAGCAGCTCTTCGAGCACCCGCGGGTAGGTCGGCGCGCAGTCGGTCACGACCTCCGATGGCGTGACCTTGGTCGCACCGATGGCCCGCTCGAAGAACCGGCGAGCGGCGCTGGCATCCCGCCGAGGTGACACGAACACGTCGATCACCTGGCCGAACTGGTCGATCGCCCGGTAGACGTAGCGCCAGTGGCCAGCGACCTTCAGGTAGGTCTCGTCCACCCACCAGCGGCCGCCCACGGCGTGCCGGCATGGCCGGGCGGCCCCGGCCAACAGCGGCGTGAACCGCACCACCCAGCGGTAGACGGTGACGTGGTCGACCTCGACGCCCCGCTCGGCCAGCAGCTCCTCGACATCGCGGTAGGAGAGGCCGAACCGCAGGTACCAGCGGACCGCCAGGACGATGACGTCTGGTGGGAAGCAGAAGCCGGCGAAGGCAGACCGAGCGCTGGGAACGGGATCAGGACGGCGCGTGCTCATGCTGGCAGTCTGCCGGCCCGGACGGGCTCATCGCAGATGCAACAGCGCCCGCGCGGCTGCGGCAAGGTCACCGCCACCATCCTCTTGGCAATCTGCCTAGCCGACCACCACTCACACAGCGACGGCGGGCGCTACGGCCTGCCCTACCGCGACGACCTTCCCTGCCTCGCCGGCTCAGCGTGCTTCGTCCGGATCCAGCTGGAGTCGCCCGCCGGAGCGCTGGCTGAGCGCCTCGCGTAGCGAGGCGCGGGTCGTGAACCCGAGCAGCGACGGCGCCTCGATCGCGAACCCACCCTCGCTGTCGGTCCTCGAGTGCAACCGGTAGGTCACGCAGCCACCCGGGAATCGGTCGTACCAGGTGGCCGTGAACCCACCGGAGCGCCCCTCGACCCGCTCGTAGCGCCGTACGCCTGGCACCTCCGACGGCACCTCGACCGCACCGACCGGGTCGCAGGCAGCGGTCAGCCGCACGACCATCACGCCGCGACCGGCTCGGTCGTTGTCCAGGGCGATGCCCGTACGGCCGTTGTCGACGCTCACGCTCGCGACCGTCCAGCCGGGCAGCCGGGCGCGCACGCACGGCACCAGGGTCGCCGACGGCACCGCCTGGGCCTCCAACCACAGCGGCTCCAAGTCGGTGCAGCCGAGGTTGCCGACGTACAGCGGCGTCGCGCCGGCCTCACTGTTGGCGATCCCTCCGGCGATGGCTGTCCCGAAGAGCGCCAGCAGCACCGCCACGAGGGCCAGCAGCCCGATGCGGCGGGCGCTCCACCGCTGGACCCGGATCGGCTGCGGCGGGGCAGGCAGCAGCCGGACGAACTTGGCGTACAGGTCACGGCCTCGCTCCCGCAGCATCCGCCGCAGCTGCGACGGCACGGCCAGCCCGACCGCCACCGGCCACCCTACTGGTCCATGGCGTGCGGCGGCGAACGACTCGGTGATCTCCTCCACCGTGAAGAACCGGAGCGCCCGCCGGTAGACCTGCTCGGGATCGGCGCGCAGCGCCAGGCACAGCATCATGTTGGCCAGGTCCACCGCCTGCCGCCAGGGGCTGGGACGGGCCTCGGCGAAGGCCACGTCGATCAGCAGGACCCGACCGTCGCGGACCAGCAGGTTCGCGGGCTTGACGTCGCGGTGGGCCAAGCCCGCGTCCCACAACCGGCGCACGGTCTTGAGGCTATCGTCGATGATCGCCTCCGTGACCTGGGCGTCGCCGAGCTCGACCGCGCCGGCGAAGAACTCGGTGACCAGTAGGTACTCCCGCTCGGGGGTCAGCTCCACGAACCCGAAGGGGGTGGGGCTGGGCAGCCCGGCGTCGCGCATCAGCCGCAGGGCGTAGTCCTCCTGCTGGACCAGCCGGCGGACGGTGTTGAACGGCTTCTCGTCCTCGAGCCGGCCGTAGAGCAGCTCGCGGCCGAGCTTGTACCAGCGGTCGGCGCGCAGGTGGCTTTGGGCGTACAGCTTGGCGAACAGGTAGGCGGGCGGGTCGCCCTTGAGGGTGATGCGCAGCGGCGTGGAGCCGCCGGAGCCGGCCAGCCCGAACGGCTTGACCTCCTCGACGACCAGGCCGAGCTGGTCCTCCAGCCCACGGCGGATCGCCGTCCCCCGCGCCCCGCCGACGTCCAGGTGCGCGGCGCGGCCCCGCCGGTAGGCGATCGGGAAGACCTCGTTGGGGGTAACCAGGCGGAAGGCAACCAGCGGCAGGGTCACCCCGATCGCCGCTGCGACGAGCACGTCGGTGGGGGCGTCGGCGCCCAGGGCAATGCGGCCGAGGGCGGCCAGCGCGACCAGCCCGGCCGCGGCCCACTTGCCGGCGTTGCGCCAGCGGCCCTCCGGCACCAGCGTGTACAAGGCCATGACCAGCCCAGCCGCGAGGAAGGTGACCTGCACCGGCGGCAGCGCCCAGCCGCCCCAGCCGGCTCGAATCGCGACCCCGAACGGCCGTGGACGCTGGGCGAGCGGGCCCACCCACGCCTCGACGATCAGGCTCAGCAGCTTCGCGACGACCACCACGACGATCAGGTGCCGGAAGCGCCGCAGCACCAGCAGCGCCAGCAGCAGCCCCGCCAGCAGCCCGTTGAGGACCCACCAGGAGCTGATCAACGCCAGCGCGCGAAAGGTCCCTGCCAGCCCTGGAGCGTGAAGCCCGGCCAGCCACCTTACCACCGCGTCGTCGGCGACGGTCACGGCGACGGCGGGGCCGCGCAGCCCACGGGCGAACACCGCGATCGTCAGCGCGACCAGCGCGAGCGCGGCGATCAGCCACCTCACCCCGCTGGTTTGCAGGTGATGCGGCAGCGGCGGCGCCTCGCCGCTGGGCCGCCGGCGGCGCGCCTGCCGGACCGTTCCGGGCGGGATCCGCTGGGCAACCGTCCGTGCCGACTGGTCGGCGGGCACGTCCATGGCCCCTCCCCACCCCAGGGCAGCTCTGCCGGCACCAAGCACCATCCTTGCCGGCTGCCAGCTTGTCAAGCCGGAGAACGCGCTGCCGGATCGCAGCTTGCAGGCCGTCGCGCGGCCCGCCGGGCGCCCGGGTGCGGGCTCGGCCCAGGACCGCCGCGGGTGCCCGACTGCGCGGGGTGCGCGGCGCGCCCAGAACCAGAAGGAGAGGCGGCAGCAGGTCGCCGCCGGCCTACGCCGCAGCGTCATCCCGGCCTGGACGCCGTGATCCCAGCGCTGGCCTGGCTGCGGTCGCACCCCGACCAGGTCGAGCTGCTGGAACAGCTCCGCGCCACGATGGCGGACAGCCTGGGCCGGCTCCCGCGCTGTGGAGCTGGCCGAAGACCGGTGACCGGGGGTTTGCTCTTCGACCTGCGCTGGACGACGCGGTCCGGGTGGTGTAGCGGCTAGCGGCGGTCAACCATCGGATAGACCTGGTCGCGTGGGACCCCTACGCTGATCGGCGATCGGCGCATGGCACCGTCGGGTTGCCTGGGCGCCGTGGCCGAAGGGGTGGCCGGCAGGCCACGCCAGCGGCTGATCGGGGTGAGCCATGCCGTGGGCGTGGCGTGGTCGCGCGGCTGGTTGCGCTGTTGGGGAGGGGCCATGGACGTGCCCGCAGACCGGTCGGCACAGGCGGGCGTCCAACGGGTCCAGCCTCCTCTTCGGCAGGCGCTCGGGTCGCGCCGTCGTCGGCGGCCCACGGGGGAGCCGCCGCCGCTGCCCCACCATTTGCAGACCAGCGGGGTCGGCTGGCTGGTCGTTGCGGTCGTGCTGGTGGCCTTGTCGGTCGGGGTGTTTGCCGGCGGGGTGCGCGGGGTGGCCGTGCCGGTGACCGTTGCCGGCGACGCGGTGGTCCGGTGGCTCGGAGGGTTGCACGGCCCCGGGGTGGTCGGGGGTTTCCGCGCGCTGGCGGCGATCAGCTCGTGGTGGACGCTCGAAGTGCTGGGCTTGGGGCTGCTGCTGGCGTTGCTGGCGCTGCGGCGGTTCCGCCACCTGATCGTGTTCTTGATCGCCGCGCAGGTGGCGGAGTACCTCGCCGAGAACCTGCTCGGGCCGGCCGCCCACCGCCCGCGCCCGTTCGGGGTCGCCATCCGCACCGGCTGGGGCGGCTGGGCGCTGCCGTCCCTGGAGGTCACCGTCGTCGCGCTCGTACTCGTCGGGATCTTGTACACGCTGGTCCCGGAGGGCCGCTGGCGCAACCTCGGCAAGCTGGTCATCGGCGCGCTGGTCGCCCTCGCCGCGCTCGGGCGCATGGCGCTTGGCGCCGACGCCCCCACCGACGCGCTGGTCGGCGTCGCCATCGGGGTCGCGGTCCCGCTGCTCGCCTTCCGGGTGTTCACCCCCAACGAGGTCTTCCCCGTCGCCTACCGGCGCAGCCGTGCCGCCCACCTGGACGTGGGGGGCGCCCGCGGCGCGGCGATCCGCCGCGGCCTGGAAGACCAGCTCGGCCTGGTCGTCGACGACGTCCAACCGTTCGGCCTGTCGGGCTCGGCCGGGTCGACGCCGCTGCGGATCAAGGTGAAGGGCGACCGCGGCGGCGGCAGCGCGGGGACCTACCTGTTCGGCAAGCTCTACGCGCAGAACCACTTGCGTGCCGACCGCTGGTACAAGCTCGGCCGGGAGCTGCTCTACGGCCGGCTCGAGGACGAGAAGCCGTTCAACACCGTGCGGCGGCTGGTGCAGCAGGAGGACTACGCCCTGCGGGTGATGCGCGACGCCGGGCTGCCCAGCCCCGCGCCGTTCGGGTTCGTGGAGCTCACCCCGGACCGGGAGTACCTGCTGGTCACCGAGTTCCTTGACGGCGCGGTCGAGCTCGGCGATGCCGAGGTCACCGACGGGGTGATCGACGACGGCCTCAAGATCGTGCGGCGGCTGTGGGACGCCGGGCTGGCCCACCGCGACGTCAAACCGGCCAACCTGCTGGTCCGCGACGGGCGGATGCTGCTGATCGACGTGTTCTTCGTCGAGCAGCGCCCCTCGCCCTGGCGGCAGGCGGTCGACCTGGCCAACATGATGCTCTGCCTGGCGCTGCGGGCGGGGTCCGAGCGGGTCTACCAGCGCGCGCTGCGCCTGTTCAGCGTCCAGGAGGTCAGCGAGGGGTTCGCCGCCGCCCGCGGGCTCGCGCTGCCGTCCCAGCTGCGCCGGATGATGCGTGCCCAGGGCCGCGACCTGCACGCCGAGTTCGTACGGCTGCTGCCCAGCCCGCCCATGCCGATCTCCATCCAACGCTGGAGCGCCCGCCGCGTCGGGCTGTGGGCGTCGCTGCTGCTGGTGGTGGCGCTCGCCATCGGCAACGTCGCGTCCAACTTCAACAAGAACGACCTTGGGACCAAGACGGCCCTGCACGTCCACAACCTCGCCTGCACGCAGCTCGAGCCGCTATGGCTCGAGGCGCAGGCGGTGCCCTCGGCCAGCATGGTGCCGTGCCTGCGCGCCGGCGTGCCCGGGTGGACGGTCGCCAACGTGGCCGTGAACGCCGGCCACGCGATCATCACCCTCGACCAGGACCGGGCCGGCCGCGGGGTCGTGGTCGCCCGACTGACCGCCGCGTGCGACACCAGCGGGACGGTCGGTGCGCCGTCCGACCAGCCGGGGGTGCGCCGCTACGAGCGGACCGAGCAGCTCGGCGGCGCGTACACCGCCACCTGGTACGACCAGTTCCGTGGGGGCTGCGTGGCCTACCAGCTGCACTCGACCGCCGACCCCGAGGGTGGCTTCGCCACCGAGGCACGAGTGCTGCTCGGCTTCACCACCCGCCAAGCCCTCGGTCAGGCACTCGAGCAGCGCTCCCGGGGAAGGCTGCGGCTCGACCCGGGCAGATCGAACGCCCTGGCGAACTTGGCGTCCCGGTCACGGATCAGGACCTTGGACGCGGTGGCCTGACCGCGGCTTCGCTGGGGCCGGATCGGGCGCTGCGAAAGCCTACGAGCAGTCGCTCGCCACCGCGCAGGCGCTGGGCGTCGGCTCCACGCCGGCACAAGCTCGACCGTGGCCGGGTCGTCACGCCTGATCCCCACTGCCTGCCGCTCTGGCGGTGGGCGCGAGATCGCTGGCCTTGGCCTACCCGAGTCGTGACCGCCACACCCGTGGCCTGACGGCTCAGCGTCGAGGGCCCAGCACGGCCATCCCCACCGATAACCCGAGCGCGGCAACGACTAGCGGCGACTCGAGCGCGTCCCAGCCAGACGGGCGAAGCCGTTGCCGCACCAGCCGCTCGCCCAGGTAGCCGGCCACCATGGTGACGCCGACCAAGCGCAGCCCCTGCGCGGCGCGCCGGCTCGGGCGACGGGCCATGGCGGCGGTCAGCGCCGCCTGGGTCACCAGCGTGGACACCGGGGCCGACAGGGCGGTCCCCTTGAACAGGGTGTCGCGCGCGATCGCCTCCGGCCGCCCGTGCATCCAGAAGACGTCGTAGGGATGCACCCGCCGCAGCGCGACCGCCATGCCGGCGACGCCGCAGGCGAGTTGGGCGGCCGACACCGCGGCCAGGGTTCGGGCGCGATCCATGGCAGACCTCCCCGCTCCGCTGGCGCCGCTTCCGGCTTCGCCGTGGTGGGCAGCCACAGTATGCGCGGCACTCCGCCCCTCGAACATCCCGCCCTGCCGGCGCTGTTGCATCTGCGATGAGCGGACGCGAGCAGGCAGACTGCCAGCATGAGCCCTCGCCGCCCTGATCCCGTTCCTAGCGCTCGGTCTGCCTTCGCCAGCTTCTGCTTCCCAGCCGATGTCATTGTCGTAGCGGTCCGCTGGTACCTGCGCTTCGGCCTCTCCTACCGGGACGTCGAGGAACTGCTGGCCGAGCGTGGCGTCGAGGTCGACCACGTGACCGTCTACCGCTGGGTGCTGCGGTTCACGCCGCTGCTGGCCGAGGCCGCCGGCCCTGCCGGCACCGGGCCGGCGGGCGCTGGTTCGTTGACGAGACGTATGTCAGGGTCGCTGGCCGCTGGCGGTATGTCTACCGTGCCATCGATCAGTTTGGGCAGGTCATCGACGTGTATGTCTCGTCGCGGCGGGATGCGAGAGCCGCCCCGCCGGTTCTTCAAGCGGGCCATCGACACCACCAAGGTCACGCCCAGCGAGGTCGTGACCGACCGGGCCCCGACCTACCCGCTGGTGCTGGAGGAGCTGCTGCCGGCGGCCTGGCATCGCACCGACCGGTCCGCCAACAACCGGGTCGAGGCCGACCACGGCCGACTCAAGGCGAGGCTGCGGCCGATGCGTGGCCTCAAGCAAGACCGCAGCGCCAGGGTCATGATCGCCGGGCATGCCTTCATCCAGAACGTCCGTCGAGGGCACTACGAGCTGGCAGTCGAGGAGCCGGTGAACCGCCGGCTGCCGGTCGCGTTCGCTGAACTCGCCATGGCGATCTGACACTAGACCCCGTCACGGCTTCAGCACGCCGCGGGCTGACCAGATGCAACAGCGGCGGACGGGCAACTGTTCGTCGAGGAACGCGTCGGCGTCGGGCGGGGCGAAGTACTGGTGGACGTGCAGGTCGCCAGCGGCCGCGTTGTGCCCGGTGACGCTGATGGTGAGGTCGCGGCCGGCGACCCTGTCCCCGGTGATCCGGACCGACCCGCCGGCGACCAGGCCACTTTCACGCACCTGGATGTCGTCAACCGGCACGTCCTCGGCTGGCGGCGGCCCCTCGGCAGGGTCGTCGTTGCCGGGCTGGGTCACGCGTCGCCTGCCCCGAGCCGCTGCTCGCCAACGTGCAGGTCACGGCCGGCGACGTTGGTGCCTCCCAGGGTGACGTCGCCGTGGATCGACGTGGCGCCTGACGCCTCGATGCGCGTCAGGGTCGGCCCGGCAGCCCGGCGGGCCTCCTCCAGCAGGCCAGCCAGCACGGCCGCAAAGGACGGGTCCCGGTCAACGACCTCCGCCAGCGCATCCTCGAACGCGCCCTGGCGCCGGGCGTTCTCGGGTTCCTGCTCCAGGCGCTCCAGCGCCCGCCCGGCGAAGCTCTCACCGGCCAACTTGGCCTTGACCCGCTCGTAGATCGCGGTGAGCTTGCCGACGACCACGTCGTCGAGGTCACCAGCCACGCGGTCAGCAAACCGGCCTCCCACGTGCCGCAGGTAGGCCACCACCAGCGGCAGCGCCTGCGAGGCGAGCGTGGCCGGATCCAACTCACCGCCGTGCAACGGCACCGTTCCTCCATTCCGAAGCCCCACGACCAACACCAGGGTCGAGCGCCCGGCATGATACGCCCCAGTCCGATGATCTCCTCGGCCACGCGATCGGTCGGTCCCATGCCCGGCTGGCGATCCAGTGCCTTACGCTCAGCCGACGGACTGCGGCGTTGAAGGCACGGTGGCACGGCTCTTCGCGGGGCTTCCGCCGCAGGTAGCCCTCGGCCCAGCGGCACCGGACACGGCGCCGTCGGCGGCGCGTCAGCCGGAGGGAAAACGGAGGGAAACCCGACCCGCCAAGTAGGCGTGACGACCCGCGTGGGAGACGCGTTTCCGCAGGTCAGCGGTGGTGTGGCAGGGACAGGATTCGAACCTGTGTAGGCGAAGCCGGCGGTTTTACAGACCGCTCCCTTTGGCCGCTCGGGCACCCTGCCGCGGGTTGCCGGCCGGGTCCGGCCCTCACCGGGCCGGCCTGCCTGGCCGAGGGCGGATGATACCGGCACGGGGGACGCCGTCACAACCGCTTAGCGGCCGCACCCTGGCTGCTCAGCGGCACCGTGAGCGCGGAGTGGCATCCGGGCTACGGTCGCTCGCGCCGCTTCCACACGCCGACCAGCAATGGCGACAAGACGACGTGGGAGCGCCTGGTGCAGACCTCGGCGATCTCGGCCAGGAACGCCTGGCTGTCGGCCTCCGTGGTCACGCCCAGGCGTAGCGCGATGGGGAGCAGGCTCCGGTAGACCCCCTGGTACATGAGCCCCAGCTCGGCCGCGGGGAGCAGCAGGCCGGCCACGTCGGTCCCGTCGGGCTCACCGAGCCCGGCGGCGGCGAAGTGCAGCGGCAGCTTGGAGCCGAGGCGCAGGTCCCTGCCGGTCTTCTCGTACGTCCCGGCGATGACCCGCTCGAACTCGCCCCAGCTCGCCAGCTCCGGCCAGACCGCGACGGTGTGCGCGTCGAAGTCCTGGACCACCACGATCCCGCCCGGCCGGACCCAGCCGCCCAGCTTGCGGAGCGCCGCCACCGGGTCGCGCAGGTGGCTCAGGAGCAGCCGCGCGTACACCAGGTCGAAGGGCTGCCCGGGGATGGTCTCGGCCGTCTCGACGTCGGCCTCGACGAAGGCGAACCGGTCTGGGTCGGGCAGCGTCGCCCGCAGGACCCCGAGCGCCTCGCGGCCGAGCCGGCCGTCGTTGTCCACGCCGGTCACTTGCCCGGCGGGGCCGACCCGCTCGGCGAGCAGCCGCATCACCTCACCCGGCCCGCAGCCGACGTCCAGGCAGCGCATGCCGGCCGCTACGCCCGCCCGGTCGAGCACCCGCGCGGTGGTCGGCTCCCATAGGCGCGCCTGCCAGCGGAGCCGCTGGTACTCCTCGGAGGTCCGTCCCAGGATGTAGTCGTCGGTGGGCAGGTCGCCGGAAGCGTCGGGCATCGGGCCTCCTGTGGCGAGCCGGAGCCGAACTGAATCGGGCCACGGCACCCGGGCGCAGTCTACGGACGCGGCACCCGTTCGGGAACGGCCAGACGGGCTCAGCCCGGTCCGACCTCGGCCAGGCGGCGCGCCAGGAAGGCGCGCTCGACCGGGTTGGTCGCCAGCGTCAGGGCGCGGCGGTAGGCGGCGCCCGCCTCGGCGTCGCGGCCGAGGCGCCGCAGCAGGTCGGCGCGGGTCGCGTGGAGGAGGTGGTAACCGTCCAGCTCGCCGGTGGCGGCGAGCTCCTCGACCCCGGCGAGGCCCTGCTCCGGGCCGTGGGCCATGGCGATCGCGACCGCCCGGTTCAGCTCCACGACGGGCGAGGGGGTCATGCGGCGGAGCGCGTCGTAGAGCGAGAGGATGCGGGGCCAATCGGTCGCCTCGGCGCTGGCGGCGGTGGCGTGCAGGGCCGCGATGGCGGCCTGCACCCGGTAGGGGCCGAGCCGGCCGAGGCGCACCGCCCGGTCGAGCACGCCCACCCCCTCGATGATCATCGCCTGGTCCCAGCGGGAGCGGTCCTGCTCTTCGAGCAGGACCAGCTCCCCCGCCGCGCCCACCCGCGCCTCGCGGCGGGCGTGGTGGAGCAGCAGCAGCGCGAGCAGGCCGAGCGCCTCCGGCTCGTCCGGCATCAGCTCGGCGAGCAGCCGCGCCAGCCTGATGGCCTCGTCGCACAGCTCACGGCGGACCAGCGAGTCGCCGGCGCTGGCCACGTAGCCCTCGTTGAACACCAGGTAGAGCACCGCGAGGACGCCGTCGAGGCGGTCGGGCAGGAGGTGGTCGGGCGGCACCCGGTAGGGGATGCCAGCGCCGCGGATCTTGGTCTTGGCGCGCACCAGCCGCTGCGCCATGGTGGGCTCGGGGACCAGGAAGGCACGGGCGATCTCCGGCGTGCGCAGCCCGCCGAGGGTGCGCAGGGTGAGCGCCACCCGCGCCTCGGGCGAGAGGGCCGGGTGGCAGCAGGTGAAGATGAGCCGCAGCCGGTCGTCCACGATCTTGCTCCGGTCGTGCTGGTCGGGCTCGCCAGCGTCCAGGGTCATGAGATGGGCCAGCTCGGTCTGCTTCTCGGCCAGGCGGCGCTCGCGCCGCAGCCGGTCGATCGCCTTGTTGCGCGCGGTGGTGGTGATCCACGCGCCCGGGTTGGCGGGCACGCCAGTGCGCGGCCAGCGCTCCAGTGCGACCAGGAACGCGTCCTGGACCGCCTCCTCGGCACGATCGAAGTCGCCGAGCACGCGGATGAGGGTGGCGACGGCGCGTCCCGACTCGTGCCGGAAGACCTGCTCGACGACGCCGCCGGCGCCGCTGGAACCAGCCGCCGCCATCCCTCCTCGTGCCGGGGTCAGTCCTGCGCGGGGAACTCCATGATCGGGCGGACCTCGATCGAGCCGTTGCTGGCGCCGGGGATCTTCGCCGCCACCTCGATGGCCTCGTCCAGGTCCTTGCAGTCGACCACGTAGTAGCCGCCGAGCTGCTCCTTGGTCTCGGCGAAGGGTCCGTCGGTGGTGAGCGTGCGGCCGTCGCGGACGCGCACGGTGGTGGCGGTGGAGGTCGACTGCAGCGCCTCGCCCGCCTGGAAGAGCCCGCGGTCGACGATGTCCTTGGTGAAGCTGTCGTAGGCCGCGATCTCGGCGGCGGTGTCGGCCTCGGTGGCCTGCGAGGCCGCCTGCTCGTCGCCGTAGATGGCAAGCAGGTAGCGCATGGTCTCCCTCCCGGGGTCAGGCGGCGCCGGTCGCCGCCGTCACCGTAGCGACGAACGGGCGGCGGCGGAATCGACACTTCGGGCCAGCCCGTGCCGAAAGAAATTTCGCGCCACGACCCGACCAACGGATCCTACGCCGCCCCTCGCGGGTCAGGTGCCGAAGAACCGGGCGATCCGGTGGCTGACCGCCAGCGGCACCTCGTCGGCGTGCTCCTTGCCCAGCTTGGCACCCCAGGAGGTGCGCACGTAGAAGACGTCGACCACGCGCTCGCCGAGGGTGTCGATCTTGGCGATGCGGATGTCGAGGTCGAGGTCGCCGAGGGCGGCGGCGACCGCGTACAGCAGCCCGAGCGCGTCGCGGGCGCGCACCTCGACGACGGTGGCGTGCTCGGAGGCGTCGGGCAGCACCCGGACCTCCGGCGGCGCCGGCAGGGCGGCGCGGTAGTCGCGCGCCTTGCGGGCGAGCCGGGCCTCGACCGCCAGCTGACCGGCGTGGGCGGCGCGCAGGTCGTCGAGGAGCCGATCCCAGCGGGGCTCGGCCGGCTGCTGCACCAGGAAGCGCTCGAGGGCCAGCCCGTCACTGGTCGACCAGGCCTGCGCCTGCCGCACCGACATGCGGTGCATCGCCAGGACCCCGGCGGTGCGGGCGAGCGTGCCCGGCCGGTCGGTGGCGCACACCGTGACCGCGGCGAGCCCCTCGCCGGCGTCGCCGTCGACCCGGATGCCGACCTCCCCCGGCCCCGGCTGGGCGAGCACCAGGCGCAGCTCGTCCACCATCTCGGCCACCGGGGTCGCGCTCGCGTAGGAGGCCGGGAAGGTGGCGAGCAGGCGCCCGGCCTGCCCGGCGAGGACCGGCTCGCGGGCCTCCAGCTCGGCCGCGAGGGCGGCCTGGTCCGGGCCGCCGTCGTCCGCCGGGGCGCTGCCCTCGAGCACCGCCAGCGCCTTGCGGTACAGCTCGCCGACGAGGGCCGACTTCCAGCTGCTCCACGCCTGCGGCCCGGTGGCGAGCGCGTCGGCCACCGTCAGGGCGTAGAGCAGCCGCAGGCGGCGGGCGCTGCCGAGGCGCTCGGCGACGCCGCCGGCCACGGCCGGGTCGTCCAGGTCGCGCCTGGTGGCCGCCTCGACCAGCAGCAGGTGCCAGCGGACCAGCGTGGCGACCTCCTCGGTGGCCTCGGCGGCCAGGCCCATGCGCACGGCCACCTGCCTGGCCAGCCGCTCGCCGGCGAGGCTGTGGTCGGAGCCCGACCCCTTGCCCACGTCGTGCAGGAGCGCAGCCAGGTACAGCGTGTCGAGTGAGGAACCCCCGTGATCCACCGGGGGGCTACCGCTCGGCTCCAGGTGGACACCAACGAACCGGGTTCCGGCCTCGCTCTCGAGCCCCCCGGACCCCCCCACCGGCGCGAGCGCGTGGCGGACCTCGGGGTCGTCGGCGCGCAGCCTGGTCAGGGTCGTCAGGGTGACGAAGGCGTGCCCGTCGACGGTGTAGCGGTGCCACGGGTCGTGCTGGGCGCGGCCGCGCACCCCGGCCCACTCGGGCAGCAGCGCGACCCAGCCGCCGACGTGGTCGAGCAGCTCGCAGGCCGCGGCGGCGTCCGGCCCGGCCAGCAGCTCGGCGAAGGCCGTCCTGGCGGCCGGGGACCAGGGCCGATTGGTCCCGCTCGCGAGCACCCGCCGTAGCCAGGCGACCGTGGCGGGGGCGACCGGGCGCCCCCTCGCCGCCCGCACCGCCAGCAGGCGCAGCGCCCAGGCGAGCTCGTCGTCGTCGGGGCCGGGCCCTTCGTCCGCCACCAGCACGCCGTCCTCGACCCGCACCCCCGGCGCGAGGCGGCGCACCAGGCCGGAGCGGCGCGGCCCGCCCATGATCCGCCCGGCGAGCTCCTGGGTCGCGGACCCGGTGGCGTGCTCCACCGTGCGGGCGGCGGTGTGGACCTCGGCCATCAGCCGGTCGGCGGCGTCCTCGCCGTCGATGCCGAGGTCGGCGGCGAGCGCCGGCTGCAGGTCCAGGCGGACCCGGTCGAGCTTGCGCGGGGTGCGGGCGTGCAGCGCCTCGCGCACCGCCAGCAGCAGCTCCCCGGCGGCCGCCAGACCGTCCACGCTGGCCGGCTGGCCGGCGAGCGCCTCGAGCCAGGCCAGCGCGTGCAGGTCGCGCAGGCCGCCGACGTCGTGCTTGAGGTCGGGCGCGAGCGCCCAGCCGGCACGCTCGACCTGCCGGTGGCGCGCGGCGGTGGCGTCGAGGATGCGCCGGGCCAGCCCGCGCCGTTCGCGCTCGACCCAGCGGCGCCGCCGCGCGAGCAGCTCCTCGAACACGGCCGCGTCGCCGGCGACCAGGCGTGCCGAGAGCAGCGCCGTGGCCGCGGGCAGGTCGCGGCGGGCGAACTCCAGCGCCTCCTTCGGCGCCCGCACCGCGTGGCCGACCTGGAAGCCGGCGTCCCACAGCGGGTAGAGCAGCGCGCGGGTCAGCTCGTCCCCCGCCGCGCCACCGCGCCCGTCCGGGACGAGCAGGAGGTCGACGTCGGAGTGGGGCGAGAGCTCGCCGCGCCCGTAGCCGCCGACGGCGACCACGGCGGTGCCCACCAGCGCGGCGGACGCGGCCCCGGCCAGGTCGGCCAGGGCCGCGTCGAGCGCGGCGGCGCGGCGGCGGGCAGGCCCGCCGCCGTCCGCCAGGTTCAGCGGGCTGGCAGCCCGCGCCTCAGAGAGCATCCACTCCCATCTCGCCGGTACGGATGCGGACGACCTGCTCGGCCGGGACCACCCAGACCTTGCCGTCGCCGATCGAGCCGGTGCGGGCGGCCGTCACGATCGCCTTGACCACGTCGGGGACCTGGTCGTCGTCGACCGCGACCTCCAGGCGGATCTTCGGCAGCAGCGCGACCTGGTACTCGGCGCCGCGGTAGACCTCGGTGTGGCCGCGCTGGCGGCCGAAGCCGCGCGCCTCCGACACCGTCATGCCCTGCACGCCGGCGCCTTCGAGGGCCTCCTTGACCTCGTCGAGCTTGAACGGCTTGATGACCGCGACCACCAGCTTCATCAGGCGTCTCCTTGGACGGCGCCCACGCCGTGGGCTGCCGGCGCGGGAGCGGTGGCGGACGGGGCGTGCCCAGCGGCGGCGAAGCCGCCGACGCCCTCCGAGAAGGCGTAGCCGGCCTCGGCATGCTGGGTGAGGTCCAGCCCGGTGGCCTCCTCGTCGGCGGTGACCCGCAGGCCGACCAGGGCGTCGGTCACCTTGAGCAGGACGAAGCTGCCGACGAACGAGAACGCCAGGGTGGCCAGCACCGCCACCGCCTGCTTGCCGAGCAGGGCCAGGCCACCGCCGGCGAACAGGCCGTTGCCGCCGGCCTTGTTGAAGGCCGTGTCGGCGAACAGGCCGATCAGCAGGGCGCCGAGCATGCCACCGACCGCGTGGACGCCGACCACGTCGAGCGCGTCGTCGTAGCCGAAGCGGAACTTGACGGTGGTCGCCGCCGCGCAGACCAGCCCCGCGGCGAGGCCGATGGCGATCGAGGCGCTGGGGCCGACGTAGCCCGCTGCCGGGGTGATCGCGACCAGCCCGGCGACCGCGCCCGAGGCGACCCCGAGGGTGGTCGAGCGGCGGCTGCGCAGCGCGTCGAACAGCCCCCAGCCGATCGCGCCCGCCGCCGCCGCCGTGTTGGTGCCGATGAAGGCGGTCGCGGCCAGGCCGTTGGCGGCCAGCGCGCTGCCGGCGTTGAAGCCGAACCAGCCGAACCACAGCAGGCTCGCGCCGAGCACGGTCAGCGGGAGGTTGTGGGGCAAGATCGCGTCCTTGCCGAAGCCGGCCCGCTTGCCGACCACGATCGCGGCCGCGAGCGCGGCCACCCCGGAGTTCATGTGCACCACCGTGCCGCCGGCGAAGTCCAGCGCGCCGAGCTCGCGGATCCAGCCGCCCGGCGCCCACACCCAGTGGGCCATCGGCGCGTAGATCAGCAGCAGCCACAGCGAGGTGAACAGCACGTAGCCGGAGAACTTCATGCGCTCGGCGAAGGCGCCGGTGATCAGCGCCGGCGTGATGACGGCGAAGAAGAGCTGGAAGGCGGCGTAGGCGAGGTGGGGGATGGTCGGCGCCAGGTCGGGGTTCGGCGCCTGGCCGACGCCCTTGAACCCCAGGTAGTCGAGCCCGCCGATCAGGTGCCCCTTGTCGGGGCCGAAGGCGAGCGAGTAGGCGACCAGCACCCACAGCACCGACACCAGACCGAGGGCGAAGAAGCTGTGCATCACCGTGCCGAGGACGTTCTTGGCCCTGACCATGCCGCCGTAGAACAGGGCGAGCCCCGGGGTCATGAGCATGACCAGGGCGGAGCAGATCAGGACGTAGGCGGTGTCGCCGGAATCCAAGGTTGGGCCTCCTCGAGCTTGCCGTCCGTGCACCCGCACGAGCAAAGCGGACCCGTGTTTCCGGCGTGTTTCCTGGCCGTTGTCCGGTCGTAACGCCCTTCTTGGTGGGCACCTCGCTAGCATGACCGGATGGCACCTGAACGCGCGTCGCTGCGCTCCGGAGCGGGCGGGCTGGCCCTCGCCGGGCTCTCGGCGGTGCCCTGGGGGCGGGTCGCCGCGCCCCTGTACCACGGCCCGGCCCACCCCTCCTGGGACTGGACGGTGTTCGCGGCGATCAGCGTCGCCGGCTTCTGCCTCGGGGTCTTCGCCATCTGGTCGGCGATCAAGGCCTGGCTGCGCCACGACGTGATGACCACCGAGGCCAGGTGGGGCATCACCCTCGGCGCCGCCGCCTGCCTCGCGGTGGTCGCCATCGGCCCCTGCGGCCCGGCGAGCTGCTCGTCCTGAGCCGGCGGCCTACCCCGGCCGAAGGCGGAGCGCCGGCGGATCAGCGGGGCTTCGGGCCGCGGCGCTGCCTGGCCCACTGGCCGAAGGTCGCCAGCGCCTCGGCGTCGCTCGGCGGGCCGTGCAGGACGTTCTCCTCGATGAAGGCCTCGTTGCCCGGCCACTGGCTCGGTTGCATCCGCTCGGCGGCGTCGTCGGCGTCGTAGGGCGTGCGGCGCAGGCGCACGTCCGGGCCGAGCAGCGCCCAGTAGGCGGCCGCGCCCGGCGGGCCGTACGGCATGCCGACGCTGCCGGGGTTGACGATGCGGCGGCCGGCGGCGAGCCGGTCGAACGGCATGTGGGTGTGGCCGCAGACGACGGTCGCCTCCTCGACCCCGGCGAAGCCGTCGACGAACCATTCCGTGGGGCTGTCGACCAGGACGATCTCGTCGTCGTCGCGGGCGGTCGCGTGGCAGAACAGCACCGGGCCGATGCCGTCCACCTCCAGGCTCACGGTCAGCGGCAGCGCGGCGAGCCGGTCGCGCCACTCCCGGGTGAGCTGCCGGCCGGCCCAGACGGTGCCGCGCTCGTGGTCGGCGCCGGCGGCCTGGAAGGTGCCGTCGAACACCTCGACCAGGGTGCGCTCGCAGTTGCCGCGCACCCAGACGACCCGGTCGCCGAGCGAGGCGAGCAGCTCCAGCGTCTCGCTCTGCAGCGGTCCGATGGTCATGTCGCCGGGGAGCACGATCGCGTCGGCCCCGGCGACCTCGACCTCGGCGAGGACCGCCTCCAGTGCCGGGAGGTTGCCGTGGATGTCGGCCAGGACCGCGACCCGCATGGCCGGACGCTACACCGGCGCGGTCCGCTCCGGCGCCGATTCCGCTGTCAGCGTGAGGCCGCCGGTGACGGCGGGTGGCCGAGGTGCGTCATGGCGGCGGCCAGCGCCTCGGGGGTCAGCGCGGAGACGGTCGAGCCGTTGCCGCTCATGGTGCGGGCGGCCAGCATCGCGTTGAGGATCGCCTCCTCGGTGGCGTCGATCGCCGCGTAGAACATGGGGGTGAGGCGGCGGTCGGCGACCATGCGCAGCGGCAGCTCGTGCTCGTCCGAGCCGAGGCCGCGGTTGCCGGTGGCGAAGGCCAGGATGAAGTCGCCGCTGGTGTGCTCGCCGGCGCCACCGGTGCGGGCGATGCCGAAGCCGGCGCGCTGGGCGACGCGGGCGCACTGGCCGGGCAGCAGCGGCGCGTCGGTCGCCACCACCACGATGATCGAGCTGGACGCGGGCTCCGGCTCCTGCGGCCGCGGCAGCGGGATCTCGGCGTCGCCGATCAGCTCCCCGACCGGCAGGCCGTCGACCCGCAGGCGCTGGCGGCGGCCGTGGTTGGCCTGCACCAGCACGCCGACGGTGTAGCCGCCGTCCTCATCGGCGAGCACCCGCGAGGCGGTGCCGATGCCGCCCTTGAACCCGTGGCACACCATGCCGGTGCCGCCGCCGACGGCGCCCTCGGCGACGGCGGCGCCGTCTGGCTCCTCGGCGGCCGTGGCCAGGGCGGTGTGGACGTGCTCGGCGCGCACGTGCATGCCCCTGATGTCGTTGAGGCGGCCGTCCCAGGTCTCCCCCACCACCGGCAGCTCGTCGGTGACGTCGGCGGCGATCAGCGCGTCGCGCACCACCCCGACGCTGCAGGTGTTGGTCAGCCCGACCGGGGTGGACAGCAGGCCCGACTCGCGCACCCACTCGAGCCCGGTCAGCTCGCCCCTGCCGTTGAGGGTGTGGCAGCCCGCGAAGACCGGGTCCGTCCCCGGGTTGCCGCCGTGGGGCAGCACCACGGTGACCCCGGTCCGCACGTCGTCGCCCTCGATCACGGTCGTGTGACCGACCCGCACGCCGGCCACGTCGGTGATCGCGTCGGCCGGCCCGGGGGCCAGCGGGCCGATCTCGATGCCAAGCTCCCGCGCACGCATCCGCGCAGTCTAGTGCGCGCGGCGACCGTTCGGCCTCGCCGGCTGGCACGGATGGTGATCACGGGCCTTCGAGGACGGTGTGGGTGCCGATCCGGCGCCATACCACGTGCGGTTCTCCAACCAATATCGATTTCCCATAGTGGAAGGTGGCTCGACCGTCAGGCGCCCAGGTCATCTCGAAGACTCCTGGAGCACCTTCAACCCCCTTGACCCGAAGGCCTGGGCGAAAGCCTTTGCCACGGTCGAGGTCCTCGACGAATCGCTTGACGGCTTCCTTGAAGCGCCTTCGCTCCTGCTCGGAGAGCTGGGCGTAGTCCTTCAGGAACCGCGGCAGCTTCTGGTAGGTCGGCATCCTGTTGTCCTGCTCACCGACGTAAGGTAGGAGCTGTCGCGTACGACTCTCCTACATTCAGACTTTACGATAGTTGCACCACCATCAGGTGGGCGCTACGCTACGAACTGCCAGTAGGTGTGGCAAGCCCCAGCGGAAGGAATGAGGAAGGAGGCGGGCTTGATGACCCGGACGACCCTCCGGGCCAAGGGACAGCTCACGCTGCCGGACGACGTCCGCAAGGCCGCCAACCTCCAAGAGGGGGACCTGATCGAGGCTGAGGTCTCGGAGACTGGCGAGGTGATTCTGCGACCCTTGGCTACCATCGACCGAAGCCAGGCGTGGTTCTGGACGCCGGAGTGGCAGGCCGGTGAGCGCGAGGCAAACGAGCAGGCCGCTCGAGGCGAGGGTGAGCGGTTCGAGACGGGCACCGACTTCCTCGACTCGCTGGGCTAACGCGCATAGGTACAGGGAGAGCCGCCGTCACGGCGGCTCTCCTGCTTCGTGAGAAGCAGCGACGGGCGGGCCGATCGGCGGCGGCAGCCCTGCGATGGTCCCCCCGTTTGGCGTGGGCCTGCTCGGGGGGCGATCCGACCGGCGGCGGCGCGGCATCGTGCAGGCCTTCGATCCGGTCGGACGGCAGGAGGCAGCGGTGTGGCGCGTGGCGCTGATGGTGCTGGCAGGCCTGGCCGGCTTCGCGGTGCTCGTGGTGCTGGCGTGGGCCGAGAGCGAGGCTGACGACGGCCGCAACCGCGAGGCCGAGCTCCAAGAGCTCCTCGACCGTGCCCGCGAGCGGGCTGCCAGCTCGGGGCGGGCCTGGCCGGGCGGCGGATGCCGAAGACCCTGACCCGGGTGCGCCCCACCCCCACGGCATGCCGGCTGGGGTGGTGGATGGGCCGTGCTAGCGTGGCCTCGACCGTGGCCCGTGCGAGGAGCTGCCTGGGGCATGAGCGATGAGCGCTTCCTGAACACCTACCACAACGCGAGCACGTCCCCGCCGTCGGACGTCCCGCCCGAGCTGGCGGGCTTCATGCTGGCCGTCGACCCGGTCCTGGTGCAGGCGGCCGAGCTGGCGAGGGTCGTCACCCGCGCCCACCAGGGCGCCGCGGCGCAGTTGATCGGCGACGGATGGGCCCACGCCCGCAAGTACTTCTCGCTGTCGGAGAAGTACGCCGCCTGGGCGGACTACCACACGCCGGCGAAGGGCTTCGGGATCCACGCGTACGCCCACCAGGTCGACCGGCCGCTGCGGCTCACCGACGAGGAGCTGCGCGCCCACCCCGAGTGGCGGAACTTCGGGACCGAGGTCGACAGCCACCCCCCGATGCGGGGCTGGCTGGCCGCTCCCCTGATCGGCTCCGACGGCCTCAACTACGGCTTCATCCAGGCGTCGGACCGGCTGGAGGGCGACTTCACCGAGCAGGACGAGGCCAACCTGGTGCGGCTGGCGGCGCTCACCGCCACCGCGCTCGACGCGCTGGCCCAGCTCCACCTCCCCGACTACCGCGAGAAGGTCGCTCAGCGGTAGTTGACGAACTGCAGGGGGAGGCCCTGGTCGCGCTCCTTGAGCAGGCTGATGGCCTTCTGCAGCTCGTCGCGGCTCTTGCCGGTGACGCGGAGCTGGTCGCCCTGGATCTGCGCCTGGATCTTGAGACCGGACTGGCGCAGGGTCTTGGCGAGGATCCGGCCCTTCTCGTCGGGGATGCCCTGCACGAAGCGGCACTCGATGCGGTAGGTGCCGCCGCCGGCCGGCTTGGGGTCGGTGGTCTCCAGCGCCTTCAGCGGGACCGAGCGGCGCACCAGCTTGTCCTTGAGCACGTCGAGGGCGGCCAGGGCGCGCTGGTCGGTCTTGGAGGCCACCACGATCACGTCCTCACCCGACCAGGCCAGGGAGGTGCCGGTGTTCTTGAAGTCGAAGCGCTGGCCGACCTCCTTGCGCGCCTGGTTGAGCGCGTTGTCGACCTCCTGCATGTTGACCTTCGCGACGACGTCGAAGGACGCGTCGGCCATCGCCCGCTCCTTTCCCCGGGGGAGTGCCCCCACGCCGGGGAAGCTAGCAACGGCCGCCGCCCGGTCGCCAGCCGGGCGGCGGGGCCGTGGTGGTCAGGCGGCGCGCTGGAAGACCAGGTTGAGCTCGATCTGGCCCTGGTTCTGGACGGTGACGAAGCCGGCGACGCTCGGCGGCTGGATCTGGAACTCGGCGAAGTTGACCGGCAGCCGCCCGACCACCTGCAGGGTGTTGCCGTCCCAGCGGCCCTGCAGGGGGAGCTGCACGGCGCGGGTGACGCCGTGCATGGTCAGGGTGCCGGCGGCGTTGAGGTTGGCGACCCGGCCGTAGGTGATCCGCGCCGCGACCAGGTTGATGGGCCTGGTGAGCTGGAAGCTCGCCGCCGGGAAGAGGTTGGTCTGCAGGCCCCTGGTGCGGATGACGTTGTCGCGCTTGGCCTTGTCGCTCCTGAGCTGGCGCAGGTCGCCGGTGACCAGCGCGGCGGTCACCTGGCCGTTGCGGATGGTCATGCCGCCGACCACGGCCGGGGTGCGCCCCACCGCGTCGCTGGGCGCCGGCAGGGCACCGAACTTCTCGCGCACGCGGAAGCCGACGAAGGTGGCCGCGCCCCGCTGGATCGCCCACTTCCCGTCGGGGTTGCCCGCGACCGCGCCGCCGCCCCGCCCGCCGGTCACGGTGCGGTTGTCGGAGAGGCCCACTGGCTTGGGCGTCGCGGCACCGAACATGGACGAGACGGACGAGGGCAGCAGCGAGCGGCCCCCGAACGCGACCGCGCCCGCCGCCCCACCGAGCAGGATGACCACGACGAGGAGCACCAGCGGGCCCCTGCGGCGACGCTGCTGCGACTTGCCACGCCCCGCGGAGCGCTGGTAGCCGTAGTCGTAGTCCTCCCCGGCCTCCGCCTGACGGTACTCGGGCTGGGCCCGGCCGTACTCCTGCGTCCGGCCGTAGTCCTGCTGCGCCGGGCCGTACTCCGGCGTCTGGCCGGACGCCGGCTGCATCGGGCCGTAATCCTGGGTCCGGCCGTAATCGAACTGCGCCCGCCGGCTCGGAGGCGCTTCGGTCATGGTCACGCGCCGGGCTGTCCGCGCCACGTCGTCTCCTCGCTGCCGGCCCGGCCCGCGCAGCGGGCAGGGCGGAAGAGCTTCCTCGGCTGGGGGAAGGAACCGCCCCGAAGGGCGGGCGATTCCCTGCGGAGGACCGGGGCGTCAGGGTCGAGGAGTTCTTCCGCCTACCTCGTCAGGCATAGCGGCGTGGGCCGTAGGCCATGGCCTCGAGGCGCGCGACCCGCTCGGAGGTCGGCGGGTGGGTGGAGAACAGGCTCGCCATGGCGAAGCCGCCGCCGCCAGCCTTGAACGGGTTGGAGATGAACAGGTGGGCGGTGGACGGGTTGGTGGTCGCCGGGGGGGTGCCGCGCGAGTACGCCTCGATCTTGCGCAGCGCGCTGGCCAGGGCGAGCGGGTCGGCGGTGATGTTGGCGCCGCTGGCGTCCGCGCCGAACTCCCGGCTGCGGGTCACGGCGAGCTGGATGAGCATGGCCGCGATCGGGGCCAGCAGCAGCATCAGCAGCGAGCCGATGGCGTTGCCGTCGTCGTCGTCACCACCGATGGGCAGGAACCAGGCCAGGTGCGCGAGCCAGGTGATGACCGCGCCGATGGTGGCCGCCACCGACGAGATCAGGATGTCGCGGTTGCGCACGTGGGACAGCTCGTGGGCGAGCACGCCCTCCAGCTCGCGCCGGTCGAGCAGCGGCAGGATGCCCTGGGTGACCGCGACGGCGGCGTGCTGGGGGTTGCGACCGGTGGCGAACGCGTTGGGCTGCGGGCTCGGCGAGACGTACAACTTCGGCATGGGGATGTTCGCCTTCACGGCGAGCCCGTTGACGATGCCGTACAGCTCAGGGAACTGGGCTTCGGTCACGGGCTGGGCGCGCGAGGCCCGCAGGGCGATCTTGTCCGAGAAGAAGTAGGACAGGCCGTTGATGCCGATCGCCACGAGCAGCATGATCGTGAGCCAGCGCCCCCCACCGAGCACCTGGCCCACGAGTAGCAAGAGGCCGCTCAAGGTGGCCAGCAGCAGCGTGGTCTTGAAGTAGTTGCGCCCGCTCATGTCGGTTCGACCTCTTCCTCCCTCGGCGGCCGCGCGCCGCTCCCTCGGGAATCCTGCTTCAAGGGTACGCGGTGCTGGTCAAGAAGGCGTAAGTGGGGCGGCCGTACCGAAACGGCGGCGTCGTCAGCAGCAGTCGGACGAGGAGGCGAGCGGCAGGGTGGTCCTGCCCGAGGCCGGGGTGCTCGCGGCGGCGGGCTTGACCGCCTTGACGATGGCCGAGTGCAGGCCGTCGGCGACCTGGTGGGTGAAGGTCACCGAGACGTCCTCGAAGCCGGCGGCGGCGAGGCCGGCCTCGTACTCGCCGCGTGACAAGGCGCCGGCGATGCAGCCGACGTAGCTGCCCCGCCCGGCCCGCTCGGCCGGGCTGAGGCGGTCCTCGGCGACGACGTCGGTGATGCCGATGCGCCCGCCCGCCTTGAGCACGCGGAAGGTCTCGGCGAACACCGCCGGCTTGTCGACCGACAGGTTGACCACGCAGTTGGAGATCACCACGTCCGCGGTGTCGGCGGGCAGGGGGACCTGCTCGATGTGGCCCTTGAGGAAGTCGACGTTGGTGGCGCCGGCCTCGGCGGCGTTGCGGCGGGCCAGCGCGAGCATCTCCTCGGTCATGTCCAGGCCGTAGGCCTTGCCCTTGGGGCCCACCCGGCGGGCGGACAGCAGCACGTCGATGCCACCTCCCGAACCGAGGTCGAGGACGGTCTCACCCTCGCGCAGCTCGGCCACCGCGGTGGGGTTGCCGCAGCCGAGGCTCGCCAGCACGGCGGTCTCGGGCAGGGACTCGCGGTCGCTGTCGGCGTAGAGCTCGGCGCCGATCCCGGGCTGGTTCTCGTCGACGCTGGTGCAGCAGTCGGCGCCGCAGCCGCAGTCGTCCGGCTGGCCGCAGCCGCAGGTCGCCCCGCTGGCCGCCAGCTCGGCCAGGCCGGCATAGCGCGCCCGGACCCGCTCGCGCAGCTCGACCTCCTCGACCAGGCCGTCGAGGAGCGGCTCGTGGCTTCCGGCAGCCTGCTGGGATCCTGTGCTCATCGGGTGCCTCCCTGGAGGTCGACGACGGTCGCCAGCCGCTGGACGGCGGCGCGGTTGAGCGAGTAGTAGGCCCACACCCCCCGCTGCTCGCGGTCGAGCAGCCCGGCCTTGACGAGCTTGGAGAGGTGGTGGCTGACGGTCGGCTGGGCGAGCCCGAGGGTGTCGTTGAAGTCGCAGGCGCAGACCGGCTCGGGGCTGTTGGCGAGCTGGTTGACGATGCGCACCCGGTGGGGGTCGCCGAGCGCCTTGAACAGCGCCGCGGTCGCCTCGGCCTCCTCCGGCCCGAGGGTCGGTGCCGCCAGCGGGACGCAGCAGGCGGCCGGCGTGGTCGCGGCCGGCGCCGGCGCGGTCGTGGTCACCAGGGTCACTCCTGAGATCGACGAATTTCGATGCCAAGGTAGCGACTATATCGAAGATCGTCAATCCATCGGCGCCAGCGGCGGTCACACCATGCTGCGATAGTGATGCAGGATGGACATGATCGTGGATATGACGATTGCCTATCTGCAACTGAGATGCAACTATGACCGCGTCGCGAACAGGGACGGTGAAGGGGGTCGGGGTGCCCGAGGAGCCGCACCGCATCTGGTTCACCAGGCAGGAGTGGTGGCGGCTCGGCGGCCTGTTCGGCTTCGTCGCGTTCCTCCACGTCGCCGGCTGGGGCCTGTTCCTCTACTACGCCGCCCGCTACCACCAGCCCGGCTTCGCCGGCGCCGGCGCGCTCGCCTACACCTTCGGGCTGCGCCACGCCTTCGACGCCGACCACATCTCCGCGATCGACGACACCACCCGCTTCATGCTGCAGAAGGGCAAGCGGCCGCTCGGGGTCGGCTTCTTCTTCTCCCTGGGGCACTCCTCGGTGGTGTTCCTGCTCTCCCTGGTGGTCGCGATCGCCGCCAGCGCCGTCAGGGGCAGGATCGACGCCTGGCACGACGTCGGCGGCGTGATCGGCGCCACCGTCTCCGGGGTGTTCCTGTACGTGGTCGCCATCCTCAACCTGGTGGTGCTGCTCGGCATCGTCAAGCTCTGGCGGCAGATGAAGACCGGGGCGTTCGACCGCGAGCGGCTCGAGGAGCTGATGCTGCAGCGGGGCTTCATGAACCGGCTGCTCGGCAAGCGGTTCCGCAAGTTCATCAACGAGTCGTGGCACATGTACCCGGTCGGCTTCCTGTTCGGGCTCGGCTTCGACACCGCCTCGGAGATCGCGCTGCTCGCCATCACCGGCGCGGCGGCGACCAGCGGGCACCTGCCGCCGCTGGCGATCATGTCGCTGCCGATCCTGTTCGCCGCCGGGATGAGCGCCCTGGACACCGCCGACGGCGCGTTCATGGCCAAGGCCTACGGCTGGGCGTTCTCCAGCCCCCTGCGCAAGATCTACTACAACATCACCACCACCGGCCTGTCGGTCGCCGTCGCCCTGGTCATCGGCACGATCGAGCTGGTCGGCGTGCTCGGCGACAAGCTCCACCAGACCGGGGCGTTCTGGGAGTTCGTCGGCCGGATCTCCGACGACTTCGAGCTGTTCGGCTACATCATCGTCGGCATGTTCGTCCTCACCTGGGCCGCCTCGGTGATCTGGTGGAAGACGCGCCGCATCGAGGAGCGCTGGGGCGCGGCCGTCAGCGACTGACCTCACCGGCCTGGGCTCGGTACTACGCTATGCGCCCGTAGGCGAGCTGACGAAGGTGAGGGAGGGCGATGTCGGACAACGGCGGGACGCCACTGCGCAGCACGACCATCACCGGCCTGGCGACGGCCAGGGCGATGTTCAGGCCACTGGGGTTCACACGCGAGCGGCTGACCAGGCCCAACGTCGGGGTCGCGCACATGTGGAGCGAGACCGGGCCGTGCAACTTCGGCCACCGCAAGCTGGCCGGGTGGGTCAAGGAGGGGATCGAGGCGGCCGGGGGGACCGCCTTCGAGTTCTCCACCATCTCGATCAACGACGGCATCACCATGGGCACCCAGGGCATGAAGGGCTCGCTCATCAGCCGCGAGGTGATCACCGACTCGATCGAGCTGATGGCGCGCAGCCACATGTTCGACGGGCTGGTGGTCATCGTCGGCTGCGACAAGACGATCCCCGCCGGGGCCATGGCGCTGGCGCGGCTGAACATCCCGGGGCTGGTGCTCTACAGCGGCAGCATCGCCCCCGGCCACTACCGTGGTGAGGACCTCACCATCGTGAGCGTCTTCGAGGCGATCGGCGCCCTCGACGCCGGCAAGATCGACGCCGCCGAGCTGCAGGCCATCGAGGAGGCCGCCTGCCCGGGCGCGGGCGCGTGCGGGGGCCAGTTCACCGCCAACACCATGGCCTGCGCGATGGAGTACCTCGGACTCAGCCCCGCCGGAGCCAACGAGGTGCCGGCGGTCCACGAGCGCAAGCAGGAGGTCTCCCGGCAGGCGGGCGAGCTGGCGGTGCGCCTGGTGCGCGACAACGTCCTGCCCCGGTCGATCCTCACCAGGGAAGCGTTCGAGAACGCGATCGTCAGCTTCGTCTCCACCGGCGGCTCGACCAACGCCGTGTTGCACCTGCTCGCCATCGCCCACGAGGCCGGCGTGCCGCTGGAGCTCGAGGACTTCCACCGGATCACCGCGCGCTCGCCGATCTACGCCGACCTCAAGCCGGGCGGCCGCTACGTCGCCACCGACCTGTACCGCGCGGGCGGGCTCGCGCTGCTGTCGCGGCGGCTGATCGACGCCGGCCTGGTCCACCCGGACGCCCGCAACGTCGACGGCAGGACGCTCGCCGAGGTCGCCGCGGCCGCGCGGGAGGCGCCCGGCCAGCGCGTGGTGCTCCCGGTCGACCAGCCGCTCAAGAAGTCCGGCGGGATCGAGGTCATGTACGGCAACCTGGCGCCCGAGGGCTGCGTGATCAAGCTGGCCGGCCACGACCGCACCCGCCACGCCGGGCCCGCCAAGGTCTTCGAGAACGAGGAGGACTGCTTCCAGGCCGTCAGGGACGGGCGCATCCAGCGCGACGACGTCGTCGTCATCCGCAACGAGGGCCCGGTCGGCGGCCCCGGCATGCGCGAGATGCTCCACGTCACCGCCGCGATCGTCGGCGCGGGGCTCTCCGAGCACGTCGCGCTGGTGACCGACGGCCGCTTCTCCGGCGCCACGCACGGCTTCATGCTCGCCCACGTGGCGCCGGAGGCCGCCAGGGGCGGCACGATCGGCCTGGTCCGCGACGGCGACCCGATCACCATCGACGTCGCCACGCGGCAGGTCACGCTGGAGGTACCCGAGGCGGAGCTGGAGGCACGGCGCGCGGCCCGCGCAACGGCGCCGTCGCCCATGGCCTGGGGCGTCTTCGGCAAGTACGCCGACACGGTGCGGTCGGCCAGCCTCGGAGCGGTCACCACCAGCGCGACCTCCCCGGGCGTGGCGCAACCGGCCGCGTCCGCCGCCGAGCCGTCGCGCTGACGGCACCGGCTCGGAGGTCCACGCTGCGGCTCGGGGCAGGCGACCTCCTACGGGCGGCGGACGAGGATGAGCGGCACGAGCCGCTCGGCGGAGGTCACCGAGCCGTGGTGGCCCACCAGCCGCGCCTGCCCGGGGTCCACCTCCCGCTGGAAGATGCCGACCGGGCCGCGGGCGGCCGCCACGACGTCGCCGATCCAGGGCCGGACCCGGTCGAGCACCCTCGGCCCGAACCATCCTTCGGCGATCGCCTGCTCGCGCGAGGTGACCCACATCTGGTCGCCCAGGACGGCCCGCCAGGCGGCGAGCACGTCGCCGGCCGCGCCCTTGGTGGCGTGGACGTGGCGGGCGCGCCCCTCCCCGGTGAGCAGCCGCACGCCGGCGGCGAGCTCGGGATGGTCCGCGAGGTCGAGGCGCTGCTCGGGGCGGAGGTCGACCATGCCGTGGTCGCCGACGATCGCCAGCAGCGCGTCCCGCGGCAGGCGCTCGGCGACCGTCTCGGCGAGCAGGTCGACGAAACGGAGGTGGTAGCGCCAGCTGTCGCTACCAGCGCCACGCACGTGACCGGTGATGTCCAGGTCGCGGTGGTAGGCGTAGACCAGCGTCCGCCGGGCAGCCGCCAGGTGGCGCGGCACCGCCGCCGCGAGCTCCCCGAGCGACGCGACGCTGTCGAAGCGGCCCCCGCGCAGCACCGCCCGGGTCAGCCCCGAGCCGGCATGGTCGCGGGGGCCGACGAGGCTGACCTCGACGCGGTCGGTGGCGGCCCGTTCGAACGCGGTGGGATCCGGCTGGAACCGCTCGGGGACCACCTCGTCGCGCAGGTCGACCTTGCGCGTGAGGCCGTAGCTGGCCCAGCGCAGGCAGCTCATCACCTGGTTCCCTCCGGGCACGGCCAGGGTCGTGCCGACCAGGCCGTGCTCGCCGGGCGGCCGGCCGGTCCCGATCGAGCCGAGGCTGGCGACGGTCGTGGCGGGAAATCCCGTGGTGAGCGGGCGCACGTCGTCCGCGCCCGCGTGGAGGAACGGGGTGAGCTCGCGGTTGGCTTGCAGCAGCTCCCAACCGAGGCCGTCGACCAGCAGGAGGCAGACGCGGCTGGTGGGGTCGATGCCGAGCGGGTTGGCGAAGCCCGGCACGTCCATGGCGCCGAGCAGTGACGGGACGAGGTCGGCCAGGGAGGCCTCGTCCACGCGGGGCAGCGGGAAGTCCGATCCGGTCACCATGCCTGCCGAGCATACCGGGGCCGCGTCACCGCACCGAACATCCGCGCGCTCGCCCGGGCGGCTCGGTGGCCGCCCTGGCCGCGGGTGCGACCCGCCTCAGCCGCGGTCGCCGTTGCGGACGTCGAGGCGGTAGTCGGCGGTGAGGCGCTGCAGGCCCGCAGCCATCGCGCTGAGCTCGTCGGCGGCGCGCTTGGTCGCGCCGGCGGCCAGGGCGGTGCTGCTGGTGCTCTCGGCGACGGCGCCGGCCTGGCTGGCGATGTTGGCGCTGCCGGTGGCGGCTCCGGCGAGGTTGCCGCGGATCTCGGCGACGGTCGCTGACTGCTCCTCCATCGCGGCGGCGGTGGTCGCCTGGAGCTCGTCGAGCCGTCCGATGATCTCCCGGATCCTGTCCACCGCCACGGCGGCACCGCCGGCGTCCTGCTGCAGCGCGTCGATCCGGCCGCTGATCTCCTCGGTTGCGTCCGCGGTCTGGCGGGCGAGCTCCTTCACCTCGCCGGCGACGATCGCAAAGCCCTTGCCGGCGGTGCCGGCCCGGGCCGCCTCGATGGTGGAGTTGAGCGCCAGGAGGCTGGTCTGCTTGGCGATGTCGCTGATCACGCCGAGGATGCCGCCGATCTCGGCGGAGCTGGCGCCGAGCTTGGTCACGGTGGTGCTGGCATCGCCGGCGGCCCGGACGGCGGCGGCGGCAACCTGGGTCACGTCGATGGCGTCGCGCGCGACCTGCTGGACGGAGACGGCGAGCTGGTCGACCGCCGTGGCGACGCCGTGGACGTGGCCGCTGACCTGCTCGGCGGTGGTCGAGACCTCGTTGGCCTGGTCGCTGGTGGTGCCAACGGTGTCGCTGAGCTGGTGGCTGGTGGCCGCGAGCTCCCTGGAAGAATCGGACAGCGCGCCGGTGGCGTCCTCGATCGCCCGCATCGCGCGGCTCATGGCCTCGAGGGTCTTGTCGAGGGCGCTGGCCATGCGGCCGAACTCGTCGCGGGAGCTGACCGTCAGGCGCTGGCCGAGGTCGCCGTCGGCGGCGGCCTGCAGCACGGCGACCGCGCGCGTGAGCGGCCGGACGCTGCTACGGGCGAGGCGGAAGGCGGTGGCCACGCCGACGGCCGTGGCGACCAGCAGCGCGAGCCACAGGCTGCGCTGGACCGCCGCCGCGGTGCTGTCGAAGGAGCTGCCCCTGGCCAGGTCGGCGTTGCCCGCGGCGATCGCCGCGTCGAGCAGCGACTCGTACTTCTTGCGCAGCTGGCGGTTGGGGCCGAGCGCCTGCCGCTTCGCGGCGGCGGGGTCGTCGCTGTAGGAGCCGAGCTCGGCCCGGACCGCGCTCGCCCAGGTGTCGACGCCCGTGGCCAGCGCGTCGAGCTGCGCGGCCCGAGCGGGTTGGGCGGCGCGGGCCTGGTTCAGCCCGCCGGTGACCTTCCCGAGGCGCTGCTCGAACTCCTCCTGGAACTGGACGTCCCCGGTGAGCAGGAACCCGCGCTCGTCGTTGGCGGCGGCCTTGGCGGCCACCGCGGCCTGCTGCAGGCCGGTGACGAACGGCACCGTCTTGGCCAGCTCCTGGTGGCGGATCTGCTGCAGGTGGCGGACCTGGCCGCTGGCCAGCAACGCCGAGGCGGCCAGCAGGCCGAGCACGAGGAAGAAGCCGAGCAGCAGCCTCGCCCGGAACGACAGATGCACCGCTCCTCCTCACCTGGAGATGGCGCTCGCAGCCACCTCTCGGTCTCGGCGTTCTTGGTTGACGCCTTGACCCGGGCTGGCCGGCTCCCTTCCGGTTCGCGCCGCTCTCGCCACCCGGCGTCGTGGCGGCATTGCGCGGGCGTGAGTGACTTGACCGGAGCGGCGTTCCTGCCCGAGCATCCCCACGACGCGGCGGTTCCCACGCGACTGCGAGCCGCGTGGGGGAGGAGGTCAGGGCCGCGGTGAGCACCCTGGCGCGGGAGTGCCCGTACTGCGGTCGCGGCACCGGCGAGGACGCGAACTTCTGCTCCGGTTGCGGCCGACCGCTGCGTGCCGCCAGGGAGACGCGCAAGACCGCCACGGTGGTCTTCTGCGACGTGGCCGGGTCGACCGAGGTCGGCGAGCGGCTCGACGCCGAGGTCTTCCACCGCGTCATGCTCCGCTTCTACGAGGTCGCCAGCGGGGTCCTCCGCAGCCACGGCGGCACCGTCGGCCCGCTGGAGGGCGACGGCTGCATGACCGTGTTCGGCGTCCCGGTCGCCAACGAGGACGACGCCCTGCGGGCGGTGCGCGCCGCGGTCGAGCTGCGCGACGCCCTGCGCGAGCTCGGGGCCGAGCTGCTGCGCGACTTCGGCGTGCGCCTGCACGCCCGCACCGGCGTCAACACCGGCGAGGTGGTGGACGGCGGCGCCGTCCGCGGCCAGCCGTTCACCGCCGGCGACACCGTCAACGTCGCCGCCCGCCTGGAACAGGCCGCGCAGCCGGGCGAGGTCCTGCTCGGCGAGTCCACCCTGCGCCTGGTCCGCGACGCGGTCGAGGTCGAGGGCGTCGCCCCGCTGGCGCTGAAGGGCAAGACCAGCCTGGTCCCCGCCTTCCGGCTGCTCGGCGTCGTCCCCGGCGCGCCCGGCCGGCTCCGCCCGGAGGTGCCGCTCGTCGGGCGCGGCCAGGAGCTCGCCCTGCTGCGCCTCACCCTCGCCCGCGCCGTGCGCGAGCGCTCCTGCCACCTGGTCACCGTGCTCGGCGCGGCGGGGGTGGGCAAGACCCGCCTGGCCGACGAGCTGGCCACGGCGGTCGGCGACCGCGCCACCGTGCTGCGTGGCCGCTGCCTGTCCTACGGCTCCGGGGTGATCACCTACTACCCGATCACCCGCATGATCTCCGAGGCCGCCGGGATCGCCAGCACCACCGAGCCCGCCGTGGTCCTCGAACGCCTCGCCGCGCTGGTCGCCGGCGAGGTCCACGCCGAGCGCATCGTCCGCCGGGTGGCGGAGGTCCTCGCCGCGACCGAGGGCACGGGCTCACCGGAGGACACCTTCTGGGCCGTCCGCCGCGTGTTCCAGGTGGTCGCCAGGCGCCGGCCGCTGATCATGGTGGTCGACGACCTGCACTGGGCCGAGTCGACCCTGCTCGACGTCCTCGACCACCTGGTCGACTGGTCGCGCGACGCCCCCATCCTGCTGCTCTGCCTGGCCCGGCCGGTGCTGCTCGACCGGCGGCCGGGCTGGGCGGGAGGCCGCCGCAACGCCCTGACGATGCAGCTCTCGCCGCTGGGTGGCGAGGAGGCCGAGCAGCTCATCGGCCACCTCCTCGGTGGGGTCGAGCTGCCGGCGCAGGAGCGCGCCAGGGCCGTGCGCATGGCCGAGGGAAACCCGCTGTTCCTGGTCGAGCTGGTCGCCGCGCTGCTGGACGAGGCTGCGGCCGGTCGCGGCCACGACGGCGGGCGGTTGCGGGTGCCACCAGCGGTCGAGGCGCTGCTCGCCGCGCGGCTGGACCAGCTCGACCCGGACGAGCGCGCGGTGCTCGAGCGCGCCGCCGTGCTCGGGCAGCGCTTCTTCCGCAGCGCCGTGCAGGCGCTCACCCCCGAGGAGCTGCGGAGCTCCGTGAGCGACCAGCTGGCGGCGCTGCGGCGCAAGGAGCTGATCCGGGCCGACTCCAGCGCCCTGCTCTCCCCGGTCGAGAACGACGGCCGCTACCGCTTCTTCCACGGGCTGCTGCGCGACACCGTCTACCACTCGATCCCCAAGGAAACCCGGGCCGAGCTGCACGAGCGCTACGCCACCTGGCTCGAGGAGGTGGTCGACGAGCGCCGCTCGGCCCAGTTCGCCGAGGTCGTGGTCCTGCACCTGGAGGAGGCGCTGCGCTACCGGCGCGAGCTGAGCCCGCTGGCAGCCGACCTTCCGCTGGCCCGCCGCACCGGCGTGGGCCTGGCCGCCGCCGCCCACCACAAGCTCGAGCTCGGCGACCTGCGGGCCACCAGGGCACTGGCGCGGCGCGCGGTCGAGCTGCTGCCGCCCACCGAGCCGGCGCGCCTGGTCGCCCTGTTCGACCAGGCCAACGCGCTACGCTGGTCGGCCAGGTTCGGCGAGGCGGGCCGGGCCTACGACGACGCCGTCCGTACCGCGGCCGCGCTCGGCGACGAGGTCGGCCAGGCGCGCGCCACCCTCGGTGGCTGCGGCGTGATGTGGTACACCGACCTCGACGGCGTGCTGGAACGGGGCCGGCGCGAGGCGGAGCGGGCCGTCGAGGTGCTGGAGCGGCTCGGCGACGACCTCGGCCTGGCGCGCGCCTGGCGGCTGATCGCCGAGGTCGAGTCCACCACCGGCCACACCGGCCCGGCGCTCGAGGCCGCCGGCAGGGCGCTCGCGCTCGCTCGGAGGGCGCGCAACGAGCGCTGGGAGACCCGCATCATGCTGCTCCGCTGCCAGGTGCTCGAGCGGGGACCGACGCCGCTGGCAGAGGTGGAACGTGAGGTCTCCGAGGCGCTCGCCAGGTCACGGAGCAGCGGTGCCCGGCGCCTCGAGGCCGGCGCGCTGATCGTCCTGGCGCGCTCGGCGGCGATGCGGGGGCGCTTCGCCGAGGCGCGGCGGCTGCTCGACGACGCGGGCACGGTCCTCGACGGCCTGGGCGACCAGCGCATGACCGCGGCGACGGCCGAGGCCGCCGGGACGGTGGCGTGGCTCGCCGGCGACCTGGTCGCGGCCGAGGCGGCACTGCGGGACGGCCTCGAGGCACTCGTCCGCCGCGGGATGACGGCGCAACAGCCCGGGCTCGAGGCCGCGCTCGCCCGGGTCCTGCTCGACCAGGGACGCCTCGGCGAGGCGGAGGAGCTGGCCCGCCGCGCCGGCGAGGCCGCCGCCGAGGGCGACGTCGAGACGCAGCTCGCCTGGCGGAGCGTCGCCGCGGTCGCGCTGGCGAGGACGGACCGCGCCGCCGAGGCGCTGGCCCTCGCCCGCGAGGCGGTGGCGCGCGGCGAGGGCTGCGACAAGCTGAACCGCAAGGCCGACGTCCTCCTCGACCTCGCCGAGACGCTGCGGCTCGGCGGGCAGGCCGCGGAGGCGGCCACGGCGGCGCGATCGGCCCTCACCGCCTACCGGCGCAAGGGCAACGAGGTCGCGGCGCGGAGGGCCGACGCCCTGCTCACCTCCCTGGCCGGGTCCTGACCACGTGGGGGTCGGCTACGAGACGTCGGCGCGGACGGTGGTGCGCGCCGCCACCATCGAGAGCAGCGTGGCGGTGGCGGCGACCAGGGCCGCGGCGGCGGCGAACGGCAGCGGGTCCACCCCGCCGCCGAGGCTCGCCCCGGCCATGGTGGTCGCCGCGGTGTACGGCAGGTAGGGGGCGAGGCCGTCGAACTGTCCCGCCAGCAGCTGCTCGACCACGAACCCCCAGGCGAACACCGTGACGACCGCGCCGACCTGTGCCCGGACGAGCGACCCGACGCCGACCCCGACGGCGGCCAGCAGCCCGGTGCCGAGCACCGCGCCGGCCGCGTAGCGGGCGACTGTGGCCCCCGCGACCGTCACCTCGTAGCCCTTGGCGGCCACGAACGCCAGGCCGACCCCGCTGGCGACGGCCGCGCCCACCACGCCGAACAGCAGCCCGAACAGGGCGGCGGCGATGGCCTTCGCGACCAGCACGCGGGCCCGGTCCGGGGTGCCGAGGTAGGTCGCCGTGGCGGTCCCATGGCGGAACTCGCCGCTCGCCACGGCGACCCCGAACACCATCGCCATGAGCATGGCGAACCCGGTGCTGGTCAGCACGGTGGTGAGGCCGGCCTCGGTGTCGAGCGGGGGGATCGCCATGTGCCCGGGACCGCCGGCCCTGGTCGACTCGAGCACCGTCATCAGGCCGGTCACTCCCGCGGCGGTGGCCAGCAGGCCCAGCGGCAGCCGGATGGTGCGGAGCTTCAACAGCTCGGTTCGGACGAGCCTGGTCATCGCGCCGCCTCCTGTGGGGCTGGGGCGGCGGTGAGCTGGAAGAACACGTCCTCCAGGTTGGCGGCGCCCGCGGTGCTCTCGAAGATAGGGATGGAGCGGTCGGCAGCGAGCATCCCCACCCGCTCGACCGTCGTGCCGGTGACCTCGAGCCGGTCGGGGGCCACCAGCCGCGCCGTTGCCCCCTCGGCGAGCAGCGCGGCGCGGAGCTCGTCCGCCCTCGGGGTCCGGACCCGCACCGTCCGCTGCGCTCCCGCGGTCAGCTCATCGAGGGTGGACTGGACCACCAGGCGGCCCTTGTCGAGGATCACGACCTCGTCGACGGTCTGGGCGACCTCCGCCAGGATATGGCTGGATACCAGGACGGTCCGGCCCTGCTCGGCGAGGCCCCGGAGCAGCTCCCTGAGCCAGCGCACGCCCTCGGGGTCGAGGCCGTTGGCGGGCTCGTCGAGGATCAGCACCTCGGGATCGTCCAGCAGCGCGGCCGCCAGGCCGAGCCGCTGGCGCATGCCGAGCGAGAAGCCGCCGACCCGCCGGCCGGCGTCGTCGCCGAGCCCGACCAGCTCGAGCACCCGGTCGACCCGGGTGCGGTCGATCCGGCCCGCCATCGCCTGCACCAACAGGTGGTTGCGTGCCGTCCGTCCGGGATGGAAGCTCGACGCCTCCAGCACGGCGCCGACGTGGTGCAGCGGGTCGGCGAGGTTCCGGTAGCGCCGGCCGTCGATGGTCGCCGTCCCGCCGGTCGGCTCCACCAGGCCGAGGAGCATGCGCAGGGTGGTCGTCTTGCCCGCCCCGTTCGGCCCCAGGAACCCGGTCACCGTGCCGGCCTGCACCTCGAAGCTCAGCCGGTCCACCGCAAGCACCGCGCCGAAGCGCTTGGTCAGCCCGTGGACCTCGATCACCGCCATGTCCGCCTGCCTTTCTCGAACGCTCGGTGGGTCGCGCCGTTCGAGGGCGAACGTAGCCGCGTCGGGCGCCGGCGCCATCGGCCTGGAGGCCGTTGCACCTCCACCTCCAGGTGGATCTCCCGGCCCCGCCGATCCCCACCGTGGTGGATGCGGGGCGGGCACGCCCCGGTTATGGTCGAAGGCATGGAGGGGGAGCCGCGGTTCTGGATGGCCGGCCGCTTCACGCCCCGGGTGGTCGACTGGATGGTGTTCGGCGCCGCGCTGCTGCTGTCGGGGCCGGCGCTGGCGCACGCCGCCCTGGTCGGCCACAGGGGCGTCGCGGTCGGCCTGGTGGCCCTGCCGTTCGGCACGGTGCCGCTGCTGTGGCGCCGGAGCCGGACGGGAGCGGTGCTTGCGGTGCTCACCGCCGCCTTCGTGGTCAGCGCGACCTCCGTCCGCGCCGAGCTCAACGGCGTCGGCCTGCTGTTCGGCGTCTACGCCGCGGCGCTGTACGGCGACCGCCTCGTCCGCCTCGTTGCCGGGATCGTCGCGGGCGGCGTGCTGGCCGCCTCCTTCGGGCTGCTGCTGGCGACGGGCAGTTCGAGGGGGCTAGGGCACCTGGTCGGGGTCGCCTTCGGCTACGGGGTCGCCTGGGTGCTCGGCGACCGGACCCGGACCCGTCGCGCCTACCTTGCCGAGCTCGAGCAGCGTGCCGTCAGGTCGGAGCGGGAGCGCGACGAGCACGCGCGTCGCGCCGCCGCGGAGGAACGCAACCGGATCGCGCGGGAGCTCCACGACATGGTGGCGCACAACGTCAGCGTCATCGCCGTCCAGGCCGGCGCGGTGCGCAGCACCTGGGTCGGCCCCGAACGAGCCATGGACGCGCTCGGGCTGATCGAGCGCACCGCCAGGAGCACCCTGAGCGAGCTGCGCGCCCTGCTCGGTGTCCTCAGGAAGGGCGAGGGAGCGGCGCCGCTGCGGCCACGGCCGACCCTCGGAGAGCTCGACGAGCTGGTGGGGCAGGCGCGCGAGGCGGGGATCCGGCTCGAGGCGCGCGTGGAGGGGACCGCCCGGCCGCTGGTCGCCGTCGTGGACCTCTGCGCCTACCGGGTCGTCCAGGAGGCGCTGACCAACGCCATCAAGTACGCGCCGAACGCGAACGTGCACCTGCTGGTGCGCTACGGAGCCGGGAGCCTGCTGATCACCGTGGTCGACGACGGACCAGGTGCGGTCGACGGCGGGTCGGCGGGCCACGGGCTGATCGGGATGCGGGAGCGCGTCGCCCTCGCCGGCGGGGAGCTGCACGTCGGCCCGGCGCTGGGCGGCGGGTTCCGGGTGGAAGCCCGGCTGCCGATCGACCCCGTGAACGGCGCCGACCCGGCGGACCACCCCGCCGAACGGTCGCCGGCATGACCATCCGGGTGCTGATCGCGGACGACCAGGCATTGGTTCGTGCAGGGTTCCGCATGATCATCGACGCCCAGGAAGACATGGAGGTGGTGGCCGAGGCCGGCGACGGCGTCGAGGCCGTCGACCGGTCCCGCCATACCCTCCCGCGGGTCGTCCTCATGGACATCCGAATGCCGGCGATGGACGGCATCGAGGCCACCAGGCGGCTCACCGCGCCCGGCTCGAGCGCGCCGCGCGTGGTGATACTGACGACCTACGACCTCGACGAGTACGTCTTCGACGCGCTCGCCGCCGGCGCCAGCGGCTTCCTGCTGAAGGACGTGCCTCCGGAGGACCTGGTCAGGGCGATCCGGGTGGCCGCCGAGGGCGAGGCCCTGCTCGCCCCGACGGTCACGCGACGGCTGATCGAGCAGTTCGCCAGGGGACGGCCGGCCGCCCCCGACGCGAGCCGGCTGGAGCCGCTGACCGACCGCGAGGTCGAGGTGCTGCGGCTGCTCGCCAGGGGCCTGTCCAACGCGGAGATCGCGGGCACGCTGTTCCTCGGCGAGAGCACCGTGAAGACCCACGTCGGCCACATCCTCGACAAGCTGCGCCTACGCGACCGGGTGCAGGCCGTGATCGCCGCCTACGAGGCGGGCCTGGTACGCCCCGGCCAGCCCGACGCCGATCAGCCGTCGGGTTAGCTATGCGACTCAGAAGAGCCGCTCCTGGGTCGTGCCGGTGCGCTCCAGGTCGAGCAGGAACCGCTTACGGGCCAGGCCGCCGGCGTAGCCGGTCAGGCTTCCGTCGCTGCCGATGACCCGGTGGCACGGCACCACCACGGCGAGCGGGTTCCTGCCGTTGGTCGCGGCCACGGCGCGGAGCCGGTCGGGCCTGCCGACCTCCTCGGCGAGCTGGGCGTAGGTCCAGGTCTGCCCGTAGGGGATGCCGCTCACGGCCTGCCAGACGCGCCGCCGGAACTCGCTGCCGGGCAGCCGCGTGCGCAGCGTGAACGCCGCGCGCTCCCCGGCGAAGTACTGCCCGAGCTGCTCGGCGGCCTCCTCGAACCCGGCGCCGGCCCGGTCGCCGAAGGTCGACGGGTCCGGCGCGTGCAGGTGGTCCCATGCCACGACGCTACAGCGAGGCGATCAGCCGCTGACGTCAGAATTCACAAAGGCCTCCTCCCCGCCCACAGCCTGCCGTACCACCCGAGGTGGACGGCGGCGTCGTTCCGTGGCAGGACGGCAGGGACCGGCTCCGCTGGTATGGTGCAGCCCGAAATGTCGGCATCACGGCGGGACGGGTGGGGTAGGTGCTGGAACTCGACGGCCTGACGCGCCGGTACGGCGAGGTGGTCGCCCTCGACGGCGTCTCCTTCACGGTCGGCGAGGGGCGGATGTTCGGCTTCGTCGGTCCCAACGGCGCCGGCAAGACCACCGCCATGCGGATCGTGCTCGGGGTGCTCAAGCCCGACGCGGGCGAGGTGCGCTGGCGGGGCCGCCCGATGGACGACCGCGCCCGCCGGCGCACCGGCTACATGCCGGAGGAGCGTGGGCTCTACCCCAAGATGCGGGTGCGGGCGCAGCTGCAGTACCTGGCCCAGCTGCACGGCCTGGACGCCGTGGAGGCCAAGCGCTCGGCCGGGCACTGGATCGAGCGCCTCGGCCTGAGCGAGCGGGCGGGCGACCGGGTGGAGGCGCTCTCGCTCGGCAACCAGCAGCGGGTACAGCTCGCCGCCGCGCTGGTCCACGATCCCGACCTGCTGGTGCTCGACGAGCCGTTCTCCGGGCTCGACCCGGTCGGGGTCGACGTGCTCGCCGGCGTGCTGCAGGCCAAGGCGGCGGCCGGCACCCCGGTGATCTTCTCCAGCCACCAGCTCGAGCTGGTCGAGCGGCTCTGCGAGGCGGTGGCGATCATCAACCGGGGCCGGCTGGTCGCCTCCGGCGCGGTCGCCGAGCTGCGCGCCTCCGACGGCCGGCGCCGCTACCGGATCGAGGTGAGCGGCGCCCCGCACGACTGGGCGACGGACCTGCCCGCCGCGCAGGTGCTCGACCGGGCCAACGGCCGGGTGGTGGTCGAGCTGGAGGCGGGCGCCGACGAACAGGCGCTGCTCGACGCCGCCCGCTCAGCCGGACGGGTCACCCACTTCAGCGCGGTCGAGCCGACCCTCACCGACCTCTTCAGGCAGGCGGTGCAGTCATGACGACCCTGGACGGCGTGCGGCTGGTGGCGCGGCGGGAGCTGGTGGAACGGACCCGCGACCGGTCGTTCCTCATCTCCACCGTGGTGACCCTGGTGATCCTCTGCGGCTTCATCGTGGTGCCGAAGGTGTTCTTCGCCGACCGCACGCCGACCTGGGTCGTGGGGCTGGTCGGCAGCACCTCCGCCGCGCTCGCCGGGCCGCTCGAGGAGCAGGCGCCGCTGGTCGGGGCGAAGGTCCGCGTCGAGCACCCGGCCGACGTCGCCGCCGCCGAGGCCGGCCTGCACCACGGCGACCTCGACCTGGCGATCGTCGACGGCCACCAGCTCCTGGCCGAGTCCAACCCGGACGACAAGCTCGTCGCCCTGGCCCAGGCGGCCTCGCGGCAGACCAGGGCGCAGGCCGCGCTCGCCGAGGCGCGCCTGAGCGAGCGGCAGATCCAGCGGGCGCTGGCGCCGCCGCCACTGCCGCTGCGCAGCCTGGAGGCGAGCGACCCGCAGCGCAAGGCCAACCGGGCGATCGCCTTCCCGGCGGTGCTGCTGCTCTACGGGCAGCTGATCGGCTACGGCATCGCGGTCGCCTCCGGGGTGGTGGAGGAGAAGGCCACCAGGGTGGTGGAGGTGCTGCTCTCGGCGATCCGGCCGCTGCAGCTGCTCGCGGGCAAGATCGTCGGCGTCGGGCTGGTCGGGCTGCTGCAGCTCCTGCTCGTCGGCGGGGTCGGGCTGGCGGTGGCGCTGGCGGTCGACGCCATCGACCTGCCGCCGGGTGCGTTCGCGACCCTCGGCCTGGTGCTGGCCTGGTTCCTGCTCGGCTACGCCTTCTACAGCGTGCTGTTCGCGGTCGCGGGGGCGGTGGTGTCCCGCCAGGAGGAGCTGCAGAACGCCACCACGCCGCTCAACCTGGTGCTGGTCGCCTCGTTCCTGGCGGCGATCTCGGCGCTCGGCAACCCGGGCGGGCCGATCGCCAAGGTGGCCTCGTTCCTGCCGCCGGTGGCGCCGCTGGTCATGCCGGTTCGGATCGCCGGCGGCGAGGCGCCCGGCTGGGAGATCGCCGCCTCGGTGGTGCTCACCCTGGTCGCGGTCGCGCTGCTGGTTCCGCTCTCGGCGCGGCTCTACGCCGGCGCGGTGCTGCGCACCGGCGCGCGGGTGAAGCTCAGCGCCGCCTGGACCGCCAGCCGCGGATGACCGCAGCCCGCCACCCGGCCAGCCCACGGGCCAGACGGTTGCTGCGAAGCCTGGCGGAAAACCGGGTGTACGAGCTGATCGTGCTGCAGCTCCTGATCAGCGCGGCGACCCTGCTGGCCGGCAACGTCACCGGGCTGGTCGGCCTCGCCTTCGCCGTGGCGGTGGCGGCGGCCGCGATCGTGGGCGTGCGCGACCTGGCGCGGCGGCGGCGCCGCCGGGTGGAGATCGACGAGGAGGCGGGGGCGCCGGAGCGGATCCGGCCGGGCGTGATCCTGCTCCTGAGCCAGAACTCGGATGCGGTCGACAGCGCCGCGGTGCACGCCATCCGCCACATGCGCCCCACCTACCTCGGCTTCTTCGGCACGCCGGAGACCGACGAGCGCCGTGTCGCCGAGAAGCTCCTGAGCGTGCGCTGCCCCGAGCTCGGGGTGACGCCGCTGGCCAACAACTCCAAGTCGTGGGACCAGCTCGACCTGCGCGACGGCACCCGCACGGTGATGGCGCTGATCGACTGGATGCTCGACCGCGGCCTGGAGCCGGCCGACGTGGTGGTCGACATCACCGGCGGCACCAAGCTGATGTCGGTCTGCGCGTTCCTCGCCGCCGAGGCCAAGGGCGTCGACTGCGAGTACATCCGCTCGGAGTGGACCGCCGAGGGCCGCCGCCGCGGCTCCGAGCACTTCACCACCATCCACCAGGCGGTCCGCGAGGGCTGATCAGGGGTGCGGAACAGCCGCGGGAGCTTCATGCCGAGCCACGGCTTGCGGCCGCCGGCGACGATGCGGCCGCGCAGCGTGCCACCGTGCCACGATAGTTGGAATCTGGCCGCGCTTGCTGGGACCGGGTGGGGGTGGGTGCCAGAGGCCGTTGTGCGGCGGTCTTATGCTTGCGGGCTTCGGCTGGCCGTGGCCGGGGCTGCAATGCATATGAGGTGATCGTTGGCGGGCCGGTCGGCGCCGCGGCGGAGGCTGGTGACGGTTAGTCCGGCGCGGCCGAGTCTGGTGTGCAGTTCGCCGGGTTCCCAGGGCCGCATGGTCATCTCGTAGCTGGCTGTGTCCACCGACCCATCGCGGCGGTGGTGCTCGTGGCGCTCGCGGACGTGAAGGAGGCCATCTTCGAAGGTTCCGGCAGCCCGGAAGATCAGGTCGCCGTCGTCGAGGCTGACGGTCCGCTGGGTGGTGAGTCCGCAGGCATAGCGCTGCCGGGTGCCGTCCATGTCGCGCACGTCGAGGAACAGCACGCCGGTTGCGTGCAGGTGACGGGCGAATGCGGCGATGGCCGCTTCCCGGTCCTGCTCGTGGAGGAGGTCGTTGAGCACGCCCCGGCAGGTGATCGCGTCGTAGCGGGTACCCAGGTCCAGCGTGCACAGGTCCGCTTGGTGCGCAGGGGCGTGCGGGAGGCGGTCACGGGCCCGGGCGAGCAGGCTGGCCGAGGCATCGACCAAGTCGATGCGGTATCCGCGGCGGGCAAGCTCAGCGGCATGCCGGCCGGTTCCGCAGCCAGCATCGAGGATCCGCGCGGGCGCCGTGATCCCGGCCGCATCCATGGCGGCGCTGACCAGGTCGGTCCATGGCTCGACGGGGTGAGTGATCAGCAGGTCGTAGGCCCGCCCGTAGGCGGCGTAGAACGGACGGTCGCCAGCCTGCCGGGCTGACTGTGTCGCCATCGGCGGTGTCCTCAAGCTGACGGCTGGCGTGCCAGCAGATCCAGGAAGGGCATGGTGACACTGCCGCCGTCATTCTTGACCGGCTCGCGGATCGCCTCGATCACCAGTCCCGAGGCGGCCAGCGCCGCTGTGTACGCTGTCAGCGGCCGGTGCAGTCCCTCATAGGTCATGGCCAGCCCGGCCTTCTCCGGTGTGTCTGCCGTGTAGCGGCGCTCGGTTGCGTATGTCCCGGCCAGCTTCGCGGTCACGACCGGGTGCAGCAAGGCGACGGCGAGCCGGCCGCCCGGTACCAGCACCCGCGCGGCTTCCCTGACTGCGGCCCTCATGTCATCGAAGTCATGCAGGCACATGAACAGGATCACGAGGTCGGCTTCACGGTCCCGTATCGGCAGCATCGCCGCGTCAGCAACCACGGCAGCACAGGCCTCGGACGCGTCAGCCGCCGCCTTGACCATGGCGAACGCTGCATCGCAGCCCACGACACGGTGACCAGCGGCAGCCAGGACACGCCCGAGCCGGCCTTCGCCGCAGCCCACATCGAGGGTCAGCCGGCCAGGGGGCGGCAGCAGGTCAAGGAACTGCGCCAGGTGCAGCTGCCAGAAGTCATCATCAAGTTCCGGCGACCTGGACCAGCGGATCCAGGTGTCCGCGCGCGCCCGCCAGGTCTCACGCAAGTCCACGTGGCCAGTCTCGCCCGCCCCGCACGGCGGGGCAACCGGCCAGCTCAAAGGCGCCGGTTGAGCTGGCCGGTCACACGCCCCAGAACCGCTGTCCCAGCCCGTAACCGCAACCTCATCGTGCGGCGCGGCCCTTAGCACGCCTCCTACCCCCGGCTGGCGACCAGGGAGGCGGTGGGGGCGTACTGGACCAGCAGGCCCGGGAGGATGCCCAGGACGATCACGGCGGCGGTGGACAGGCCGATGGCGAGGCTGGCGAGGGGGGAGGCGGCGGGCGCGGCGGCCGGGGTGTCCTCGGCGGGCTGGGAGAACCAGATGCGGCCGCAGATCGACAGGTAGTAGAAGAACGCGACCACGGTCATCACCGCCATGAACACCGCCAGGACCGTGGTGGTGGTCTGGCCGGCGGCGAGGGCCGCCTGGAAGACCACGAACTTGGCGTACCAGCCGGCGAACGGCGGCCAGCCGGCCAGCGACAGCAGGAACAGGGTCATGGCGATGCCGAGCCCGGCGGAGCGGCGGCCGAGGCCGTCGTAGTCGGCCAGCAGGTTGGCGGGCTGCCGCTGGCTGACGAGCGTGACCACGGCGAACGCGCCCAGGTTGGTGATGCCGTAGTAGAGCAGGTAGACGAGCACCGCCTGGAAGGCGCGGCTGCGGTCGGCGGCGGCCGCGCCGCCGACCGCGAACGGCACCAGCATGTAGCCGGCCTGGGCGACCGAGGAGTAGGCGAGCAGGCGCACCATGTTCGTCTGGGCCAGCGCGATCACGTTGCCGAGCAGCATGGTGAGCGCGGCGAGCACGGCGAACGCCGGCGCCCAGTAGCGCGCGTAGGCGGGGAAGGCGACGAAGGTGAGCTGCAGCAGGCCGGCGAAGCCGGCGGCCTTGGAGGCGACCGAGAGGTAGGCGGCCACCGGCACCGGTGAGCCCTCGTAGGTGTCGGGCGCCCAGAAGTGGAAGGGCGCCGCCGAGACCTTGAAGGCGAACCCGGTGACCACCAGGAAGACGGCCATCACCGCGACCGGCTCGGCGCCGACCTGGCCGAGCCTGGCGGCGATCTCGGTGAGCTTCAGCGAGCCGGTGAGGCCGTAGACCAGGCTCATGCCGAACAGCATCACGGCGGTGGAGAGCACGCCGATCAGCAGGAACTTGAGCGCGCCCTCGTTGGAGCGGGCGTCGCCCTTGCGGAAGCCGGCGAGGATGAAGCCGGTGGCCGAGACGATCTCCAGCGACAGGAACAGCATCAGCAGGTCCCGCGAGGAGGGCATCAGCAGCATGCCGGTGAAGCTGGAGAGCACCAGGAAGTAGAACTCGCCCTGGTAGTAGGTGCCGCTGTCGATGTAGCGGTTGCTCATCAGCAGCACCAGCACGAGCGAGCCGAGGAACAGGGCCTTGAACAGCACGGCGTAGTCGTCGACCACGAACGAGCCGCCGAAGGTCGAGCGCGTGCCGCCGGGCACCAGGGTGGCGAGCGCCACCCCGGCGGCGACCGTGCCCGCCAGGGCGAGGTAGTTGGCCACCACCTTGAGCCGCTCCAGGAACAGGTCCACGACCAGCACCAGGACCGCCGTGCCGGCGAGGACCAGCTCGGGCAGGATGGCGTGGAAGTCGATGCGCACCGCGGACCTCTCCTCCTCGTCGGGCCGTGCTCTACCTGAACAGGTTCTCGAACCAGCCGGTCACGGCCGGGTTGGTGACGCCAAGGACGATCCGGGGGACGACCCCGAGGGCGACGATCAGCAGCACCAGCGGCGTCCAGGCGGCGTGCTCGACCGCGAACACGTCCCCCAGCGGCTTGCTGGTCCAGCGCTCCGGCGCCTCGCCGAGGTTGACCCGCCGCAGCATCCACAGGAAGTACCCGGCGGTCAGCAGGGTGCCGATCGCGCCGACGACCGAGAGGGTGCGGAACAGCGGCAGCGACAGGCCGGCGGCCGGGTTCCACGCGGCCAGCAGCGCCAGCACCTCGCCCCAGAAGCCGGCGAGGCCGGGCAGCCCCAGCGAGGCGATGCTGGCGAGGGTGAGGATCCCGGCGAGGTGCGGCAGGGTGGTGGCCATGCCGCCGCCGATCTCGGCGATGTCCCTGGTGTGGTAGCGCTCGTGCACCGAGCCGGCGCAGAAGAACAGCATGCCGGTGATGACCCCGTGGGCGACCATGCCGAAGACGGCCGCGTTGATGCCGGTCGGGGTGAGGGTGGCGATGCCGAGCATGACGAAGCCCATATGCCCCACCGAGGAGAAGGCGATCAGCCGCTTCAGGTCGGTCTGGGCGAGGCAGCACAGCGAGCCGTAGATGATCGCGATGCCGCCGAGCACGCCGATGGTCGGCGCCCACCAGCGCGCCGCGTCGGGCAGCACGGGCAGGGCGATGCGCACGAACCCGTAGGTCCCCATCTTCAGCAGCACGCCGGCGAGCAGCACCGAGCCGACCGTGGGGGCCTCGGTGTGGGCGTCCGGCAGCCAGGTGTGCAGCGGCCAGACCGGCACCTTGACGGCGAAGCCGAGGCCGACGGCCGCGAACACCAGCACCCCGAAGGTGCCGCCGAAGCGGGCGCCGCCGAGCTGCTGCAGCGCCAGCACGTCGAACGTGCGGGCGGCGGGGTCGGGGGCGCTGCGGTACCACAGCGCCAGGAAGCCGAGCAGCATCACCACCGAGCCGATCAGGGTGTAGAGCAGGAACTTGATGGCCGCGTAGCGGCGCTGCCCGCCTCCCCAGACGGCGACGAGGAAGAACATCGGGATGAGCACGAGCTCCCAGAAGACGAAGAACAGGATCAGGTCGAGCGCCACGAAGGTGCCGTTCATGCCGGCCTCGAGCACCAGCATCAGGGCGAGGAACGACTTGGCGCTGCCCGCCTCCGGCACGAACCGCAGGCTGTAGACGGCGCACAGGAAGCACAGCAGCAGCGACAGCTCCAGCAGGGGCAGGGCGATGCCGTCGACGCCGAGGTGGTAGTGCGTGCCGATGGTCTCGATCCAGGTCCGGTTGACCTCGAACTGCATCGCCCGCCCGGCGGAGAAGTCGAAGCGGGCCAGCATGCCGACCCCGGCCAGCAGGGCGAGGAAGGTGACCAGCACGCCGCCGCGCCGTGCCAGGCGGTCGGCGCCGGCGGGCAGCGCGGCCAGCACCACCGCCCCGGCGAGGGGCAGGAACACCGCCAGGGTCAGGGCCCAGTCGTCGAACCAGTTCACGCCGACCGCTTCCTCCTTCTCGGTTGCCTGCCGCTCATCGCCCGATCACCTGGGTCGCCACCACCGCCAGCCCGACCACACCGATGAAGATCGCCGCGGCATACCACTGGGCCTGGCCGGTCTGCAGGTGGCGCAGCCCGCGGGCGAGCTGCCGGGTGCCGATGCCGGTGCCGTTGACCGCCCCGTCGATCACGCGCTGGTCGACCCAGTAGGTGGCCGGTGCGAGCGCGCCGACGACCAGCCGCACGATGCCCTGCTCGTAGAGGTCGTCGAGGAAGAACTTGCGCTGCAGGGTCTTGTAGACCAGCGGCAGCGCCTCCAGGTACTCGTGCTCGGGCAGGCCGCCCCGGTAGAGCCTCCACCCGAGGCCGATGCCGAGCGCCGCCACGGCGGTCGCGCTCGCGGCCAGGCCCCAGTTGAGGACTACCGCGCCGTGGGCGGGTAGCTGCGGGGTGGCGATCCAGGCGCCGAAGTTGTTCTTCCCCACCAGCGGCGAGCCGACCAGCCCGGCGAACGCGGCGCCAGCGGCCAGCAGCACGAGCGGCACCAGCATGAAGCCGTCGCGCTCGTGCGGCTCGCCCGCGCCGCGGTAGGACCCGGCGAAGGTGAGCCACAGCATCCTGGCGACGTAGAAGGCGGTCAGGAAGGCGGTCGCGAGCCCGGTCACGAACACGATCTGGGCGACGGCCTGGCTGGTGGCGACGTGCTCGGCGGGGGTGCCGAAGCCGAGGTTCCAGGCCTCGGTGAGGATCTCGTCCTTGGACCAGAAGCCGGCGAGCGGGAAGACGCCGGCGAGGGCGAGCGCGCCGATTGTGAAGGTCCAGAAGGTCCACGGCATCACCCGCGCCAGCCCGCCCATCTTGCTCATGTCGTTGGAGTGCACCGCGTGGATGATCACGCCGGCGGCCAGGAACAGCAGCGCCTTGAAGAAGGCGTGGGTGAACAGGTGGAAGACGCCGGCCTCGTAGCCGCCGACGCCCAGGCCGGCCATCATGTAGGCGAGCTGGCTGACGGTGGAGTAGGCCAGCACCCGCTTGATGTCGTCCTGGACCAGCGCGAGCAGGGCGGCGATCAGCATGGTGAGGGAGGCGATCAGGGCGACCTCGTTGAGCGCGACGCCGGACGCCTCGAACACCGGGTAGGTGCGGGCGACCAGGAAGACGCCGGCGGCGACCATGGTGGCCGCGTGGATCAGGGCGGAGACCGGGGTGGGGCCGGCCATCGCGTCCGGCAGCCAGACGTGCAGCGGGAACTGGCCCGACTTGGCAATCGCGCCGACCAGCAGCAGGAGCGTGATCGCCGTCGCGGTGTTGCGCGCGCCGCCGTCCTGCGCCAGCCG
>DASUZB010000067.1:0-14143 GCA_036377075.1 Actinomycetes bacterium | reverse complement strand
CCTTTCGGCCGACGACTGAGGGCATCGCCGGGGCGCGCGGACCCTCCTGGACGAAGGCTCAGGATGTAGAGCCTGGTAACTGTCGGGCCTGAGCTTATTCTTGCCTGACTATGTCGACCGAGATCTCCACCGCCGGAATCGCTCCTCTGTTCTCAAGCCAGTGTGTGGTGTTCCTATCCTCGGGCCAGCCCACTCCCGGCCCATAGTCCGTAGCGGCTCCATTTCGATGGTCAGTGATCGTTCCTTGCAGTACGTAGACGATGCCTGGCCTGTCTTTATGGTCGTGAATCGGGCCGAAGACGCCTCCAGGCTCGATGGTCACCATACGCATTCGAAGTTGGCGCCCTGCCATGCCCTCGATCTCAGGGCCAAGGTCAACCGTCGCAAGTAACTCGACCGTAACACCTTTCGTCTCAGGTGCCGCCTGTTCGTTGCTCATCGTGCTCTCCTCTCTGTACTTCCAGGGCCTAACGTTCGACCTCCAACCCAGGACGAGCTGATCTCCGACACCCACTCATACCTTCGTCACCGCCAACGCCAAGGTGCGCGACCAGCTCGGTGGCCGCTTCCCGAAAATCGGCACGCTCATGGACGCGGCCAAGGCGGACGTGTTGGCGTTCACGCGTTCCCCCGACCGCACTGGCCAAAGATCTGGAGCACCAACCCGCTCGAGCGAGTGAGCAAGGACATCAAACGCCCGGCCCGGGTGGTAGGCATCTTCCCCAACGTGGCCGTCATACGGCTCGTCGGCGCGATCCTGGCCGACATGCACGACGAGTGGCAACCAGGCAAGCGCCGCTACCTGTCCGAGGGGTCCATGGCCCAACTCGAACCAACCAGCGATACTGGCGGCATCGCCGCGATCGACAGCGGCGAGGAGACACCCCGGTACCTGATGCGCAACTGGCCAGTTGACCGGGCACCGATGACTTCCGGGCGGCAGTGGCGTCCAAGCACTAGCGACCGGCCACGGCCGCCGCGGCCACGCGAGCGCTGGCACCCGGGACAGGCACGGCCCCTAGCAAGCACGGTCCCCAGACGACCGGAGACCATGGAGTTCTGATCATGCGGAAGCTGGTGAGCAAGCCGTGAGCATTGGCGCCCGGCCAACCAGAAGGGCGTTCGCCCTGGTGAGCGAACGCCCTGGTGGCAAGTGGTGGCGGGGGAGGGATTTGAACCCTCGACCTCTGGGTTATGAGCCCAGCGAGCTACCAGACTGCTCCACCCCGCGCTGCGGGAGCGCACCGTAGCACAGCGCGAAGCGGCCTCGCAACGCGAATTGGTCAGCCGCCTGGTGGGGTGGTCGTGGTGGTTGCGCCGGCGGCCGCGGCTTTCTTCGAACCGGCTTCGATCGCCTGCTCGATGAGCTTGCCGGCCTGGTTGATGTGGCGCTGGTATTCGGCCAGGTTGCCGGTCTTCAAAGCCTCCTGGCCGGCCTTGAACTCCTGGTCGGCCTGCTGCAGCAGGCGCTGCACGTCGTTGCTGGCGGGCGGCGTGGTGGTCTCCTCGGAAGGCGCTGGCTGGCCCGCGCCGGAGATCACCTCGCCGAGGGCGCCGTTGAGGTCGTCGGCGAAGCCGACGCGGTCGTTGTAGAAGACCGCCACGTTGGTGAGCAGCGGGAACGAGTTCTCCGCGGAGGTTTGGACGAACAGCGGCTGGACGTACAGCAGCGAGTCCTTGACCGGGACGATCAGCAGGTTGCCGAGGATGACCTTGGAGCCCTCGCGGTTGAGCAGGGAGACCAGCGAGGAGATCTCCCGGTTGGCGAGGATGCGCGCGTTCACCTGGGTGGGGCCGAACACCGTCTTGCTGCGGTCGAGGGTGAACAGGGTGACGCGCCCGTAGTTGTCGGGGTCGGAGCCCGCCGCCATGTAGGAGATCATGTTCTCCTTGCCGTTCGGGGTGAACGGCATCACCAGGTGGAAGCCGAGCTTCTCCTCTCCCGGCAGCTTGGTCAGCAGGTAGTAGGGCCGCATCTTGACCTGCTCGCCGGGGATCAGGCTGGTGCCGCCCTGGCGGATCTCGCCGGAGCGGTCGCCGGGAAGCGCCCAGAAGTCCTCGCGCGAGTAGAAGTCGTCCGCGTCGGTCACGTGGTAGGAGGCGAAGCGGTCGGTCTGGATCGAGAACAGGTCCTCGGGGAAGCGGAAGTGCTGCGCCAGCGACTGCGGGATCTGGTCCTTGGGGGCGAACAGGTCCGGGAAGGCGTTGCGCCAGGCCTGCAGGATCGGGTCGCTGTCGTCGAAGGCGTAGAGGGTGACCGAGCCGTCGTAGGCATCCACCACCGCCTTGACCGAGTTGCGGATGTAGTTGCCCGAGCCGGACACGCCGGTGCCCGCGTCGGTCCGCCGCGCCGCGTCCTCGAGCGGGATGCGCTGCGAGTACGGGTAGCGGTCGCTGGTGGTGTAGCCGTCACGGACGAACTTGATGCGCCCGTCGACCACCACCGTGTAGGGGTCGCCGTCCCACTGCAGGAACGGCGCAACCTTCTCGACCCGGTCGCGGATGTCGCGGTTGAAGATCAGCCGCGACTGCGGCGTGATGTTGCCGGAGATCAGCAGGTTGAACTCGCGGAAGCGCAGGGCGAAGGCGAGCCGGCGCAGCAGGCTGGACATGCGGATGCCGCCGCGGCCCTCGTAGGTGGTGGTCGCCGGCGTCTCGCCGCCGCCCGACGAGGGGCGGTCGATCTCGGCCTGCTTGGTGCCCACCACCACGTAGGACGGGGAGTTCACCGGCGGCTCCGAGAAGTAGACGCGCGGCTGGGTGACCGGGATGGGGGCGTTCGTGATGTCGAAGTTGGAGTCGATGAAGTCGGGCTGCCCCTGCAGGACGGCGTCGTTCACCTTGGTGGCGACCACCCCGAAGCCGTGGGTGTAGCCGAGGTGAAGGTTCTGCCAGGTCTTGGCCTGCTGCGAGAGCAGGTTCGAGTCGACCTCGCGGGTCGCGATCATCACCTGGCGCAGGTCCTTGTCGACCGGGTAGCGGTCGACGTCGACGTCGCTGAACGAGTAGTAGTTGGCGATCGCCTGAAGGTTGCGGACGGCCGGCTGCAGCACGTCCGGGTCCCAGAGGCGGATGTTGCTGATCGTGTCCTTGTTCTCGTCGAGGTCGCCGGCCTTCAGGTTGGTGGCCGCCGGGAAGGACTTGCCCTGGACGGCGTCGAGGCCGAAGGCCTTGCGGGTGGCGTCGATGTTGCGCGCGATGTAGGGGCGCTCACGGCGCAGCTCCTGGGGCTCGACGCTGAAGCGCTGCACGATGCCGGGGTAGACGCCGCCGACCAGGATGGAGGTCAGGCCGAGCAGCACGATCCCGGCGACCGGGAAGGCCAGCCCACGGGTGCGGGCGCCCCAGAAGAACAGCCCGGCGCAGATGATCGCCACGAAGAACAGCAGCCGCAGGGCGGGAAGCTGCGCGTGCACGTCGGTGTAGGAGGCGCCGACGACGACGCCGCGGGTGGAGTAGACAAGCTGGAACTGGTCGAGCCAGTAGCCCCAGGCCTTGAGGGCGACGATCAGCCCGACCAGGATCGAGAGGTGGGCCTGGACCTGGGGGGCGACCCGGTCGCTGGTGGCCTGGGGGCGGATGCCGCCGAGCAGGTAGTGGCCGGCGGCCGACAGCAGGGTGGCCAGCACCAGGGTGCTGAACAGCCAGCCGAATACGGCCCGCTGGAACGGCAGCTCGAAGACATAGAAGCTGATGTCGCGCCCGAACTGGGCGTCGGACTGGTGGAACGGCACGGAGTTGCGCCACAGCAGGAAGCTCTGCCACAGGCCGGCGGACTGCAGGCCGGTCACCAGTCCCAGGAAGGCGGCGACGCCGATGCGGAGCGGCCGGAGGTAGGGGCCCAGGATGGCGCGGTAGCGGTCGACCTGGGGGCGCCCGACGACGGCCAGGCCGTAGCGGGGCGAGAGCCGCTCGACCAGCCACAGGTTCGCCCCGATCACGATCGCGGTGCCGACGCCGGCGAGCAGGCCGAGGGTCAGCTTGGCGGCGATCTGCCCCCAGAACACCTGGGCCTTGTCGACCTCCCGGAACCAGAGGAGGTCGGTGTAGAAGCGGGTGATGCTGCCGATCGCGGCGAGCAGCACGAACGCCAGCAGCAGGACGGCAAGCGTCCAGCGGCGGGGGGGACGTCTGGCTGCGACCACGACCCAGACCCTAGCACGCCGCCAGCGCCTGCGAGAGGGCACCGGCGCCGCGATCCACCCGTACCTTTCCGGTGGTCGCCGACGCCTGGAGGATCACACCTCTCGCACGGGGTCCGGAGGCTCGAGGAGCGAAGCGGTAGCCCCCGGAGGCTCGGGGGGGACGGGGGGGTCGGGGCCGGCGCCCGACCGTGGAGGCGGCGTCCGCGCCGCGGAAATCGAGGTGCCTTGATGGCGATGGTGCTGCTGCTGGCCGTGGTGTTGCTGCTGGCGGCGCTGGCCCTGGCGATGACCGGTGGGTCGTCGCGCTGATCAGCAGCTCGGCCCGTCCGCCGAGGTGGACGGCTGGCGCAGGTAGGTGAGCGCGTCCTGCAGGGTGGCCACCTTGACGAGGTGGAGGCCATCGGGCGCGGCGTGCCTGGCCTCGTCGCAGTTGCCCTCGGGGACGAGGAAGACGGTGGCGCCCTGGCGCCTGGCGGCGACCAGCTTCTCGCCGATGCCGCCGATGCGGCCGACCTGGCCGTCGAGGAGGATCTCCCCGGTGCCGGCGATGCGGCGGCCGCCGGTGAGGTCCTCCTTGGTGAGCTTGTCGATGATCGACAGGGTGAACATCAGGCCCGCCGACGGCCCGCCGATGCCCTCGGTGTCGATCTTCACGTCGACCGGGAGGTGGTCGAACAGCTCGCGGAGCACCACGCCGATCTGGGCGCGGCCGGGGTCGTCGCCGGAGGCGCGGGTGCCGACGGTGACGTCCAGGTCGGCGTGGTCCCTGCGGATGCGGAGGGTCACCTTGTCGCCCGGGTGGTGCTTGGAGATCGCCGCGCGCACCTCCTTGGTGCTGCGCACCTTGTGGCCGTCGACGCGCAGGATCTCGTCGGCCACCCGCAGCTTGCCGGCGGCCGGGACGTCGCTGCCCACCTCCTGGACCTGGGTGCCCGTCGGCTCGATCTTGTAGCCGAGCTCGCGCAGCGCGACCACGGTCGCGTTCACCTTGGAGGTGTCCATGTCGATCGTGTTCTGCCGGTCGATCTCCTGCGGGCTCTCGTTGCCGGGGTACAGGTCGGCCCGCGGCAGCATCTGCACGTCGTGGTTGGCGAGGTCGAGCAGCGCCTCGTAGAAGCGCACGTCGTCGTCGATGCCGACGGAGGTGAGGTAGAGGTCGCCCTTGGACTCGTACACCGGGGTGCTGCCGGTGACCTTGACCCTGGACAGGACGTCCTCGGCCGGCCCGGGTGAGAGCGCCACCACCGGCAGGCGGTAGAAGTTGAGCGCCAGGACGATCCCCACCAGCAGGACCGCACCGATCCCGGTGGTGACGCGCTGTTGCACCAGACCTCCCACCGCCGGCGCCGTCCTCCTACCGACGGCCTCTGCCCCATCCTATCGCCCGGCGCCGGCTCAGCGGCCGACGGCGGCGTCGACGAACAACGGCGCCAGCTCGTCGAGGGCTTCGACGGCGCGGCCGGCCCCGAGCACGACGCACTCCAGCGGGGCCTCGGTGAGGTGGACCGCGACCTGGGTCTCCTGGGCGATGCGGGCGGCCATGCCGGGCAGCAGGCTGGCCCCACCGGTGAGGAAGATGCCCTTGTCGAGCACGTCGTTGGCGAGCTCCGGCGGCGCCTCGGAGAGGGTCTCCACCACCGCCTGGACGATCTGCGAGACCGGGTCCTCCAGCGCGTCGCGGACCTCGTCGCTGCCGACCATGATGGTCTTGGGCAGCCCGGTGGCCAGCTCGCGGCCGCGCAGCTGCGCCCGGGCCTCGCTCTGGTGGGGGCTGGCGGAACCGATGGTCATCTTCAGTTCCTCGGCGCTGCGCTCGCCGATGGCGATGGCGTACTCGCGGCGGACGTACTGGGTGATGGCCGCGTCCATGTCGAAGCCGCCGACGCGGATCGCCTTGGCGGTGACGATGCCGCCGAGCGAGATGCAGGCGACCTCGGTGGTGCCCCCGCCGACGTCGACCACCAGGCTCCCGGCCGGCTCGTGCACCGGCAGGCCGGCGCCGATCGCTGCGGCCATGGGCTCCTCGATCAGGTAGGCGGCCTTGGCTCCCGCCTGCATGGCGGCCTGGTGTACCGCGCGGCGCTCCACCCCGGTGATCGCCGACGGCACGCACACGACCATCCTCGGCTTGCCCATGCGCCCGGCGCCGACGCGCTCCAGCAGCAGCCTGATGAGGCCGGCGGTGGTGTCGAAGTCGGAGATGGCGCCGCCGCGCAGCGGCCGCACCGCCACCACGTGCGCGGGCGTGCGGCCGATCATGTTGTAGGCCTCCTCGCCCATGGCGAGGATGTCGCCGGTGCGCTCGTTGATGGCGATGACCGTCGGCACGTTGAGCTGGACGCCCTTGCCACGCACGTAGACCAGGGTGTTGGCGGTACCCAGGTCGATGGCGACGTCGCGGGCCACGACCGCTAGCCCCCGCCTGGGGTGGAGGGGTGGGTGGGGCGCGCCACTGAGGCCTCCGGGGGGGTCGGGACCGCTACCGTCGGGCGGCGCACCCGGCCGGCGCCATGCGGGAGAGGCGCCGCTCGCGTGCGCCGAGGGATTCTAGTGCCTCCTTACCCGCTTGGTGCGGTGGGGATGCCGCGGGAGGCGGCGCTCAGCGGCGGCGTGCCTGCCGCCGGACCAGGGCGAGGGTGGCGATCATCGCCACGCCGGCGGCGGCACCCTTGTAGATGTCGCTGCGGCGCACACGCACGCCGCCGACGGCGACGCCGTCGGACGGCATCAGCGCCGCCGCGGCGAAGGCCTCGGCCGTCCCGCGGCGGGGCGCCCAGCCGGCGGCGCGCAGCCGGCTCGAGTCGAGCACCCACGGGTGCATGTGGTAGCGCAGCTCCCCCGGCCCCGCCTGGGAGACCCCGAGGCGCCTGAGCCGCTCGGCGGTGGCGAAGGCGACCGCCTCGGGCAGCTGCAGGCGCCGCCTGCCCGCCGCCCTGGCCGCTTCGCGTGCCGGCAGCCAGTCGGCCGGAGCGACGTTGTAGGTGCCGGACAGCCCGCCGCGGACGGCAAGGGCGAGCGCGTCGGTCGCGTCCTCCGGGTCGAGGGCCTGCAGCGGCGGGTCGTAGCCGCGCACGGCGACCAGCGCCGGCGCCTGCAGCGCCCGGCCGAGGAAGGTTCCCCACGACGGTGCCCAGACGGCGCCCGCCCGCAGCACGGTCACGGTGCGACCGCCGCCGTCGCCGTCGAGCACCGCCCGCTCGAGCTCGGCGAGCACGCTGGCGGCCGGGAAGTCCTCGTTCGGCCGCGGCGGCTGGCCCTCCTGGATCGGCACCGGGTTGTGGGCGTGGGCGCCGTACACCACGCCGCTGGACCACAGCACCACGGTCGACGCGCCACCGGCGGCGCGCAGCGCCAGCTCGGCGACCTCGAGTGCCCGGGCCCGGCCGGGATCGCGCCCGCCCTCCTCGAGCAGCGGGAACAGGACGACCGCGTCGGCCTCGGCGAGGGCGGCGCGGAAGCGGTCGCTGCCCGGCGCCGCCTTGACGAACTCGAACTTGGGGCCGAGCAGGGGCGGCTCCTGCGCCGAGAGCCCGAGCACGCGCTCGACCTCCGGGTCGTCCTCGAGCCGGAGGGCCAGGCCCCGCGCGGCCGGGTGGAGCGCGCCGACCAGCGCCACCGTTCGTGCCATCGGGCTTCCCTTCTGGAGAAACGCTCCCAGGTCGCCCCAGGCTACCCGTGGTGGGGCCGCTCGGCAGGCCCGGCACCCGTGTGGAGGTCGCCGGACAGGCCTAGAGTTGATGGCATGAGCGAGTTCTCCGGCGGCGCCGACTTCTTCGGCCGCATCCCGCTGTTCCGCGAGTTCGCTCGGCTGCTGGCCGGCGAGTCCGGGCCGGTCAACTGGGAGTTGGCCAGGCAGGTCGCGGTCGCCACCGCCGCCGGGGCGGACGCGCTCGGCACCACGCCGCAGCTCCCCAAGCCGACCCCAGCCCCGCCTCCCGGCGAGCGCGGCCAGTGGGACGAGCGCCTGCGCCTGGCCGAGCTCTGGGTCGACCCGGCCACCAGCCTCGCCGGGCGGGGCCTGGCGCTGGTGGCGCAGCCGGTCAGCCGGCCCGACTGGGCCGAGTCGGTCCTGCCCGAGTTCGCGCCGCTGGTCGAGCCGGGCGCCAGGCGGCTGACCGAGGCGCTCGGCCCGGAGTCGACCGGCGCGGCACCCGGGGAGATGGGCGAGGTGATGACCAGGCTCGGCGCCCTGCTCGCCGGCCTGCAGGTCGGCGCGCTGGTGGGGCAGCTCGCCCAGCTCGTCCTCGCCCAGTACGACCTCGGCCTGCCCAACCGCGAGCCGGCCAGGGTGCTGGTGGTCCCCGAGAACGTGGCCGAGTTCGAGCAGGCGGCTGGCGTGCCGGCCGACCAGTTCCGCCTCTGGCTGGCCGCCCACGAGGTGGTGCGGCAGCGGCTGTTCGTGGGCGTGCCCTGGCTGGCCGAGCACCTGCGCGCGGTGGTGGTGGAGATCGCCGACGCGACCGACCCCGACCCGTCCGGCCTGATGGACCGGTTGCAGTCCCTCGACCTTGGCGGCGCGGAGGACCTGCGCGAGCTGCTCGAAGGCGGCGAGGGGCTGCTCGGGCCGCCGACGGCGGCGCTGCAGGCGGCCGTCGCGCGGCTGGAGGCGACGCTGGCCATCACCGAGGGCTACGCGCTCACCATCTGCGAGCGGGCGCTCGCCGGGCGGCTGCCGGCCCTCGGCTCGATCACCGCGGCGGTGGAGCACCGCCTCGCCGACACCGACGGCCCGCAGGCCCTGTTTGCGCAGCTCCTGCGCGTCGACCCGGAGCGCGCCGACGGCGCCCGTGGGCGCCGCTTCTGCCGCGAGGTGCTGGCCGCGACCGACATCGAGGGCCTCGACCGGCTCTGGGCGCACCCGGACTTCCTCCCCACCCAGGAGGAGCTGGTGGCGCCGGGCCGCTGGCTGGAGCGCAGCGGCCTGGTCGGCGGCGCCGAGGTCGACCTCGAGGAGGGCCTGCGCACCCTGCTGGAGGGCGAGGAGCCCGAGCCGGGCGGGCAGTCCGGCGGGAAGGACGAGCCCGAGCAGGGCTGAGCGGCTACGGCCGGCCGGGGCGGTCGGGCGGCGAGGACGCGGGGAAGGGGCTGCCGAGCTGGCGCTTGGCGGCCGCCTCCACCTCCAGCGTGAGGCCGTCGAGGCCGACGACCACCACCTCGGTGCCGGCGGGCAGGTCGCTGCCGTCGCGGCTGCGGGCACGCCATTCGAGGCCGGCGGCGCGGACCCGGCCGGACGGGCCGAGCGCACTGGTCACCGTGCCCGCCACCCCGATCAGGGCGTCGGTCCCGGTGACGGGCGGGGCGCGCCTGGCCGCCATCACCTTCCTCGCCACCACCAGGAACAGCGCCGCCACGCAGGCCACCACGGCCACCAGGACCAGCGGGTGCACGCGGGCGCGTGAGCCCGGCTCGTACAGCAGCAGGCCGCCGAGCAGCAGCGAGATCACCCCGAACACCGACAGGAAGGCGTGGCCGGCCAGCTTGAGGTCGAGCACGAACAGGCCCACGCCGAGGGCGATCAGCACGAGCCCGCCGAGCTGGACCGGCAGGGCCTGGAACATCAGCAGGGCGACGACCAGGGAGAGGGCGCCGGCCACCCCGCCGACGCCGATGCCGGGGTGCACGATCTCGTAGACGATCCCGGCCACGCCGAACAGGAACAGCAGGAAGGCCACGTTCGGGTCCACCAGGCTGTGCAGCAGCGCCGCGGCGGGACTGAGCCCGGCGGTCTCCACCGGCGCGCCCTTGGTGCGCACCAGCACGCCCGGGTCGGTGCCGTTGCGCAGGACCTTGCCGTCGATCTCGTTGAGGAAGGCGACCTCGTCGTTCTGCTTCGACTCGACCGCGTGGATGCGCACCGCCTCGTCGGCGTTGACCGAGACCGAGTCGCGCACGGCCTTCTCGTACCAGTCCGCGTTGCGGCCGTGGCTCTGCGCCAGGCCGCGGATGTAGGCCGCGGCGTCGTTGGTGACCTTCTCCTCCAGCACCTGGCCGGTGATGCCGACCGGGTGGGCCGCACCGATGGTGGTGTTCGGGGCCATGGCCGCGTAGGCGGTGGCCGCGAGGATGAAGGTGCCGGCCGAGGCGGCGTAGCCGCCCGACGGGCCGACCCAGCCGACGACCGGGACGTCCGAGGCGAGCATCGCGGTGATGATCTCGCGCATCGAGCTGGCCAGCCCGCCTGGCGTATCGAGTTCCAGCACCACCACCCTGGCGTGCTCCCGCTCGGCCCGCGCGACGGCCTTCTTCACGGCGTCGGCCATGATCGGGTCGATCTCGCCGGTGACCGGCACCCGAATGACCGGGGCGGCCGGCGCCGGCGCACTGGCCACAGGCGCGGCGCGCGCCGTGCCGGCCGGCTGCCTGGGTGCCGCGGGGGCGGCCACCCCGGGTGCCGCGAGGGCGAGGCCGAGCCCGCCGGCGAGCACGGCCGCCGCCAGCACACGCCGCGCCCGGCCGGGTAGCCCGGCCGTGGGCTCGCGGCGGCCCTCCGCCCGCACCGCCGGAGGTCCGCCTGCTCCGCTCCGCTCACCCATGCTGCTCGCCTCCAGGCGATCCTACGCGCTCAGTCCCGCTCTGGGGGCGCCTCGCCGGTGGGTCCGCCGTGGTCCTCCAGGCCCTTGGCGATCAGGAACCCGCGCGCCCGCTCCGCCAGCGGGTAGCGGGCGACCAGGTCCCAGAAGGCTCGCGAGTGGTCCGGCACGAGCAGGTGGGCCAGCTCGTGCACCAGCACGTAGTCGCGTACCCAACCCGGGTACCTGGCCAGCCGGTCCGACAGCCGGATGGTGCCGTCCTCCGGCGTGCAGGAGCCGTAGCGGGCGCGCATGTTGCCGACCCAGCGCACCGAGCGCGGCTCGGCCCGGCCGTCCAGGTAGCGCCGTGCCAGCAGCTGCGCGCGGCGCTGCAGCTGCTCGTCGCCCGGTGGCTGGCGGCGGCGCTCCCGCTCGGCGAGGCGCTCCAGCATGGTGGTGACCCACTGGCGCTCCTCCCGCCGGCTCATGCGGGCGGGCAGGAGCACCACCACGGTGTCGCCCTGACGGTAGGCGGTCACCGTCTTGCGGCGACGGGCGCTGCGCTCGACCCGCACGGGCGGTTGCTCACCGGCCGACGGTGGGTCGTGCCGGGGCGGCCGCGGAGAGGATGACGAAGCCATACGCACCTCGGACGTGGGCCATGCCGGACGGGATGGCGGAGTCGCCGGCGCCCAGCCGTACCGGATCCTCGGGGTCCTGGCGGGCGACCCGCTCGATACCGTCGAGTATGCCACGCGCCCCCGACGGCGAGGCCGCCCGCTCCCGCCGACTTTTTTCCGTCCACAAGTCGGCAGGAGGCAACCGTCCAGCTCAGGCTGGCGAACCCGATTTCCGTCCCCAGGGCCGTCCCCAGCCCCGGCCGCAGTTGTCCACAAGGGGCGCCCCGGCCGTCAACATCCTCGCCGAGTTCTCCACAGATTCATCCCCAGACCTGGGGAAACGCGCGTTGACGGGTTCTTGGGACCATGCCATCGTGCTTCCGCACGAGGTCTCCGGGAGGGCAACGGGCCTCGCTCTGTAAGGGGAAGGCAGAGCGCGGTCCAGCGTCCGAACGGGGACCTCGTTGTTGTGAGCAGCGGAGAGGTGGACCCGGCCGGCTGGCCCTCCGCGGCGAAATCGGCCCGATCCCGTATGCGTCCCGTCACCCAAGCGCCGAGAACCCCGCAAACCATCGCAAGCCGGGCATCCAGTCAGGAAGCGCTCAGCGTTCGCCTCCGATGCGGAACGTCTTCGAGCGGACGCGCACCCGGCGCTTGACCCCGGCCTCGGTGTTTCCGGTCAGGCGGGCCAGCCCCGGTCCAGGTAGATCGGAGCGAGCCTTCCAGCTTCCGAGCGGTGTGCCGGTAACTCGCGATGGCCGTACGGCCTACGCTGGCGATCAACCGGTCGAGGTGGTGTCGTACCGGTTCGAGATCAAGGTGTGACCCGCTCTCAGAAGGGGCAGGGGCGTGAACTCGGCACCGATCACCGCAGCACTGACGCTCAGCCTGACAGGACGGTACGAGCGCCAGGGGGCCGAGGCGGCTGAGGGGGTCCGGCTCTGGGCGGAGGCGGCCGGCGTGCGGTTGACGCTGGCCGATGACCGCGGCTCCAGGGAGACCGCCATCGAGGCGTACAGCCGATGGATGGACACCGCCGACTTGCTGATCGGCCCATACGCGAGCGGCCTGGTACGAGCGGTCGCTCCGCTGGTGCGCGATGCGGGGCGAGTCCTTTGGAATCACGGTGGTTCGGCTGACGACCTGGCGCAGCCTGGCATCGCCTCGCTTCCAGCTCCGGCCTCGTCGTACTTCGACGGCGTCGTCGACCTGGCGGCCGACCGGAAGGTGGACCGGCTGCTCGTCGTCCAGGGCTCCGGCCCGTTCGCGCGCACCGTCGCTCAGGGAGCCATGGCTCGGGCGTCGCAACGTGGGATCGACAGCCAGAGCATTGCGGCGTCAGCAGTCGAGGCCGAAGGCCTCGCTGACACGGTCCTCCTGGTCGCCGGTCCGTTCGAGCATGACGCCGAGGTCGTGCGTGGCCTCCACCAGCGCGGCCAGGCGGCAGCGCTCCTTGCTGCCGTGGGCGGCGGCATCCCGGCATTCGGTCAGGAGCTTGCGGAGGCAGCCGAGGGCGTGCTCGCGCCGGTGCAGTGGTGGCCAAGCTCACAGACGCCGGAGATCGGCCCGGCCGGGACCGAGTTCATCACCCAGTACCAGCGCCGAACGGGCCGGGAGCCCTCCTATCCAGCCGCGCAGGCGGCCGCCGCAGGCTATCTCGCCCATGCCGCGCATGGTCTGGGCCTAGAGGCCACGGACGTACTGACGTGGAGGACCTCCAGCCTGCTTGGCCGGTTCTCGCTCGATCCCGCCTGGCGCCAGGTCGGCCACCACGTCACTACGGTCCGCTGGCAGGGTGGTCGCATGGTCCCACTCTCCGACAGCCGTCGGCGTTGATCGTCCAGATGTCGTCGGTGCCGTTGGAGAAGGCGATCCTGCCTGACAGGGTCGACACGTCGACCGGCGCCCCCGCCCGGGAGGCTGCCGGCGACGGTTGCCCGCTGGCCGGCTGCTTGGCGCCTTGGACGTGCAGGCCGCCAACAGCACGAGCAGCACGCCGAGCGGTGCGGCGCCTACCGCCCGGCCGCCGCCTCCGCCTGGTTTCCGCCCTCCTCGAGCTGCCTGATGAGCGTGCCGACGCGGCGCAGCGCCGAGCGGACCGGCAGGACCTGGCGGTCGAAGCCCAGCAGCAGCAGCGCCTCGGCGCCAAAGAAGCAGGACGCCACCACCGTGGCCACCTCCTCGGCGGTGAACGGCCCCAGGCGGCCGTAGCGGCGCTCCGCCTCGCCGGCCACCCCGGCCAGCAGCGCCACCCAGCCACCCAGCAGCTCCCGCACCGCGTCGCCGAGCTCCGGGTTGGACCAGCCCGCCGCGACCATCTCCTGCAGCACCCGCACGTAGCCGGAGTCCAGGTCGTCCTCGAGGAAGTCGCAGGCGCGCTCGTAGCGCTGCCACAGCGGCCGGTCCTGGGCGTACATGCGCCGCTGGCGCTCCAGGCGGCGCTGGTTGTCCTCGGCGAACAACGCCAGGACCAGCCCGCCCTTGGAGCCGAAGTGGTAGTGCAGCTGGCTGAGCGGCACCCCGGCCCCGGCGGCGACCTTGCGGGTCGACAGGCCCGCGTAGCCGTCGGCGAGCAGCCGCCGGCGGGCAGCGTCCAGGATCAACGCCCGGGTGTCCACCGCCGAATCCGCCATCGGCATCCTCTCCCCAGCTCATCGTGTCGGTCACTCGACCGATCTTGACAAGAAGATAGCATATGAAGAGAATCCGTGTGTTCGGTCGGACGACCGAACTGTGATCGGCGCCAGTGTCCCAGGGAGGGGAGCCCATGCCCGAGACCACCGACCCGACGTTCTACCGCACCCCGGCCGACGCCATCGCCGCGCCACCCGAGCGGCTCGCCTACGTCGCCGCCTACGACCCCACCGGC
>DASUZB010000066.1:0-36557 GCA_036377075.1 Actinomycetes bacterium | reverse complement strand
CTGCTGTTGCTGTTGCTCCTGCTGCTGCTTCTGGAGCTGCTCGAGCTCCTGCTGGCGCTGCTGCTCGGCCTTCTCCGCCTGCTCGCGCCGCTGGCGCATGCTCTCGGCCCAGCCGTCGAGGGCCTTCTGGAACTCCTCCTGGGTCGGCGGCCCCGGCTTGTCCAGCACGCCGATACCCTGCAGGAACTCGGTGAAGGTGTCGTACTTCTTGTCGAGGGTGATGGTGCCCTTCATGGTGATCGAGGGCACCCGCTCGCCCCACGGGCCCTGCTCCCCCTGCTGCTTGCTCGGCAGGTTGATCGAGCCCTTGGTCTCGAAGTTGCCCTTGTCGTCGACGGTCGCCGGGTCGAGCGAGACCGACGAGCCGTTGCCCGAGGCGAGCTTGGTGCCGTTCTCGGTGGTGACGGTGACCTGGCCGTCCTTGAACTCCACGTTGGCGCCGACGCTGAAGGAGCGGCCGTCCAGCCCCTTGATCTCCACCTTGCCGCCGGCGGTGCCGCTGATCTGGCCGTCGGGGGAGACGTTGAAGGTGCCCTTGGCCGTGACCGAGGTGTCCTTGCCGAGCGAGACGGTGACCTCCCCTTGGACGTTGAACCCGTCGGGACGGGGCGTGACCTTGCCGATGCTCGGGGCGCCGGGGAGCCCTGCATAGCCGCCACCGCCGATGGCGACCCCACCATGGTCGTTCACCCCGCCCTGGAAGGTGAGCCCCCACCGGCCGAGCGGGATGTCGACCTTGCCGCCGGCGAAGGGGCTCGACGGGCGGTTCTCGAAGAACATCTCGCCGCGGCCCTTGAGCTCGGTGACGATCGCGTCGCGCACCAGCGGGTTGCGCTCGGTGGCGAGCATCCTCCCGAGCTGGTCGTTGGGCAGCACCCTGACCTCGGGCGGCAGCCGCGACCCCTGCTGCTGCGCCGGGACCTGCTGCGCCCCGGCCGGCTCGGCGCGCGCCGCCGCCACGGCCCACAGCACCACGACCGCCAGCGCCACCGTTGGGACCGCCCTGAGCAGCCAGGCCCTCCGCGGCACCGCGCCGCTCGCCCTCCGTCCGTCAGGTGCCTGCATGCAACACCCTCCCTCCAAGCTGTGCGGGGGGCGCCATGGGTCCGCCCCGAGTGCCGGCAGGACGGCGTACGGGTCGCGCAGCCCGTGCCTGCGGGCGGTGGTGGTGAAGTGAGTGGGGACCGGAACCCCTCCGGGCCAGGCAGGGACTCGTGCCCGGTCACCTTCGGGGAGGAAGACAGTTACACCAAGTACGCAGATTTAGTCAAATCATCCCAAATTTCTTCATTCCGCGTAGTAGTACGCCCGCCGACACGGCGACGGGCTGCCCGCAACCGGGCAGCCCGTCGTGGGGTCGAGGCGGTCGGCGGCTAGGAGACCCCCTCCGCCAGGGTGTTCCAGAACATCAGCTCGTAGGCCTGCACCAGGCGCGCGTGGCGGCGCGCGGACTCCGGTGGCTCACCCGCCTCCAGGCTGGCCTCGGCGACCGCGAGAGCCTGCTGCTCGACCTCGGGGACCGGGGTGGCGAAGAAGTCGAAGAACCCGCAGGCCTGGTCGTCGAGGCCGTAGTGGCGGCGCAGCCCCTCGGCCACGGCCGCGCAGTACGAGCCCCAGGCGGCGAAGTTGGCGACCAGCGCCAGGGCCACGTCCTCCTTGGAGCCGTTCAGTGCCAGCCAGGCGACGTAGGCCGCGTAGGCCTGGCAGCCGGCCCGCGGCTCGTAGGCCTGCAGCTCCTTCTCGTCCCACCCGAGCGCGGCCGCGTAGGTGAGCAGCAGCGGCAGGGCGAGGTTCTCGCCCTGCGCCAGCCCGATGAAGAACTCGCCCGCCGGCGGCTCGGGGAAGCGCGCGGCGAGCAGCAGGAAGCTGCGGCGGTCGCTGGCGATGATGCGGTACTCCTCCCCGGCGATGGCGGCGAGCCGCTCGCGGGGCAGCCGTCCCTCGGCGACGAGCGGTACCAGCCGGTTGCCCCCCTCCGCCGGTGCCAGCTCGCGCCGGACCGCCTCCAGCGCGTCGGGCGAGGCGCTCGACATGATGCTCCCTTCGTTCGTGTCCGGGTTCGACCGGGTGCTCTAGCCGCCCGCCTCCGGTGCCGGGGGCGCGGCCGGGGCCGCCGGCCCTCGCAGCGGCTGGGCGAAGCCGAGCAGCGCCTTGGCGTTGGGCAGGCGCTGCACCGCGGCGACCAGGACCACGTACAGCACGCCGGCGAGCAGCCATGCCTCGACCGGCACCAGCCCGAGCGAGGGCGCCGAGGTCTGCCCGGGGAAGAGGATCAGACCCCACGCACCGAACAGCACCGCGACCAGCACCGCGACGATCCCCGGCCAGTTGCCCACCGCGGCCGCGCGCCACTCGGGGATGCGCTCGACCGAGCGGTCGAGCCCGAACATCCGCGGCAGCAGGAACTGGTCGACGCACATCACCACGGTGGCGCACGGCAGCGCGATCGCCGACCAGCCGGCGACCTTGAAGAAGCCGTTCTCGACGTGCGGGAACCACCAGGTGACCAGCGCCGCGATCGCGGCCATGACCAGGCAGGTGTACCAGCGCTTCCAGCCCCGCACCTGGCCGATGACGTTCTGGCCGCCGTTGGTCATCTCGTAGTAGTTGCCGTCGTTGATGGCCACCTGCAGCACCGTGGCCACCACCGCGCCGAGCCACAGCGCGCCGAACAGCGAGTACTCGACGGTGTACTTGAACGCCGGGCCGAAGTCGAAGGGACCGGCCCCGGAGAGCTCCGCCATCATCCAGCCGCCGATGACGAACAGGACCATCCCGATCGCCAGCGCGACCGCGTAGGGCAGCAGCGGCCACCAGAAGCGCGGCTTGCCGTAGCGCCAGGTGTCCGGCTCGTTGCCCCACATCACCGAGCCGATCCCCACGGCGATGCCGGACAGGATCGGCAGCGGGCCCAGGTCGCCGACCGCCGGGGTCGCCGAGAGCCGGTCGCCGGGGATGTTGGCGAACCCCTTGATGACCAGGTAGAGCATCCACAGGATCATCAGCGGCGCGACCAGGTAGCGGGCGAACGCGGTGATGCCGGTGAAGCCGAAGAGGTTGTTGAACACGCCGACGATCGCCAGGATCACGCCGATCAGCACCACGTGGCCCCAGGAGAACAACCCGTCGTACATGGTGGCCAGCAGGTTGAAGGCGAACGCGATCCAGCCGGCCGCGACGCCGATCAGCAGCAACGACACGATCGCGGAACCGACCACGCCGAACACCGACCTGGTCAGCAGCGAGTGGGTCTGGCCGGTCCTGGAGCCCAGGTACGCCGCCGGCAGCGCGTAGCAGAGGTAGAAGAGGGCGGCGAGGCCACCGGCGAGCACCGCCTTGGCCAGCGTGTAGCCCGCGTCGTGGTACTGGAACCCGAGGAACAGGTAGGTAAATCCCGCCGCCAGGGTGACCCACAGCGCCAGGAAGTGGTAGAGCGAACGACGCTCGCTCAGCGGCACGATTCCGGTGCTGCTGGTCGAGTAATCGTGGAGCAGTTCCTTCTCGAGCTCCTCGCGGGCGAATTCGCTGCGGGAGCCGGCTGGGGATTCGCTCATGTCCCAGGCCTTTCAGAGTTATTCGATACGTCTGGGAACCTCAAACGCTATGACAACTACGTCAGGCCCACGTCAATTCACCCCCTTGAATACCGGAGGCTCCTTGGTCGCGACTTGCGTGTCAAGCCCATGACGGACACACCGGTCCCGCGGCCGCGCAGCGCGCGAGGGTTGCCAGCGACGCGAACGAAACACCAGAATGCATTGCTGACGCGCTAGCTCGGAGGACCCCATTCCCATGGCTGACGTCGCGACCGTAAGCAAGCGGTCGGGTTCGCCGCGACACCAGCGGCCGGCGCCGTCCATGCTGTGGCGCAACTACATCGCGGTCGGCGCGGTCGTCGCGCTCGCGTACCTGGTGATCCCCGCGCCGCACCTGCCGCTGCAGGTGGTGGTCTTCAAGGTCGCGCTCTACGGCAGCGTGAGCGCGTCCGCGGTGGTGTTCATGATCGTCGGGGTGCGTCGCCACCGCCCCGCCAGCACCCTGCCGTGGCGGGTGCTGATCGTCGCCCAGGTCATCTACCTGGCGGCCGACCTGACCTTCTACACCCTGCACTTCCTGATCGGCTCGCAGGCCTACCCGACGCTGGCCGACGCCCTCTACCTCGGTCACTACCCGCTGGTGATCCTCGGCGTCCTGCTGCTGGTGCGCAGCCGGACCAGGGGCAGCGACGTCGGCAGCCTGCTCGACGCGATCATCATCGCCACCGGCCTGGGCGTGCTGTCGCTGGTGTTCCTGATCGAACCGAACGTCGACACCGCGGGGGTGCCCCTGCTCACGCGGCTCGTCTCGGCCGCCTACCCGGTGATGGACGTGCTGGTCCTGGCCGCGGCCGCCCGCCTGGTGGTCGGCCCCGGCCCGCGGCAGACGGCGTTCTACCTGTTCACGGCGAGCCTGGCGGTGCTGCTGGCGACCGACACCGCCTACGCCTACGCCCAGACCAACGGCCTCTACCAGATCAACAGCCTCTCCGGGAAGCTGCTCGACGCCGGCTGGCTCACCTTCTACCTGCTGCTCGGCGCCTCCGCCCTGCACCCGTCGATGCGCACCCTGGTGGAGCGCGACCTGCGCACGCGCTCGCGCGTCGGCACCGGCCGCCTGGTGTTCCTGGCCGGCGCGGTGGTGCTCGCGCCGGTCGCGGTCGTCCTGGAGAACCTCCGCGGGGAGCACGGCGACACGACCGTGATCGCGATCATCTGCGGCATCCTGTTCGTGATGGTGGTCTACCGCATGTCTGGCCTGGTCCGCGAGGTGGAGAGCAGCTCCACCCAGCTCCGCGAGCGCAGCGGCATGCTGCAGACGACCCTGGCCGAGCTGGAGAAGGCGGAGGCCGAGCGCACGACCCTGCTCGACAAGACCATGCGCGGGGCGGAGCAGGAGCGGACCCGGCTCGCCGCCGAGCTGCACGACGGGCCGATCCAACGGCTGACCGCGCTCGGCTACCAGCTCGAGCAGGCGGCCCTCATCCTCAAGCGCGGCGACGAGCAGCGCGCCAAGCTGCTGCTCGGCACCGCCCAGCGGGGGCTGCGCGGCGAGGTCGACGAGCTGCGCGGGCTGATGACCACGCTGCGGCCGCCGGTGCTCGACGAGCGCGGGCTGGCGCTCGCCCTCACCGAGGAGCTCGACACCTTCGAGCGGCACACCGGCATCGTCTGCACGCTGCAGTCCCACCACGACGCCCGGCTCGAGCCGGAGGTCGAGACGGTGCTGTACCGGGTGGTCCAGGAGGCGCTCGCCAACGTCGCGAAGCACTCCAACGCCCACCACGTCTGGGTCTACCTGCGCACCGACGACGACCAGGTCGACATGCACGTGCGCGACGACGGTGACGGCTTCGACGCCGGCAGGGTCGGCGTCGAAGCGGTCGACAACGGCCATTTCGGCCTCGCCGGCATGCGCCACCGGGTCGAGATGGCGGCGGGCAGCTACCACCTGCTGTCCGCCCCGGGGAGGGGGACCTCGATCTTCGTCCAGGTTCCACGGCGGCGGGTCTCGGCGTGACCAGCCTCAACGGTATGAACGGCGAGCCAGAGCCGCTGGTCGAGTCGGTACGCGTCCTGGTCGTCGACGACGTGCCCGAGGTCAGGAACAGCCTTGCGCAGCTGCTCGACGAGCTCGGCCTCGAGGTCGTCGGTGTCGCCGCCGACGGCATCGAGGCGCTCGAGCTGGTCGCTGCGACCATGCCCCAGGTCGTGCTCATGGACCTGCGCATGCCGCGCATGGACGGGGTCGAGGCGACCCGCGAGATCGTCGCCACGCACCCCGACGTGGCCGTGCTGATGCTGTCGGCCTACGGCGACGAGTCACTGGTGATCGACGCGCTGATGGCCGGCGCCCGGGGCTACCTGCTCAAGCCCGCCCCGGCCACCGAGCTGGTCGAGGCAATCGGTGGGGTCGCCGGCGGCCAGGCCCGCCTCGCCGGGCAGGTCACCAGGCCGCTGCTCGACCGGCTGGTGGAGGCGCTCAACCGCGAGCACAAGACCAGGCAGGCCGCCGAGGAGGCGCGGCGCGCCAGCGAGCAGCTGCTGCGGCACCAGCAGCAGTTCGCCACGGTGGCGGCGCACGAGCTGCGCACGCCGGTGACCGCCCTGCTGCTGTCGCTCGGGACCCTGCAGCGGCTCTGCTCGCAGGATCGCATGACCGAGCAGGAGCTCGAGATGCTGAACGTCTGCATCCGCCGGACCCGCCGGCTCGCCCGCCTGGTCGAGGACCTGGTCCTGGTCGCGGAGGATGCCAGCGGCGGCATCGCGGTCAGCCCCACCACGATCGACGTGGGGCAGGCCATCACCGGCGTGGTCGCCGACCTCGACCACCTCGGCGCCGAACGGGTGCGCGTCAAGGCCGAGCCGGGCCTGCGTGCCTGGGCCGACAGCGACCGGCTGATGCAGGTGCTCACCAACCTGGTGCGCAACGCCCTGCAGTACTCGCGGCCGCACGCCCCGATCGAGGTGGTGGCGACCGCCGCCGACGAGGTGGTGCAGATCTCCGTCTCCGACCACGGCCCGGGCATCCCGCCCGAGCGGCTCTCAGAGCTGTTCGACCGCTTCGGGGAGCGCAACGCCGGCCAGGCCGGCCTCGGCGTCGGCCTGTGGATCGTCCGCGAGCTGCTCACCGCGATGCACGGCAACGTCTGGGTCGAGAACAACGCCCAGGGCGGCTCGACCTTCTGGGTCACCGTGCCGGCCGCGCACGGCTCCGAGCAGCGCCGAGCGCAGGCGAACTGAGCGCGGCGGCGGGCACGCTTCGAGCCGCTCCGGCATCCTCCGGCTGCGTCTGCAACCATGGCGTGGTGCGGGAGCCGGACGGTAGGAAGGGAGACCATGAGCGAGCAGCAGGGCGGCCTCGCCGAGGTCGAGGACAGCGGGGCGCGGGACGGGCTGCTGCGCTTCCCCGAGGGGTTCGCCTGGGGAGCCGCGACGGCGAGCTACCAGATCGAGGGCGCGGTCGCCGAGGGGGGTCGCGGCGCGTCGATCTGGGACACCTTCTCGCACACCCCGGGCACCACCTTCGACGGGCACACCGGCGACGTCGCCGACGACCACTACCACCGCTACCAGCAGGACGTCGGCCTGCTCGCGGAGCTGGGGGCGAGCCACTACCGCTTCTCGATCGCCTGGCCACGGCTGCAGCCCGAGGGCCGCGGCAAGCTCAACCCCGCCGGGCTCGACTTCTACGGCCGCCTGGTCGACGCGCTGCTCGAGCACGGCATCGAGCCCTGGGTGACGCTGTACCACTGGGACCTGCCGCAGGCGCTCGAGGACAAGGGCGGCTGGCCGCAGCGCGACACCGCGCCGCGCTTCGCCGACTACGCCGCCGCCGTCCACGAGCGCCTCGCCGACCGGATCCGCCACTGGACGACGCTCAACGAGCCGTGGTGCTCGTCGCTGCTCGGCTACGCGGCGGGCGTCCATGCCCCCGGCCGCACCGAGCCGGCGGCGGCGCTGCGCGCCGTCCACCACCTGCTGCTCGGCCACGGCCTGGCGCTGCAGGCGCTGCGCGCCCAGGACGCCGGCAGCACCCTCGGCGTCACCCTGAACCTGTTCCCGGTCGACCCGGCCGGCGACGGCGAGGCCGACGCGGACGCCGCCCGCCGCATCGACGGGCTCGCCAACCGGCTCTTCCTCGACCCGGTCCTGCGCGGGCGCTACCCGGCCGACGTGGTGGAGGACACCCGGGGCATCAGCGACTGGGCGCACCTCCGCGACGGCGACGAGGCGACCATCGGCACGCCACTCGACGTGCTCGGCATCAACTACTACTTCCGCCACGTGGTGCGGGGCGGCGCGGCCGGGAACGACGCCGCGGCCACCGGGCCGTCGCCGTGGGTGGGCAGCGGCGGCGTCGAGTTCGTCTCCCGCGGCCTGGAACGGACCGAGATGGGCTGGGAGGTGGACCCCACCGGCATCTACGACGTGCTGCTCCGCGTCCACCGCGACTACGGCCCGTTGCCGCTGTACGTCACCGAGAACGGCGCCGCCTTCGCCGACGCGCCCGGCCCCGACGGGACGGTCTCCGATCCCGCCAGGGTTCGCTTCCTCGACGGCCACTTCCGCGCCGCGCACCGGGCGATCGCCGACGGCGTCGACCTGCGCGGCTACTTCGTCTGGTCGCTGCTGGACAACTTCGAGTGGGCCTTCGGCTACAGCAAGCGCTTCGGCCTGTTCTACGTCGACTACGGGACGCAGCGGCGCATCCCCAAGGACAGCGCGCGCTGGTTCGCCGGGGTCACCCGCCGCAACGGGCTGCTCCTGGAGGACTGAACGGCCTCACAGCGCCGGCGAGACCAGGACCTTGAGCTGCCGCTGGCCGTCCGGGCCGGCGAGGCGGTCGAGGCCGCGCGGCACCGTGTCCTCCAGCGGGATCCGGTCGGTGATCAGCTCGCCGGCGCGCAGCTCGCCGGAGACGAGCAGCCGGACCGCGCGGGGGAAGTCCGACGTGACCAGGTGGCTCATCGTGCCCACCAGGGAGATCTCCCGCAGGGCGAGCTGGGCCAGGTCGACGCTGCCCGGCGTCGCCGGGAACCCGACGACCACGATGCGGCCACCCGGCGAGACCAGCGGCAGCGCCAGGCCGGCGGCCTCGGGCGCGCCGGTGCAGTCGAACACCGCCGGCACGTCCCAGCTCCCCGCGAGGCCGCGTAGCTCGTCGCTGCGCAGCGTGCGGTAGCCCAGCCGCGCGGCCCGGTCGAGGCGCCAGGTGGAGGCGTCGGCGAGGACCACCGCGGCGCCGTGCTCGATGCGGCCGACCTCCGCCACCGCGAGCCCGATCGTGCCGGCGCCGAGGACCAGCAGCTCCTGGCCGGGCCGGAGGGCGGCCCGGCCGACGGCACGGACCGCGACCGAGGCCGGCTCGGCGAGCGCCAGCACGTCCAGCGCGACGTCGGCCGCCGGCGCCACCGCCATCGCGGCCGGCACGGTCAGCGCCTCGGCCAGCCCTCCCCCGGCGGCGGAGAAGCCGATGTGGGCGAAGGTCCGGCAGAGGTTGAAGAGCCCGACGCGGCACGGGTCGCAGGACCGGCACGGGATCAGCCCGTCGAGCGCCACCGGCTGGCCGGGCTCGAGCCCGCGCACGGCGGCGCCGACCGCGTCCACCGTGCCGGCGACCTCGTGGCCGATGACCACCGGCGCCGCCACCCCGGTGACCGGGTGCGGCCGCGTCGGGATCACGAACGGGCCGTGCAGGTACTCGTGTACGTCCGTGCCGCAGATGCCGCACCAGGCGACGCGGACGCGGACCTCGTCCGCGCCCGGGTCGGGCGCGTCGGGCACCCGCTCGTAGCGGACGTCGCCGCGGCCGTGCCAGCGCACCGCCCTCACGGCGCGACCTCGACGGGCCGGGCGAGCGAGCGCCCCTCGGAGCGGCGCCACAGCCACCAGGTGACGGCGCCGATCGGGACCGGCAGCAGGAACGTCAGCACCCGGAACACCAGCACGGCCGCCACCACCTGCGCCCGGTCACCGCCGGCGAGCACCAGCGCGGCCGCGAGGCCGAGCTCGACCACGCCGAGCCCACCCGGCGTGATCGGGAAGGCCGAGAGCAGCCGCACCAGCGCGAACGCCGCCAGCGCCTCGATCCAGCTCACCTCGGCCTCGGCGACGCCGACGTGCCGCAGGGCGAGCAGCAGCACGCCGAACAGCGACAGGTGGCTGACCACGGTGGCGGCGGTGAGCCAGTGCCACCTGGCGCGCAGCAGCGCCACCGCCCGGGCGCGGAAGCGCACGGTGGCCTCGGACCAGGCCGGCCGGTCCTCGCGGCCGGCCAGGCGGCGCGGCAGCGCGACGGCGGCGGCGCAGGCACCGCCGATCCGCGCGGCGCGCCGCTCGCTGGACAGCGCGAGCGCCAGCCCGGCGAGCGCCAGCACGAACGCGGCCACCCCGATTGCCGCCACCGGCGCCAGCGCGCCACCCCCTTCGCCCGTCACCACCAGCAGGCCGAACGCGACCAGCGGCATGCCGAGCTTGAGGAAGTTGTTCCACACGCCCTGCACCAGCAGGGAGAGCGCGATCTCGGGGCGGCTGAACCCGTACGACGTATAGAAGCGGTAGGTCACCCCGAGCCCGACCGCCTGCCCGACCGGGACGAGGTTGCCGACCGCGGTGGACGCGTGGCTCTCCAGGACAGCTTGCCGCGGCGTCAGGCCAGGCAGGGCGACCAGCTGGGGCAGGAGGTACGAGGCCAGGTTCCAGAGCGCCGCCAGGCCCAGCGTGAGCAGCTCCAGCCAGGTCATGGCGCGCAGCGTCCGCCAGACGTCGCCGACGTCGACCAGCTTCGGCAGCAGGCCGAAGAAGACGAGCGCCACGAAGCCGGCGGCGAGCAGGACGCGAACGACCAGCGTGCGGCTCACCCGCCACCCCCCTTCGTACGGTGCGTAAGGCTATGGCGAGCGCGCCGGCGGGTCCAGACCCGGCCTGGGGTGCGATATTCGCGCGGCCCGGCGGCGATGGACCTGCTAGCCTCTCGCGCGTGACCAGCGCGGGGGGACAGGGCTCCAGGGGGGAGGAGGCGCCGCTGCGGCGCCCGCCACAGCTCGCCGTGCTGGTCGAGGGCGGCGACCGCAAGGGGCTGCTGCACGACATGACCGCGGCGATCCTGCGCCACGGTGGCGACATCCTCTCGGTCGAGATCGTCGAGCGCGGCGAGCGCAGCGCGATCTACTGGGAGCTGGACGGCGTCGAGGAGCCGGAGAGCCTGGAGCGGGCCTTCCTCGACATCGACGTGGTCACCAAGCTGCGCCGCCTGCCGACCATGTTCCAGGTCTACGGCAAGCGGATCATCGTGGTCGGCGCGGGGGCGCAGGTCGGCCAGGTCGCGCTCGGCGCCATCGGCGAGGCCGACCGGCACAACATCCGCGGCGAGAAGATCAGCGTCGACACCATCCCGATCGTCGGCGAGGCTGCCCTGGCGCGCGCGGTGCGGGCGGTGGCGAGGCTGCCCCGCGCGGTGGCGCTGGTCCTCGCCGGATCGCTGATGGGCGGCGAGGTGACCGACGCCGTCGACGAGCTGCGCGACCGCGGCATCCTGGTGGTCTCCCTCAACATGGCCGGCTCGGTCCCCGAGCACGCCGACCTGGTCGTCACCGACCCGGTGCAGGCCGGCGTGATGACGGTCATGGCGGTGGCGAGCACCGCCTCGTTCGACATCTCGAAGGTCAGCGGCCGCCGCTTCTAGCGCCGCCGCAGGGAGCGGACCCGCGTGATTGCCAGCAGGCCGAACAGCCCGTTGAGGACCAGCACGACCACCTGGTAGAGCAGGACCCGCGACGGCTCGCCGGCGAACACGTCGCGGGTGAGCCTGACCAGGCCGACCACCTCGCCGAACGCGATCAGGGTGAGGAGCCCCCGCCACACCAGGAGCTGCCGGCGCCGCTCCAGGCTCTCCGGGTGCTCACCGTTGCCGCGATGCTCGAACATACCAGGGAACCGCCCTACCCCGGGATCGGCCACCACCACGCCGTGGACCTGCTCGCACCAGCAGCGAGGGCCACGGTCGCCGCGGTGCCGCTAGGGTACCTGAGCGCTCCCCGCACGCCGCCTCACCCAGACGGAGGTCAGCGCCTTGCCGCGTATCGCCACGGTGCTGCGGTCCCCGGAGGTGCCGCGGGTGCTCGGGGCCTCGCTGGTCGGGCGGCTGCCCACCGGCATGTTCCCGCTCGCGGTCGTCCTGCTGACCAGGGCTGGCGGAGGCAGCTACGCGCGCGCCGGCCTGCTGGCGCTGGCGTACTCGCTGGGGGCGGCGGTCACCGGCCCGCCACTCGGCCGGGCGGTCGACCGGCTCGGCCAGTGGACGGTGCTGTGGGCGACGGCCTGGGTGTCGGTCGCCGCGGCCGTCGGCCTCGGCGTGGCCGGCGCCGGCGACCCGCTGGCCGCCGGGGTGCTCGCGGTCCTCGCCGGCGCGGCCACGCCGCCGCTGGAGCCGTGCCTGCGGGCGCTGTGGCCGCGGATGCTGCCGGACGACGGCCTCACCCAGGCCGCCTTCGCCCTCGACGCCGCCGTCCAGGAGCTGGTGTTCCTCGCCGGCCCGCTGATCGTGGTGCTGGTGGTCGCGCTGGCGGGCGCGCCGGCCGGACCGGTGAGCGCCGGGCTGCTCGGCCTCGCCGGGACGGCCGCGTTCGCCACCAGCCGGCACTCCCGCGACTGGCGGGGCCAGCCGCGGGCGCCCGACTGGGCCGGGCCGCTGCGCGGCGGCGGCGTCCGCGTCGTGTTGCTGGCGCTGGCCCTGGTCGGCACCGCCCTCGGGGGGACCGCGGTCGCCTTCCCCGCCTTCGCCGAGGCGGCGGGGCAGCGCTCCCTGGCCGGCTGGCTGCTGGCCGCCGAGGCCGCCGGCTCGATGGCCGGCGGGCTGGCCTACGGCGCGCTTCCCTGGCGCGGCACGGCCCACCGGCGCCTGCCGCGGCTGCTGGCGCTGCTCTGCGCCGGCTACCTGCCACTGCTGCTCATCCCCGCCCCGGCCGGGATGCTGGCGGCGGCGTTCCTGGCGGGCTTCATGCTCGCCCCGGCGCTCGCCTGCGCCTTCGTGGTGCTCGACGCCGAGGCGCCGAGCGGGACGGTCACCGAGGCGTTCGCCTGGCTGGTCACCGCGATCCTGCTCGGCACCTCGGCCGGCTCGGGGATCGCCGGCGTGCTGATCAGCAAGAGCGGGCTCCAGGCCGGCCTGGCGACCAGCGCCGTTTCGGCGCTCGCGGCCACCGCCGCGGCGCTCCCCCTCACCCGGCGTCGCTCCAGGCGCTGACGCCGTATCCTTTTTGTCATGGACCGAGCTGCTTTGCGGAAGCTGGCGGTGGCGCTGGTGGCGACCGTCCTGGTGGCCGAGTCCGGCGTGCTCGTCTGGCAGTGGCGCAGCGCGGCGAGCAGCCGGGCGCAGGCGCGGCGGGCCGAGCAGGCGGCCGAGGCGCAGCGCCGGCTGGACGAGTCGCAGGGCCAGCCGGGCCAGGGTGGGCAGGGCGGCGCCGACACCGGCGACCTGCTCGGCCAGCTCGGCAGCCTGCTCGGCAACGGCGGTGGCGGGCTCGACGCCCTCGGCGGCCTGCTCGGCGGCGGGGGCGACGCGACCGCCTGCATCGACGCGCTGGCCGGCGCCGGCCAGGGAGGCGGGCTGTTCGGCGGCGGCGGTCAGGCGCCGAGCGGAGACCTGCGGGCGCAGGTCCGCTCCATCGCCACGAGCGTGCAGCACCTGCGCGGCCTGCGCTTCAAGCACCTGCCGGCACCGAGGTTCCTCTCCCCCGCGGCGCTCGCCAGCCGGGTCGCCGCCTCGGTGGCGAAGGACTACCCGCGGGCCCAGGCCGACGCGGAGGGTCGCGCCCTGGTCGCGATCGGCGCGCTACCGGCCGGCTCGGACCTGAAGGCGCTGCAGGCCAAGGCGCTCAGCGGCGCGGTGGCCGGCTTCTACGACCCGGACACCGGCGAGCTGGTGGTCGGCAGCGGCGCCAAGCTCAGCGCCAGCTCGCGGGTCACCCTCTCCCACGAGCTGGAGCACGCCCTCGCCGACCAGAACCTGCACCTTCCGGCCGCCGCCGAGCACCCGCGGCCGGGCCAGGCCGACGCCAACCTCGGCGCCCTGGGCCTGGTCGAGGGTGACGCCACCCTGACCATGCAGCAGTACTCGCTGGCCAAGCTCGGCCTGGAAGACCAGCTCTCGATGCTCTCCGAGGCCCTGCCGGCGCAGGGAAAGCTCGACCGCCTGCCCGCCTACCTCTCCCAGCGGCTCACCTTCCCGTACCTGCAGGGCATGAGCTTCGTCTGCAAGCTCTACGCGTCCGGCGGCTGGAAGCGCGTCGACCGCGCCTACGCGCGGCCGCCGACCACTTCGGCGCAGGTGCTGTTCCCCGACCGCTACGAGGCGAACGAGCAGGCGCTCGACCCGCGCGACGCGCCGGCGCCGGCGGCGTCGTGGCGGCTGCTCGGCCGCGACACCTTCGGCGCGGCCGACCTGCTGTGGCAGTTCCAGGCGCCCGGCGGCCACAAGGACCGGGCGCTGGACCGCACGCTCGACCGGGCCGCCGCCTGGGCCGGCGGGGAGCTGGCCACCTACGCCGACGGTTCTCGGACGGGCGTCAGCCTGGCGCTGGCGCAGCGGCGCGGGTCGAGCGGCCTGTGCCAGTCGGTGCAGGCCTGGTACCAGGCCGCCTTCCCCGCCAGCCGCGCGCAGGCGGCCGTGGCGGGCGAGACGATGGCCCGCCAGGGCCCCACCGACTACGCCGTGCTGCGCTGCCCCGGCGGCGAGGCGCGCCTGGGCATCGCCCCGGACGCGGCCACCGCCCGCACGCTGGCGTCCTGAGCCGCGTCAAGGTTGCCGCGTCGCGGCCGGGCCGTCGTGCCAGGAGCGCCACAGGGCGGCGTAGGCGCCGCCGGCGGCCACCAGCTCGTCGTGCGTGCCGAGTTCGGTGATGCGCCCGTCCTCGACGACGGCGACCCGGTCGGCGTCCTGGGCGGCGTGCAGCCGGTGCGCGATCGCCACCACGGTGCGGTCGGCGAGGACCGCCGAGAGCGACCGCTCCAGGTGCCTGGCGGCGCGCGGGTCGAGCAGCGAGGTCGCCTCGTCGAGCACCAGCGTGTGCGGGTCGGCGAGCACCAGCCGCGCGAGCGCGACCTGCTGCGCCTGCCCGGGCGAGAGCGCGTACCCGTTCGCGCCGACCTTGGTCGCCAGGCCGGCCGGGAGCGCCTCCGCCCAGGCGAGCGCGTCGACCGCGGCGAGGGCCCTGTAGACGGTGGCGTCGTCGGCGTCCGGACGGGCGAGCAGCAGGTTGTCGCGCAGGGTCCCGGCGAAGACGTGCTGCTCCTGCGTCACCAGCGCGACCTGGCCGCGCAGCTCGTCCAGGGGCAGCTCGACCAGCCTGACGCCGCCGACGGTCACCGAGCCGGCGCGCGGCGCGTTGACGCCGGCGAGCAGCCGGCCGAGGGTCGACTTGCCGGCGCCGCTCGGCCCCACCATCGCCAGCCGCTCGCCCTCGCGCACGCGCAGGCCGACCCCGTGCAGGACGTCCCGCCCGGCGGTGTAGGCGAAGCGCACGCCGTCGGCGACGAGCCGCTCGCCGTCCGGGCGGCGCCCGCTCTCCTCGCGGTCCGGCGGCACGTTGGCGACGCCGAGCAGCCGGGCGAGCGAGGTCGCGCCGACCTGCAGGTGGTCGAGCCAGGACAGCACCTGGTCGAGCGGGTCGACCAGCTGCCGCATGTAGAGCACCACCGCGGTGACCTCGCCGAGCGTCGCCAGCCCGCGCGCGTGCAGCAGCCCGCCGGCGACGATCGCCATGGTCACCGGCACCACGTAGGCGCTCTCCACCACCGGGAACCAGACGGTGCGCAGGAACATCGTGTAGCGCTCGGCCGCGTACTGCTCGCGGATGTCGTCGTCGGTGCGGCGGATGCGCCGCTGCCCGAGGCGCAGCGCGTCGATCGTGCGGCCGCCCTCGACCGTCTCGGTGATGCCGGCGGTCAGCCGCGACCACGCCGCCATCTCGCGCAGGTAGCCGGGGCGGGCGCGCCTGAGGTACCAGCGGGTCGAGAACCACAGCAGCGGCGTGACCACGAGGCACGGCAGCGCCACCCGCGGCGCGACCACCAGCGCCGCCGCCACCGTGAGGGTCGCGGTCACGCCGGCGATCAGCGTCTCGGGCACGGCGAAGCGCACCGACTCGGCGACCTCCTCGACGTCACGCGTCGAGCGGGTGAGCAGGTCGCCGGTGCCGGCCCGCTCGACCGTGCCGAGCGGCAGCGCGAGCACCCGGTCGAGGAACTCCTCGCGCAGCTCGGCCAGGACCCGCTCACCGAGGACGTAGGAGGCCAGGCGCGCGCCCCGCTCCAGCAGCACGTGCGCGACCAGGGCCGCGAGCACCGCCAGCGCGACCCGGTCGACGTGGCCGGTGCTCGTCCCGCGGCGGACGGCGTCGACGATCCCGCCGAGCAGCGCCGGCGAGACGAGCCCGGCGAGCGCCGCGGCGGCGTGCAGGCCGATGACGGCGGCCAGCCCGCGCCGGTGGCGCCGCGCGATCGCGCGCGCGTGCGCGCGCACCTGCGCCGACGTCGCGACCGGCAGCGCGCTCATGCTTCCTCCTCCCTGGTCACGACCGCGCGGTAGCGCGGCTCGGTGTGGATCAGGTCGCGGTGGCGGCCCTCGGCGACGACCCGGCCGTCGACCACGAGGGCGACGCGGTCGGCGCGGTCGAGCAGCAGCGGGCTGGTGGTGCAGACGACGGTGGTGCGGCCGTCGCGCCGCACCTTGAGCCGCTCGGCGATGCGCGCCTCGGTGTGGGCGTCGACCGCGCTGGTCGGCTCGTCGAGCACGAGGATCTCCGGGTCGGCGACCAGCGCGCGGGCCAGCACCAGCCGCTGGCGCTGCCCACCGGAGAACGAGCGCCCCCGCTCCTCGACCTCGGTGGCCAGGCCGTCCGGCAACGCCTCGATGGCGTCCTCGGCGGAGGCCGCGTGCAGCGCCGCGAGCACCCGCTCGGCCGGCGCCCGGCCGGTCGGGTCGAGCTCGGCGGCGAGCCGCCCGGTGAACAGCCGCGGGTCGCGCTCGCTGACCAGCACCCGCCGGCGCACCACCTCGAGGGGCAGGTCGCGCAGGGCGACGCCGCCGAGCGTCACGCCGTCGCCGTCGGCGAGCCGGCCGAGCCGGTCGGCGATCGCGGCGGCCTCCTCCGGGACGCCGGCGACGATCGCGGTCAGCTCGCCGGGGTACACGACCAGCCCGCTGGCGCGGTCGACCAGCGTCGCGCCCGGCGGCGGCGCGGCTGCCGTCCCCGATTCGAGCTCGGGTTCGAGCGCGAGCACCCGGATCGCCCGGCGCGCGGCGACCAGGGCACGGGTGAACTTGTCGGCCGCCTCGGTGGTGGTCCGGACGGGGAGGAGCAGGAAGGCCGCGTAGCCGTAGAAGGCGACCAGCTCGCCGACGCTGATGCTGCCGGCGACCGCCAGGCGCGCTCCGAGCCAGGTGACCGCGACGACGAAGACGCCGGGCAGCGCGACCTGTGCCGCGTCGAGCAGCGACTGCACCCGCCCGGCGGCCACGCCGGCGGCGCGGACCTCCTGCGAGGCCACGCGGTAGCGGCGCGAGAACTCCTCCTCGCCGCCGATGCCGCGCAGCACCCGCAGGCCGCTGACGGTGTCGGCGCCGAGCGTGGTCAGCTGGCCGACCAGCTCGCGGCGCCGCGCCTGCCGGTCGTGCAGCGGCCGCAGCAGCGGGCCGACCGCCGCCGACACCAGCGGCACCCCGACGAGCACGGCCAGCCCGAGCGTGGCGGAGGCGCGCAGCATCAGCGCGACGACCATGAAGAACGCGACGATCGCGCCAGACAGCCGCGCGGTGATGTCGATCGCGCCGGCGATGCGCTCGACGTCCTGCGAGCCGACGCTGACCACCTCGCCGGCGGCGATGCGCCGCGGCAGCGAGCCCCCGAGGCGGACGGCGTGGCGCACCAGCAGTTGCTGCACCCGGTAGACGGCGGTGAGCCAGTTCACCACCACGGTCCGGTGCCGCATGATGCCGGCGACGGCGCCGCCGATCCCCACGGCGAGGACCAGGCCGGACCAGCGCAGCAGCACCCCGGTGTCGCCGGTGGCGACGCCGCCGTCGATCGCATGCCCGACCAGGGCCGGCGTGATCGCCATCGTCGCGGCCCAGAGCACGCCGTAGAGCGCCCCGATCGCGATCGTGCCTGCCTGCCGCCGCGCCACCCACAGCAGGAAGCGGGCAGGCGACCGGAGATCGGGCACGCCAGGATCGGCCAGAGGAAGCTCGCGCATCCTTCGACCGTAAGGGTTGCTGCGGCGTCAGGAAATCGAATTTCGGGCGCTCAGCCCGCGGATTCGGCGACGGTTCCGGGTCCCCCGCCCGGTCAGCGGCCGGCCGGCTGCCCCGCCTGCTGCCTCGAGCCCTTGCGGGTGCGCAGCGCGTCGGCCCGGGTCCGGTCGGGGAAGCGCCGCGCGTACTCGCGCTCGAGTTGGTGCATGCGGTCGGTGTGGTTGAGGAGCGCTTGGCGCGAGCCGTGGAAGAAGGTCTCCTCCCTGGTCGCGTACAGGTGGCGCAGCTCGCGCTCCAGCGCCTCGTTGTCCAGAAGCTGAGGGTCGAGGCCGAACTTCCCCGCCATGGCCGTCCCCTTCCGTCGTCCCGCCTGGTCAGCTCTCGCATCAGCGTACCCCGCGCGGCCCGGAAGGAAGCCGGCCGTGTCGCTCAGGGAGGCCGCCGTCCCGCCTCGCCCCCCTCTGGGGCCAGCTGGGGCTGCTCTGGTGGCCAGCGCAGGGTCCCGTTGGCCGTCTCGCGGCTCAGCTCCCTGGACAGGGAGCGCGCCGCCGTGAGCAGCGCCGGGGCGAGGCGTTCCAGGTCGAGGCGGTGGGCGTAGCCGGTGATCGAGATGGCCGCGATCACCCGCCCGCGGTGGTCGAACAAGGGCGCGGCCACCGCCGACACGCCGACCTCGACCTCCTCCCGCTGGATGCCGTAGCCGCGCTTCACCGTCCGCGCCAGCTCCTGGCAGAGCAGGGCGGGGACGACGGTGGTCCGCGGCGTGATCCGGACCAGCCCCTCGTCGAGCACGCGCCGCAGGTACTCCGGCGGACCGAACGCGAGGAAGACCTTGCCGGTGGCGGTCGCGTAGGCGGGCATGCGGCCGCCGACGCGGGAGCCGATCGGCATGGAGCGGTGGCCGGTCACCTTCTCCAGGAACAGCGTCTGGGTGCCGTCGAGGACGGCGAGGTGGACGGTCTCGTGGGTCGCCTCGTACAGGTCCTCGAGGTACGGCAGCGCGGCCTCACGCAGCTCGCGCTGGCGCGGGACCCGCTGGCCGAGGACGAACATGCTATGCCGAGCCGGTAGCCGGCCAGGCGCCGCGGAAGGCGTTGCCGTCGGCGTCGTTGGGGAACATGCCGGCGACGACCTTGTCGGTCTGGATCCGGTTCCGCATCGGGACGAAGCAGCCGCCGAACTGCTCCACCCCGAAGAAGAACATGGTCGTGTAGGTGAACGGCTTCGGCTTCTTGGCGTTGGCCTGCCGCGCGAAGTAACAGGCCTCCCAGGGGACCACCGTGGAGACGCAGGGCACGCCCTGCGACTCGCACACGGTCGCGACCGGGTTGGTGGTCTCCGGCGTGGAGCTGGTCACGATCATGTCCGCGTGGTCCTGCAGGACCAGCTCCCTGGCCACTCCGACGCCCGGTTCGGGTTGACCTGGGTGTCCTTGACGACGATCTCCACCGAGAAGGTCTTGCCGCCGACCTGGAAGCCCTTGGAATAGGCGGAGGCCTGGCGCACCCGGTCGACCACGAAGTTGTCCCCGGACGCGAAGCCGGCCAGCGCGCCGGTCTGCGGGCTGACGAAGCCGACCACGATCTTGCCCGAGCTGCTCGACCCGGAGCCCTTCAGCGAGGAGCCGCAGGCCGACAGCAGGCTCCCGGCGCCGGCGCCGAGGACGGCGGCGCCCGTACCCTTCAGCAACGACCGGCGCGTGAGCAACCCGTTCCAGGGCGGCGACTGCCCTGCTGAGCGTGGCTCCATCGTGGCCCCCTCGCCTCCACGGGGCGGCGGCAGGCCGGACTCTAGCCCTGGACCGGTGCGGCGAGAATCGATCGGGTCCGCTGAGTGAAACCACCCACGGGCGACCCTGGCGCAGGCCGGGCGCGGGCGTCGTCCGGGTCGACCAGGTCGGCTACGCGAGCAACGAGGCGAAGCGGGCCTTCCTCCTTGCGGACGCATCGGTCAGCCGGGCCACCTTCGCGGTGGTCGACGCCCGCGGCCGGACGGTGCTCTCTGGCAGGGTCGGGCCCGGCAGCTCCGCGGAGGTGGCCCAAGGGGCCGCCGACCGGCCGGTCGGCGGCCCCTTGGGCCTGCGCCGTACTTTCCCGATGCGCCTGCGCACCTCGGGCCTTGGCTCAGGGGTCATGGGCTCGGCAGGCCGGCGTAGACGCCTGTCAGCAGGGGTAGCCGGTCACGACGTTGGTCGTGCTGGGGCCGGTGCTGGGTGCGGACCGGTTGCCGGCCGCGTCGACCGCCTTGACGGTGATGGTGTTGGGGCCGGTATGGGTGAGATGCTGGATGCTCCACACGCCGGATTCGCTGCCGAGGTCGGCCATCGAGCCGATGAGGCTGCCGTCGGCGAACACGTCGTAGGTGAGCTGGGACTGCGGCGTCTGGTCGTCGGTCGACCGGTCGACGCCGACGATGAGCGTCAGGCAGTGGTAGCCCTGGGCGTAGACGATGCGCGGCGCGCTGGGCGGAGTCGTGTCACCGGCGGTGGCCAGCGCGGCGGGACCGGTGACGAAGGTAGACAGGACTGCGACCGCCGCGACGATCGCCGTCCGGACCGGACGTCGTTGAGGCATCAGCCCTCCTCTGTAAAGGACGTTCAACTGTCCGTTACAGGGAGACGTACTCGAACGCACGGCCACCAAACCGTGAAGTCGCCGACGAACGGAGGTGGAGCAGGGGGCCGAGGCTGGTTCCCGGCTGCCTCCCGGCTATGGACCTGGTGCATAGCGAGGCCAGTGATTACGGGTGTTCGGCCCGGCTCACCGCGGCAGGGCGACGCGGGCGGTGCGGCGGTCGCCGTCGAGGGCGCGCAGGGCGCGGGTCAGGGTGCTGACGTGGATCTCGCGTTCGCCGCGTTGCCACATCAGCTCGACCGCGCTCAGCAGGGATCTGGCCTCGCCGACCAGGGCCTGGGCGGCCTGGAGGGTGGTGTAGGTGTGGCCCTTGCTGTTGGCTGGGTTGACGCGGGCGACCAGGTCGACGATCGCGAGGTAGCTGTCGACGAAGGAGCACTCGGCGTCGGTCAGGGCCGGCACGCGCGGGCGGTCTCGTGCCATGGCACTCACCCCTTCTTGGCGGCGGGAGCCACCTCGGCGAGCGGCCTGGACGGCTCCTCGGCGGGCCGTGGGAGGGCGGGGACGACCTGGCGGGTGGAGAGGATCTCGTCGACCAGGCCGTACTCGAGCGCCTGCTTGGCGTCGAGGATGAAGTCACGGTCGCTGTCGCGGGCGATGCGCTCGACCGGCTGGCCGGTGTGCCTGGCGAGGATCTCGTTGACCACGCTGCGCAGGCGCAGGATCTCGCGCGCCTGGATCTCGATGTCGGCCGACTGGCCCTGGGCGCCGCCGTGCGGCTGGTGCAGCAGGACGGTCGAGTGCGGCAGCGCGTAGCGCTTGCCGGTGGCGCCGGCCGACAGGATGACCGCCGCGGCCGAGGCGGCGAAGCCGAGGCAGGTGGTGGCGACGTCGCAGCGGACGTACTGCATGGTGTCGTAGATGCCGAGCAGCGCCGTGACCGAGCCGCCCGGCGAATTGATGTAGAGGTTGATGTCCCTGTCGGGGTCCTCGCTCTCCAGGTGGATGAGCTGGGCCATGATCAGGTTGGCGCTGGCATCGTCGACCGGGGTGGACAGGAAGACGATGCGGCCGGCCAGCAGCCGTGAGTAGAGGTCGAACGAGCGCTCACCGCGGCTGGTCTGCTCGATGACCATCGGCACGAGGTTGGACACGCTTGCCTCCCGCGTCTGGGCGTCCTCCCGCCGTCCGTGAGGTCCCACGCCCGAGGCCACCGTGCCACGTGGAACGGTCGTCGCTGAACGGTTTCCGCTGCCGGCGGAGGCGGTTCCGCTGCTGGCAGAGGCCCTTCCGCTACCTTGGCGGCATGCGGTCGCGCCCCCGCCTGCTCAGCGACGTCACCCCCTTGCGGGAGTCACGCCAGTACCGCCTGCTCTACGTCGGCGAACTGCTCGCCTTCTTCGGCAGCCAGATCACGGTGGTGGCGGTGCCGTTGCAGGTGTACCTGCTGACCCACTCGTCGCTCGCCGTCGGGCTGGTGGGGCTGGCGCAGCTCGGGCCGCTGCTGGCCTGCTCGCTGGTGGGCGGCGCGCTGGTGGACGCGGTCGACCGGCGCCTGCTGCTGATCTGGGTCCAGCTCGTCCGTGGCGCGCTCAGCGCCGGGCTGGTGGTCAACGCGTTGCGCCCGCACCCGGCGATCTGGCCGCTCTACGTGCTGACCGCCGCGACCGCGGGCCTGCAGGCGATCGACGCCCCGGCACGGAACGCGGCGATCCCCGCCCTGGTCCGCCGCGACCTGCTGCCGGCGGCGGCCGCGCTGCACCAGATCGTGATGCAGGTCGGCACGGTCGCCGGGCCGGCGCTGGCCGGGCTGATCGTCGCCAGGGCGGGCATCGGCGCCGCCTACGGGATCGACGTGACCACCTTCACGCTCGCGAGCCTGCTGGCCTTGGCGCTGCAGCCGCTGCCGCCGGGCAGGGGGGCCACCCGTGCGGGAGTTGGCTCGGTCCGCGAGGGATTCCGCTTCCTGCGCGGCCGCCGTGCCCTGCAGGGCACCTTCGTGATCGACCTCAACGCGATGATCTTCGGCATGCCGAGGGCGCTGTTCCCCGCGCTCGGCACCGGCCTGTTCCACGGCGGGCCGGGCACGGTCGGGCTGCTCTACGCCGCGCCGGGCGCGGGCGCGCTGGTCGGGGCGCTCACCGCCGGCTGGGTCGGCGCGGTGCGCCGGCAGGGCCGAGCGGTGCTGCTCGCGGTGACCGTGTGGGGCGCGGCGATCACGGTGTTCGGGCTGGTGAGCTGGCTGCCGCTGGCGCTGTTCATGCTCGCCCTCGCCGGCGCCGCCGACGTCGTCTCGGCCGTGTTCCGCAACGCGATCCTGCAGCTCACCACGCCCGACGGGCTGCGCGGCCGGCTCTCGGCGATCCATATCGCGGTGGTCACCGGCGGCCCGCGGCTGGGTGACGCCGAGGCCGGCGCGGTCGCCGCGGTCGCCGGCCCGCGCTTCTCCGTGGTCTCCGGTGGGCTCGCCTGCCTCGCCGGGGTCGCCCTGATCGCCTGGCGCCTCCCCGAGCTGGGCCGCACGGTGATGGAGCGGCCCGCACCTGACGGCCGGTCGCAGGAGGTGGACGGGCACCTCGCCGATGGCACCGCCCAAGCAGGTAGCTCCCCGGGTTCCCCCGAGCCGTCACCCGAGCGCGGGTAGGCGAGGTACGGCCAGCCGAGCAGGTCCGCCGCGTAGGCGAGAGCCCATGGCGGGTCTCGTCCTGCCCGATCGGCTACCGCTGCGTGACTTCGAAGACGTTGCCCTCGGGGTCGCGGAAGTATGCCCACCAGGAGGTGCCGTCCGAGGCCTGCTTGATGTCCGTCACGGCCTCGACCCCTCGGGTGAGGAGCTCGTCGCGAGCCGCGCGGATGTCGTCCACCACGAACCCGACCTGGTACCTCGGACGGTCGTACTCCGGATCAGAGGATCGACGCAGCAGCTCGAAGGTGACGCCGGATCCCATGTCGTACTGGACCCAGTCGTCGTCGGCCTCGCGTTCGCGAAGCCCGAGGACCTCGCGGTAGAAGGCTCGTTGCTCGTCGAAGTCGTCGCAGACGACACCGATCCACCTCGGGAACTGCAGGTTCACCGTCGGCTCACCTGGCCGTGACCCCTTCGGCGGCGGTCTTGACGGCCGCCTCGCCGGTGGCGACCTGTGGCGGGATCATCGGGCCGTCGCCGGAGGGGTCGAGGATGCCCGATTCCAGCCAGGTGTGGTCGCCGCGCAGGACGCGCTGGGCGGCCTTGTAGTTCTTGGCGTCGTCGTTGGCGCCGAGGTCGTGGAAGAGGCGGTCGATCCGGCGGCGGGCGCCGCGGCAGAACAGCTCGGCGAGCTCGAGCGCGCTGTCGGCCTCCGGCGCCTGCTCGGCGACCAGCATCTGGGTCCGCACGCAGGTGGCGGCGATGGCGAACAGCTCGGCCCCGATGTCCACGATGCGGCCCAGGTAGAGCTGCTTTCGCTCGAGCCGGCCCTGCCAGCGCGCCATGCCGTAGAAGGTCGACCGGGCGAGGCGGCGGCTGGCCCGCTCGACGAAGCGCACGTGGTTGGCGAGGGGGCCGAACTCGTCGAAGCTGGTGGGGGCGTGGCCCTTGCCGACCGCGAGCTTGGGCAGCCAGCGGGCGTAGAAGCGGCCGGCGGAGGCCGCCGCCCTGGCCTTGCCGGCGAGGTCGGCCTCCGGGTCGATCAGGCGGCCGGCGACCGAGAGGTGCTGGTCGACCGCCTCCCGGGCGATCAGCAGGTGCATGATCTCGGTCGAGCCCTCGAAGATGCGGTTGATGCGCACGTCGCGCAGGTGCTGCTCGGCCGGGACCGGCCGCTCGCCGCGGGCGGCGAGCGAGGCCGCCGTCTCGTAGCCGCGCCCGCCGCGGAGCTGCACCAGCTCGTCGGCCACCAGCCACTCCATCTCGGAGGCGTACAGCTTGGCGAGGGCGGCCTCGATGCGGATGTCGTTGCGCTTGTCGTCGGCCAGCGCGCTGGCCAGCTCCAGCATCGACTCCATCCCGTAGGCCATGCCGGCGATGAACGCGACCTTGCCGGCGATCGCCTCGTGCTTGCCGATCGGCTTGCCCCACTGGACCCGCTCGTTGCACCACTGCCGGGCGATCCGCAGCGACCACTTGGCGCCGGCGCAGCAGATCGCCGGCAGCGACAGCCGCCCGGTGTTGAGCGTCGACAGCGCGATCTTGAGCCCGCGGCCCTCGTCACCGAGCCGGTTGTCGGCGGGGACGCGCACCTCGTCGAAGACGGTGACGCCGTTCTCGATGCCGCGCAGGCCCATGAACTGGTTGCGGTGGGTGACCGTGATCCCCGGCGTGCGCGCGTCGACCACGAACGCGGTGATGCCGCCGCGGTGGCCCTCGGACTTCGGCACCATCGCCATCACCACCAGCATGTCGGCGATCACGCCGTTGGTGGTCCACAGCTTGGAGCCGTCGAGCACGTAGGCGCTGCCGTCCTCGGTGGGCGTGGCGGTGGTGCGCATGCGGGCCGGGTCGCTGCCCACCTCCGGCTCGGTGAGCAGGAACGCGCTGACCTGGTCCTTGGCGACGCCCGGGAGGATGCGCCGCTTCTGCTCCTCGGTGCCGAACAGGCGCACCGGCTCGGGCACGCCGATCGACTGGTGGGCGCTGAGCAGCACCCCGATCGAGGAGTGCGCCGAGGAGGCCAGGGCGAGGGCGCGGTTGTAGTACACCTGGGACAGGCCGACGCCGCCGTACTGCTCCTCGATCTTGATGCCGAACGCGCCCAGCTCGCCGAGGCCACGCACGACCTCGTCGGGGATCTTGGCGTCGCGCTCGATCTGCAAGAAGTCGACCGCCTCGCGCAGGTACGCCTCGAGCTTGGCCAGGAAGGCCTCGCCCTTGCGCCGCTCCTCCTCCGTGGGTCGCGGGTAGGGGTGGATCAGGTCCAGGCGGAGGCGCCCGAGGAACAGCTCCTTGCCAAAGCTCGGCAGCTGCCAGTCCTGCTCCCTCGCCGCCTCGGCGACCTTGCGGGACTCCTGCTCAGAGACCATCCGTGTACCCCCGCTCACGACGGTCACCTCCTGTGATCCGGGTCGCTACCGGTTATGTACTGCTGTGTACCTGATTAGTGCCCGGTTGAATCAAGCCGCCCGGCCGTCCCATGGTCCACCTAGATGGTCCCAGGTCGGGGTGGCACCGGCTAGTGCCGGCGGTGCGCTTGTCGCCGGCGCCGCCCGTGGGCACACTCGGCGCCATGACCACCGGGCTGGAGGCGATCGTGTTCGACCTCGACGGGGTGCTGATCGAGGGCGAGGAGGTCTGGGACCAGGTCCGCCAGGAGCTGGCGCGCGAACGCGGCGGGAGGTGGGGCGACGACGCCCAGGCCGCGATGATGGGGATGAGCTCGCCGGAGTGGTCGCGCTACATGGCCGACGAGCTGGGGGTGCCGATGACGCCGGCGGCGATCAACGACGAGGTGGTCGAGCGGGTGATCGCCAGGTACGCGCGCGAGCTGCCGCTGGTCGACGGCGCGGTGGAGGTCGTCGGGGCGCTGGCCCGGCGTTGGCCGCTCGGGCTCGCCAGCTCCGCCAACCGGCCGGTGATCGACTTCGTGCTCGACCGCTCCGGGATGGCCGGGTCCTTCCGAGCCACCGTCTCGAGCGAGGAGGTCGCCCACGGCAAGCCGGCGCCCGACGTCTACCTCGAGGCCGCCGCCCGCCTCGGCGCCGACCCGGAGCGCTGCGCGGCGGTCGAGGACTCGGCCAACGGCCTGCGCGCCGCCACCGCCGCCGGCATGCGGGTGGTGGCGATCCCAAACCGCCGCTTCCCGCCGGCCCAGGAGCTGGTCGACGCGGCCGACCTCGCCGTGACCGGCCTGCGCGAGCTCGAGCCGGAGGCGTTCGAGCGGCTGGCCGCGTAGCGGGTCACTTGGGCGGCAGCGAGTGGGCGTAGGCGACGCCCCGGTCGACCCAGCGGCGCAGGTCGTCGTCCTCGGCGTGGGCGCCTGGGTCGACCAGGATCCAGCCCTTCATCCCCTTGCCGGCCAGGTCGAACGGCCGGGTGCCCGGGTCGGCCAGGGCCGCCTCGGTGGCGTCGGCCGCCAGCCGCACGATCAGGTCCTCGCCGCGCACGCCGCACGCCATGTTGCCGTCCACCATGAAGGCGAGCCCGCCGAACATCTTCTTCTCGACCACACCGGGCTGGTCGCCCAGCAGCTCCCTGACCCTGGTGGCCAGCCCCTCGTCGTACGCCATCGCACGATCCTCCCGTTGATCAAGGGCGGTACAGCAGGTCGATGTACTTCTTGAGCAGGTCCTGCACCATCCCCCGGAAGGGGATCGTGGCGGCCAGGCCGTAGACCGGCGCCATCCCCTCCTTCTCCGCCGGCTGTGACCTGACCTCGTCCACCGCTGCGTGCAGGTCGGCCAGGAACCGCTCGGCCACCCCCGGCTGGGTGTGCCGCAGCGTCACGCACAGGTGCACGGCGGCCGGCTTGTGCAGGCCGTTGAGGCTCCAGCCACGCATGGTCATGCCTTCGAGCACGCGGTAGACGTCGACCACCTCCGACGCGAACGCGATCACCCACAGCGGGTCGCCGAGGACCCGCAGCTCGGGGATGGCCTCGACGCCGCGGCGGATGGCCGCGCCGGTCTCGAGGACGCGGCGGGTCGCCTCGAGGTAGCCCTCCTCCCCGGTCGCCACCATCGCCGCCCAGCACGCGGCGCTCAGCGCGCCCGGCCTGCTGCCCGCCAAGGTCGGGGAGAAGTACAGCCCGCCGGGCCACTCGGTGGCGGTGAAGTACTGGAACGAGCGCAGGTAGGTGCCGCGGTACAGCACCACCGAGGTCCCCTTGGCGGCGTAGCCGAACTTGTGCGTGTCGGCCGACATCGAGGTGACGCCGGGGACGGCGAAGTCGAACGCGGGCACGTCGTAGCCGAGCCGCCGCGCCCACGGCAGCACGAACCCGCCGAGGCAGGCGTCGGTGTGGAAGCCGAGCTTCCGTTCCCGCGCGACCGCGGCGAGCTCCGCGATCGGGTCGACGACCCCGTGCGGGAAGCTCGGGGCCGAGCCGACCAGCGCCACCGTGTTGCGCGTGACCGCCCGGCGCATGGCGTCGACGTCGGCCCGGTAGTCGGCCGCGACGGGCACGCGGACCAGCTTGATGCGGAAGTACTGGGCCGCCTTGTCGAAGGCGACGTGGGCGCTGGAGGGGGCCACCACCTCCGGCCGGGTGACCCGCCGGGTGGCCCGCGCCCAGTCGCGGTAGGTCCGCATCGCCAGCAGGATGCTCTCGGTGCCGCCGGAGGTGACCGTCCCGACGACCTGCTTGGCGGGATCGCCGGTCGGCGCCGCGTCGCCGCCGAGCATGGCCGCGGTCATCGCCACGACCTCCGCCTCGTACTTGGTGGCGCTCGGCCACAGGTCGGCGTGGAGCGGGTTGACCTGCGAGGTGGTCGCGTACACGCGGCTCAGGAACGCGACGTGGTCGTCGTCCCCGTGGTACACGGCCCCCGACGCCAGGCCGTCGTGCCAGCGGGGCCGCTCCTTGGCCGCCAGCTCGTCCACCTGCCGCAGGACCTCGTCGCGGGGAACGCCTTGCGTGGGCAGCCGCGGGTAGGAGGCGACCTGGCCCCGGTAGGGCTTCACCGACGCTTCCATCGCGGCGAGCATCCGGTCGTACTCGCGGTCCAGGCGCGACCGCACGGCGGGGATCGAGCCCGCCAGGCGCTCCACCACGGCCGCCACCCTCGGGTTGAGGCGCTCCAGCTTGGCTGCGATGTCGGCGATGTCCATGGACCCCCTCCAGGAAGCCGGTCACCGGTGCGCGTTCAGCCGGGCGTGGATCCTGCGGGTGCTGCGGTACAGGTTGACGAACTCGGGGAACAGCCCGTCGTAGACGCGGCGGGCGGTGGGATCGGGCTCGAAGGTGCGGGCGATCGGGACCGCGTCGGCGACCTCGTCCCAGCCAAGGTGGCCGAGCGCCACCGACGCCTGCAGCGCCGCCCCGCGCGCGTTCGCCAGCACCGGGTCGCGGGCCTGCAGCACCACCCGGTCGAGCACGTCCGCGTAGACCTGGCACCACAGGTCGGAGCGGGCGCCGCCGCCCACGGCGGTGACCCGCTCGACGCGGCGCTCGATGAACCGTTCGACGTAGCCGAGCAGCCAGCGGGTGTTGTAGGCAACCCCCTCCAGCACCGCGCGCACCAGGTGGCCCCTGGTGGCGCCGAGGGACTGGTTGAAGAACCCGCCCCGGACGGTGCGGTCGTCGACCGGGGTGCGCTCCCCGTTCAGCCACGGGGCGAAGATCAACCCGTCGCTGCCCACCGGTACGGCCTCGGCCAGGGCGAACATCGCCGCGTACGGGTCGGCCACCGGGGCGCGCCCGTCGTCGGGGAACAGCACGTTGCCGATCAGCTCGGTCAGGCACACGCCGGCCGACTCCTGCTCGTTCGCCAGCAGGTAGCGCCCCGGGATCGCCGAGGGCAGCGAGGCCATGTTGTGGAACAGGTCGGTCTTCTTGTACGGCACGTGGCAGACCAGCCACGACGACGTCCCGACGTACAGGTGGGCGTCGTAGTCGCGCACCGTCCCGGCCCCGATGGCCGACGCCATGATGTCCGGCGCCCCGGTCACCACCCGCGCCGCCGCCGGCAGCCCCAGCTCGGCAGCGGCCTCCGGCCGCAGCGTCCCCAGGACCGTGGCGGCCGGCACGATCTCGGGCAGCTTGTCGGCCTCCAGGCCGGTCAGGCGCAGCAGCCGAGGGTCGTAGCGCACCGCGTCCGGGTCGCGCGTGTCGGCCGCCCACAGCAGGGTCACCGCGTCGGCCGAGGTGGCGAAGCGGCCGGTCAGCCGCAGGTTGATCCAGTCCCGCGGCTCCAGGAACTTGTAGGTGCGCCGGTAGACCTCCTCGACCCGGTCGCGCAGGTAGAGGACGTGCGCGACCGTGTCCTTGCCGGAGCGGCCGGGCGCGCCGCCAGTCCGCCGGATCCAGGTGGCCAGCTTGCGCAGGCCGTAGCCCTGCAGGGAGGGAACCCCGCCGGTGATCCGCCGGACCTGCTCGGCGCCGCGGGAGTCCATCCAGATCAGCGCCCGCGCCAGGGGCCGGCCGTCACGGTCGACCGGCACCGTTCCCGACCATTGCGAGCTGCAGCCGACGCCGACCACCCGGCCGGCGTCGACGCCGGCGCTGGCCAGGACGCGGCGCGTCCCCTGGACGACCGCGCGCCACCAGTCCTCGGGGTCCTGCTCGGCGCCGCCGTGGCCGAGCAGGTGCAGCGGGTACGGCTCCGCCGCCGACCCCACGATCTCGCCCCTCGGCGTGGTGAGGGCCAGCTTCAGCCCTGACGTGCCGAGGTCGAGGGCCAGGATGTAGCCGTCCGCGCTCGCCGCCACCGCGACCTCCTCTCCCGCGGGCCTAACCCTAACCGGAGCCCGCGGGCTGGAGGCGCGGTCAGCGCTGGCCCGGCTGGTCGGGGTCGAACGGGGGCGGTGCCACCAGCGGGCGCTCACCGTCACCGGGGACGGCCTCGCCGTCGCTCGGGGCCGGCCGGCCGTCGCGGCCGGCGGGCGGGGTGCCCGGCAGGCGCGACAGGCGCAGCCCGTGGGTGATGTCGAGCAACCCCCGCCGGACCAGCACCCGCTTGGCCGCCATCGTCACCCGTGCCACCTGGTCGCCCCACTCCGACTGCGCCTCCCCGACCGAGGCGAAGCTGACCCCGTCGCCGTCGTCGGACGCCGCCGGCGTCGTCCCCGACCACCACTCCACGATCGGCCGCCACACGCCCCTGGAGCGGCGCTTGCTGAACGCGGCCAGGTGCTGCTGGAAGGCGTGCTGGGCGGCGTCGCCGATGGCGACCTGGTAGCGCCAGAACAGCAGCGCCGCCTGCTCGGCGGCGAACAGCTGCGGCACCAGCAGGGCCAGCTCCTCGCGCAGCTGGTTGACCGCCGCCTGCGCGTCGGCCTCGCGCGCCTGCGCCAGCCGCAGCTGGCGCCGGCTGCGGCGGTTCTCCTGCAGCCGGCGGAGCCGGGCCGCCAGCGATCGGGACCGGGAGGAGCCACCCGTGTCGGACCGGTCGGGGATGGCCGCGTACGACACGGCGGTCGCCAGGCCGAACAGGGCGAGGCCGACGGCCGCCGGGCCGGCGCCCGCCGAGATGTACCCCATGGCGACGGCGAGGGTCAGGCCGCAGGCCAGCGCGGCGCCCGCCACGGTGAGGTCCAGCAGGCGCCGCCGGTCCGGGTCGTCGGACCCGTCCGGCGTGACGGCGAGCCGGTCGACGCCGTGTGCCGTGAGCTGCGCGGCGGCGATCGAGCCGACCGCAGCCGCGGCGGTGAGCAGGGCGAGCGTCAGCGGCGCCAGGCCGAGGTCGCGGCCCACCACGTACCCGAGGGCGCCCTCGCCGCCGCCGACCACCGCCAGGACCACCGCCTCGGACCACGGCCCGAGCACGTACCGCCAGCCCGGCTGCCCGCGCCGGGGCGCGGCGGCCGTCGAGGGCTGCCCTCCCGCCACGTCGGCGGCGTCCTCTTCGGTCGGCGCCGGTCCGCCGCGCTCGGCGGCGCGACGCCTCGCGGTGGCCGCCGAGCGGTCGCTCGCCGCCTGGCGGAGCAGCGCCTCCGCCTCGGTCAGGCGGCTCTCGGTCACCATCACCTGGCTGGCCACGGCGGTCACCCGGGGAAGCTCCCGGCGGGCGTGGAACACCAGCCGCGCGCGCTCGTGCGCCTCGACGAAGCCCTGTGCGGGCAAGGGGTGCTCCGGGCTCCAGGAGAGGCCCGCCCGGGCGGCGACCCTGGCGAGCGTCCGCAGCGCGCGTGGGCGGGTGGGCGCGTTGCGCGACTCGATCTCCAGGTACCCGTACGGCGGGACCTCCCACCAGGAGGGCCGCCCCGACTTGCTCACCGACCACCGTCCCCGCCGCCGGGCGAAGCGCCGCCCAGGATCGGCCGGGACCCCCGCGCCGACCGGGGGAGCGCCCTCCTCCGGTCGGGGTCCCGGTTGCTCGACCATCGCAGCACCAGCCTCGGCATCTGCCACGCCGATCAAACCTCGAAGTTAGGCTATGTCAGATCAAACAACGAAACGGCGGGTGCGGTCATTTCAGCTGGTCGACGGGACGCCCGTGCCGGCGCTGGCCGATCCCCGCCACCTCCCGTTCCTCCTCGGGCCTGGCGGCGTTGCCGTCCGGCTAGCCGCCCGGAATGCCCCGTAAACTCTTCGCAAACGTGCCAGAATGCGCTCCCCAGCGGGCAGGAGGACGGGAGCGGTTGATGCCAGGCCGGCGCGCGCAGCGGTTCCTGATCGGAGCCCTGTTGGTGGTCCTGCTGGCGACGGCCGCGTGGGGGGACGCCGGCCGCCAGGGGCTGGCCGGCCGCCTGCGCCAGCGGCTCGGGCAGGTGGCCGGCGGCGCGCGGACGATCGGCGCCGCGGCGGCGCCGGCGCCTGGCGAGCCCGGCTGGGTCGCGGCGGAGAACCGCAGGCACGGCACGACCGCCTGGCGCATCACCGCCAGGGGCGCGCCCCACGAGATCGAGGGGTACGCCGACCACGTCAGCGCCTCCGCCGGCGACACCGTGACCCTGTACGTCTCGACCACGGCGCGGCGCTTCCGCGTCGAGGCCTACCGGATGGGCTGGTACGACGGGGCACGCGCCCGGCTGGTGTGGCGTTCGCAGCGGGCCCGCGGCCGCCGTCAGGCCAAGCCGTCGCTGCGGCCGGGGATCAACCTGGTCGAGGCGCGCTGGAAGCCGTCGCTCCACTTCCAGGTCGACGGCTCCTGGCCGTCAGGCGCCTACCTGCTCAAGCTCGTCGCGCCCGGCGCGCAGGGCTACGTACCGTTGACCGTCACCGACCCGTCGAGCGACGACCCGCTGGTGGTGATGGCCGGGGTCACCACCTGGCAGGCGTACAACGACTGGGGCGGGCGCAACCTCTACTGGGGCCCCTACGGGGTACCGGCGACGCGTTCGCGGGTGGCCTCCTTCGACCGGCCCTACGACGGCGGCGACGGCGCGAGCGGCTTCCTCACCGGCGAGCTCCCGCTGTTGAGCCTGCTGGAGAAGGCCGGGCTCGACGCCACCTACTGGACCGACGTCGACCTGCACCAGCATCCGGAACGGCTGCTGCGGCACCGGGCGCTGCTCTCGCTCAACCACGACGAGTACTGGTCGACCAGGATGCGCCACGGCGCCGGGGTCGCCCGCGACCACGGCGTGAACCTCGCGTTCCTCGGCGCCAACGCGGTCTTCCGGCACATCCGCCTGCGGCCGTCGCCGCTCGGACCCGACCGCGAGGAGGTCAACTACAAGCCGGACTCGGCCAGGTCCGACCCGGCCTGGCGCACCGCTCCCGGGGAGGTCACCACCAACTGGCGCGAGCCGCCCGTCGGCCAGCCGGAGAGCTCCCTGCTCGGCGAGCTGTACGAGTGCAACCCGGCACACGCCGACGGCGTGGTCGTGCAGCCCGGCTCGTGGCTGCTGGACGGCACCGGGCTCCACGACGGGTCGAAGCTGCCGAACCTGGTCGGGCCCGAGTACGACCGGGTGACGCCGGGCTTCCCGATCCCGCACGGCGTCGAGCTGATCCTCCACTCGCCGCTGCGCTGCCGCTTCCACGACAGCTTCTCCGACGTGACCTACTACACCGCGGCGAGCGGCGCCGGCGTCGTCGACACCGGCACCTCGAGCTGGGTCTGCCAGATCGACCAGGTCTGCGCCGCCGGCCGCAACAGCCCGAAGACCTCCGCCGCCGTCCGGCAGGCCACCCTGAACCTGCTGCGCGGCTTCGCCGCCGGCCCGGCCGGTCGCGACCACCCCTCACGCTCCAACCTCGACGACTTCGACATCCGCCCGAGCGGGCTGTGAGCCGCCGGCGCCGGTCCGTGACGGCGCTGCTGCTGGCCTCGGCGCTGCTCGCCGGTTGCCGTGAGGCCGCGCCGGACAACGGCGCGCTGCTGGCCGCGCTGCGCGCGGGCCGGTCGGCCGAGGTGACCGTGAGCGGCCGGGTCGTGGCCGTGCTGCCAGACGGCAACGGGACCGCCGGGCCGCACGAGCGCTTCCAGGTCGACCTCGGCGACGGCGTCGTGGTGGAGGTGGACCACAACCTGACCCTGGCGCCGCGGGTGCCGGTGACGGTCGGCGGGACGGTCGTGGTCCACGGCCAGTTCGAGCCGGACCCGGGCCACCCGGTGATCCACTACACCCACCACGCCACCGGCGGCCACGAGGGCGGCTGGGTCAAGCTGGGCGGCCACCGCTACCAGTGACCGCGGGAGGGGCGGTGGGGACCGGGGTGGACCTGACCCGGGCTTGGCGGGCCCACTGGATCGGACCCCCGCGACCGTGCAGCATGAGCGGCGGTGCTCGCTTACCTTTCCCGCCTGCTCGGCGTCGTGCGGGCCGTCTCCGGAAACCCCGGCCTGCTCCGGGTCGAGCTGGCCTTCGTCGGCTTCAACGTCGCCGAGTGGGCGACCTGGGTCTCGATCCTGGCGTTCGCCTACCAGGTCGGGGGCGCGGCCGCGACCGGGCTGGTCGCCGTCGTCCAGCTGGTGCCGGCGGCGCTGGTGGCACCCCTGGCGGCGGTGGCGGGCGACCGCTTCCGGCGCGAGCGGGTGCTGCTGGGCGGCTACCTGGCCCAGGCCGCCGCGATGGCCGCGACCGCGCTCGCCCTGCTCACCGACGCTCCCATCCCGGTGGTCTACGGCCTGGCCGCACTCGCCGCCACCTCGATCACCCTGACCCGTCCGGCCCAGAGCGCGCTGCTGCCGTCGCTCGCGCGGACCTCTGACGAGCTCGCCGCGGCCAACGTGGCCTCGGGCTGGACCGAGAGCATCAGCGTCCTCGCCGGTCCGGCGGTGGCGGCGCTGCTGCTCGGGCTCAGCGGCCCGGGCGCCGTCTTCGCCGTGATGGCCGGGCTGGTCGCCTGCTCGGGGCTGCTGGTCGTCCGGGTCCGGGCCGGCGTCGAGCCCGACCTGCCGGCGGCCATGGCGCTGGTCCTGGTGGGAAGGGACCGGCGGCCGGGCGAGCTGGTCCGCTCCGCGCTGGAAGGCTTCGGCACCCTGGCCCGCGAGCGGCTGCCCCGCCTCTCGGTCGGCCTGCTCAGCGCCCGGTACGTGATGGTCGGGGCCTTGGACGTGCTGCTGGTGGTGCTGGCGTTCGAGGTCCTCGACCTCGGCAGCTCCGGGGTCGGGCTGCTCAACAGCGCCGTCGGCGCCGGGGCGATCGTCGGCTCGGCGCTGACGGTCCTGCTGCTCGGCAAGCGGCTGGTGGCGCCGATCGTGGCCGGCTTCGCCTGCTGGGGCCTGGCGATGGGCGCGCTCGGGCTGGACCCGGCCCGGCTGGCGCTGCCGGTCCTGGTCGCGCTCGCCGGTGCCGGCGACGCCCTGACCGGGGTCGCCGGGCGCCTGCTGCTGCAGCGCAGCGCGCCCAACCAGGCCCTGAGCAGGGTGTTCGGCGTGCTCGAGGGCTTGAGCATGGCATCGATCGCGCTCGGCTCGGCGACCGTGCCGGCGTTGATCGGCCTGCTCGGCCTGCGCGGCGCCCTGGCCGCCACCGGTGGGCTGCTGCTGGTACTCAGCGTGGCCGTGTGGAGCCGCCTCACCGGGGCGGAGGCGGCCGCGATCGCCCACCAGGCCGAGCTGGCCCTGGTCCGGGCCGTCCCGATGTTCGCCCCGCTGGCCGCCAAGGTGGCCGAGCGGCTCGCCGCCGCCATGGTCCCGGTCCCGGCCCCGGCGGGCACGACCATCATCCAGCAGGGCGAGGAAGGCGACCGTTTCTACGTCCTGGCCGTCGGTCGGGTGGAGGTCGCCATCGACGGCCACCGCATCACCACCCTCGGCCCGGGCGACTACTTCGGCGAGATCGCCCTGCTCCACGGCGTCCCCCGGACCGCCACCGTGGTCGCCACCACCGACGTCGAGCTGTACGCCCTCGACCGCGACCCGTTCCTGGAGGCCATCTCCAGCCACCCCGTCAGCAAGGAGCGGGCGCACGCCGTGGCCAGCGACCGCCGCCGGACCCGCCCGCCGGAGCCGCGGCAGGACAAGCCCTAACCCAGCCGGATGGAGCCGTACTCCCCGTCGTAGCCGGCGGTGCGGACGACCTGGCCGCGACGCACCTTCCCGATCGCCTCGGCGACCGCGGGGAAGCCGGCCTCGTCGATGGCGTCCAGCGGCAGGCGCTCCAGGATGGGCAGCTCGGGACCGAGCCGCTCGATCATGGCGTCGACGGTCCGCCGCACGGTCTTGCTGGCCGGGCCGACGCCCGCGACCTCGGCGACGACCTCGGGCAAGGGGACCAGGTTGCGGCAGCCGGCCGCCCCCACCGGACGGGCTCCCTCCGGACGATCGGCCAGGTCCTCCACCCGCTGCAGCACTCCCATGGTCATCCGCTTGCCACAGACGGGGCAGCGCATGCGCGCCTGCCGCGCCTCGTCCGGCTCGAGGCGGACGCCGCAGCGCCGGTGCCCGCTGAGGTGGTACCTGCCCTCCTCGGGGAAGTACTCCACCGTCCCCTCGAACCCCTCCCCGGTCCGCAGCGTCTCGCGGATCGCGAAGTAGTCCAGCTCGGTGTCGAGCTCGGTCGCCTCGCGGCCGAGCCGCGACGGGGCGTGCGCGTCGGAGTAGCTGACCGACCGGTACCGGTCGAGGAGCGAGACCCGCCAGTTCATCGGCGGGTCCGCGGACAGCCCGGTCTCGACCGCGAAGATGTGGCGCGCCAGCTCCCCGTAGCAGGCCTCGATGGTGTCGAACCCGGTGGTGGCGCTCAGGACGCCGACCCACGGCGTCCACACGTGCGCGGGCACCAGGTAGCTGCCGTCACCGCTGTCGAGCGTGGCCGCGAGCAGGTCGCTCGCGTCGATGCCGAGGGTGGGGCGCCCGTCCTCGGCGAGGTTCCCGCTGCGGCCGAGGCGGTCGCTCAGGGTCGCCGCCGCCTTCAGGTCGGGCACGTAGAGCAGGTGGTGCATGCGCCGGGCGCGCCCGTCCCGGTGGAACGCCGTCGAGACCTCCGTGGCGACCAGGAAGCGCAGCGGCCCGCGGCACGACGAGGGAAGCCGCTCGGCCACGGCCCGGTCCAGCTCGTCCCGGAGCCGGAAGAGGCCGGGCTCGGCCGGTGCGAGGCTCGCCTTCAGCTCCGCGAACCAGGCCGGGTGGGTGAAGTCCCCGGTCCCCAGCACCGTGATCCCCTTGCGGCGGGCCCACCACGCGAGCTCGGCGAGGTCGGCGTTCCGGCTCGTCGCCCGCGCGTACCTG